>NZ_JBJHAG010000001.1:0-302102 GCF_054050925.1 Modestobacter sp. SYSU DS0657 | reverse complement strand
CAGAGCCCCAGCCTTCCAAGCTGGCCATGCCGGTTCGATCCCGGTCACCCGCTCCACGGAGAAGTGCAGGTCGGGCCACCCACTGCGCCGGCCGCGTGGGGAACGACCTCCTGCGCCGGCCCGGGGGGGGGGGGGCGCGGCCGGGCGCCCCCCCCCCCCCCCCCCCCCCCCCCCCCCCCCCCCCCCCCCCCCCCCCCCCCCCCCCCCCCCCCCCCCCCCCCCCCCCCCCCCCCCCCCCCCCCCCCCCCCCCCCCCCCCCCCCCCCCCGGTGGTGCTCAGGTGGTTCGGGTGCTGCTGGTGCTCAGACCCCGGCGGTCTCGACCGCGGAGACCGAGACGACCCGGCGGCCACGACGGTGGCCGAAGGTCACCGCGCCCGGCTCCAGGGCGAACAGCGTGTCGTCCTTGCCGCGGCCGACGCCCAGGCCCGGGTGGAAGTGGGTGCCGCGCTGGCGGACGATGATCTCGCCGGCCTTGACGACCTGACCACCGAACCGCTTCACGCCCAGGCGCTGGGCGTTCGAGTCGCGGCCGTTGCGGGAGGACGAGGCGCCCTTCTTGTGTGCCATGTCGTCGTCAGCCCTTCGTGATGTCGCGGACCACGACGCTGGTCAGGGGCTGACGGTGCCCCTGCCGCTTGTGGTACCCGGTCTTGTTCTTGAACTTGTGGATCTTGATCTTCGGGCCCTTGCCGTGCTCGACGATCTCGCCGGTCACGGTCACGCCGGCCAGCGCCTGCGCGTCGGTGGTGACGGTGTCGCCGTCGACCAGCAGCAGGGCCGGAAGGGTGATCGTGTCACCGGCCTCCCCGGCGAGGCGGTTGATGGTGAACGTGTCACCGACACCCACCTTGTGCTGCGCTCCACCGGCCTTGACGACTGCGTACACCACTGACTCCTCGATCGGTTCCTACGTATCCAGCACTGTGTCCTGCGCGCACTCCGGCACGGTGGCCAGGTGCTGGACGGGCCGCCGACCTCTGGTGAGGTGATGCGCCAGGCACTCGACGTGCCTCCGCACAGCGGCAACCCGACCAGCGTACCCGAGCCCGGGCGTCCGGGTCGAACGTGGCCTTCGGGCCGACCCGCCTACGAGGCCGGCGGCCCGGCCGGGCGGGACGCCGCCCGGCGACGACGCGGGCGGGCGGGCGCCGGGGCCCCCGGGTCGGGGGCGGACTCCGCGGCGGGCGCATCGGGCTCGGCCACCGGCTGCGGCGCGACGACGACCGGCGGCACCGGCGCGTCGGGCGCCACGACGGGAACCGACTCCACGGGCACCGACGCCTCGTCCGGCTCGGCGGCCGGCACCTCGTCCGGTCCGACGGCCGGGGCCTGGGGGGTCTCGCTGATGCGGCCGGCCAGCACCGTGTCCGGCGTGGCCGCCTCGGTCGCGGCCGGAGCCCCGCTGTGCGCCTCGGTCGGGACCTCGGTCGGCTCCGGCGCCACCGCGGTCGCCGCACCGTCGGGGAGGGACTCCTCCGGCGTACCCGGGGTGCCACCCTGGTCGGTCCGGCCGGCGGGGTCACCGTCCGCGCCGCTGGCGGCGAGGACCGCGGCGTCCTCGGCGGCCCGGGCCTCCCCGGACTGCCCGCGCCCACGCCGTCCCCGGCTGCGCCGGCTGCTCCGGCCCTCGGTGCCGGCCTCGCCGCCCTGCTCCTCGGCGCCTGCGGCCCCGCCGGACGCCTCGCCCGACGTCGCCGGGTCGGCGGCGACATCGGCGTCCGCACCGGACGACGCCCTGGCCGGCTCCTTGCCGGTGTCCTTGCCGCTGTCCTTGCCCGAGTTCTTGCCGGCGTTGTCGGCCCGGTTCTGGTCGCGGTTGCGGCCGCCACCGTTCCCCTGGCCGCTGCCACCACCGTTGCCGTTGCCACCGCCACCGTTGCCGCCGTTGCCGCCGCGGCGCTTCTCGTCGACCGGATCGGTGTGCACCAGCACACCCCGGCCCCGGCAGTGCTCGCACGGCTCCGAGAAGACCTCCAGCAGGCCCTGACCGACCCGCTTGCGGGTCATCTGCACCAAGCCGAGGGAGGTGACCTCGGCGACCTGGTGCTTGGTGCGGTCGCGCCCCAGGCACTCGGTGAGCCGCCGCAGGACCAGGTCGCGGTTGCTCTCCAGGACCATGTCGATGAAGTCGATCACGATGATCCCGCCGATGTCGCGCAGCCGGAGCTGGCGGACGATCTCCTCGGCGGCCTCGATGTTGTTCCGGGTGACCGTCTGCTCCAGGTTGCCCCCGGAGCCGGTGAACTTGCCGGTGTTGACGTCGACCACGGTCATCGCCTCGGTGCGGTCGATGACCAGCGACCCGCCCGAGGGCAGCCACACCTTGCGGTCCAGCGCCTTGGCCAGCTGCTCGTCGATGCGCAGGTCGCGGAAGACGTCGCCGGTGCCGGTGTAGCGCTGGAGCCGCTCGGAGAGCTCCGGGGAGACGTGCGCGACGTAGGCCTCGACGGTGTCCCAGGCGTCGTCGCCCTGCACGACCAGCCGCTTGAAGTCCTCGTTGAAGACGTCGCGGATCACCCGGATCGCCAGGTCCGGCTCGCCGTAGAGCAACGTCGGGGCGCTGCTGGTGGAGGCCGCCTTGGTCTGGATGACCTCCCACTGCGCCTGCAGCCGGGCCACGTCGCGGGTGAGCTCCTCCTCCGAGGCACCCTCCGCCGCGGTCCGGATGATCACACCGGCGTCCTCGGGGACGATCTTCTTGAGGATGTCCTTGAGCCGGGTGCGCTCCTTGTCCGGCAGCTTCCGGCTGATGCCGGTCATCGAGCCGCCGGGCACGTAGACCAGGAACCGGCCCGGCAGGTTGACCTGCTGGGTGAGCCGGGCGCCCTTGTGGCCGATCGGGTCCTTGGTGACCTGCACCAGGACCTTGTCGCCGGACTTCAGCGCGGTCTCGATGGAACGGGACTTGCCGGTCAGGCCGGCGGCGTCCCAGTTGACCTCACCGGCGTAGAGGACGGCGTTGCGTCCCTTGCCGATGTCGACGAACGCCGCCTCCATGCTGGGCAGCACGTTCTGCACCCGGCCGAGGTAGACGTTGCCGGCGAACGACGTCGCCTGCGCCTGGGTGACGTAGTGCTCGACCAGGACGTCGTCCTCGAGAACGGCGATCTGGGTCCGCTCGCCCTGCTGCCGGATGACCATGGCCCGGTCGACGGCCTCGCGGCGGGCGAGGAACTCGGACTCGGAGAGGATCGGCGCCCGGCGGCGGCCGCCGTCCCGGCCCTCCCGGCGGCGCTGGCGCTTGGCCTCCAGCCGGGTCGAGCCGGCGACGCCCTTGACGTCGTCCTCGCTGCTGACCCGGCCGTTGCGGCCGGCGCGCTCGGGGCGGTCGTCGGCGTCCTCGGTCGCGTCGTCGCCGGCCTCGCCGCTGCTGCCCCGGCGACGACGGCGCCGCCGGCGACGGGTGCTCGACCCGCTGCTGCCCTCGGCGTCGTCGGTGTCCTCGGCGTCGTCGGCGCCGCCGGACTCCTCCGTGTCGTCGGTGTCCTCGCCGCGGGTCGCCCCGGCGGTCTGCCCGGGTGCGTCCTCGTCGGTGTCGGCCGAGTCGTCCCCGGACCGGCCCCGGCCGCGGCCACGACGGCCCCGGCGGCGCCGCCGGCTGCCGGCCGAGCCCCCGTCGTCGCCGTCGCGGTCGTCGGTGTCCCGGTCGTCGGTGTCCCGGTCGTCGGTGTCCCGGTCGTCGGTGTCCCGGTCGTCGGTCTCGCGGTCGCCGGTGTCCTGCTCGTCGTCGGACCGGTCGGCCTGCTGCTCAGCGGCAGCGAGGGCGGCGACGTCCTCCACGTCGGGGGTGCCGTCCTCGGTGTCCGCGGGACGGCGCCGCCGGGAGCGGCGCGACGGCGCGGCGGGCTGCTCGTCGCGGTCGGCCCGGGGGGCGGCCTCCGGGTCGGCCGGGGACTCGGCTTCGGTCCGGCGGCTGCGCCGGCGCGGGGAGACGGCCTCCGGCTCGGGCGGGGCCATGAAGCTGACGAAGGCCGGAGCCACCGGCGGGGCCGGCGGCGGCGGGGTGACCGAGTCGGGGTCGGCGGCCAGCGCCGGGCGGGTGGCCCGGCGGCGCGGACGCGCGGTGACGGCGGTCGGCTCCGGGGAGCTGAACTGGGCGCCGAAGCGCGGCGCCTCGGCCTCCGGCTCCTCCGCCGGCTGGGGCGCGACCGGCTCCGGGGACGCCTCGGCGGCCGCGTCCTGGACCGTCTCGTCCTCGACCGGCTCGTCGTCCGGCTCCTCCACCGGGGTCTCCGGCTCGGTCGCCGTGCCGGCCTCCGGGGCCGGGCCGGAGCCCGGCGGCGCGGTGACCGGGGAGGTCTCCGGCGCCTCGGTGGTGCTGTCGTTGTCGTCGATGCGGTCGGCCACGAAGGGCTCGCCTCCTGGTGCGTCCCCGGGCGCCGATCGTCTCCGACTGGCGGCCGCGCAGGAACGCGGGTTGGGCGGGTCGGGCGGCCACACCGAGGTGCGGCGGGGTCGGCCGGCCCGCGAAGTCTGTTTCGTGCCCCGGCCGGTGCGGCTGGGGCCCGGTGGTGCAGCAGGATCGCGGGTGGTGCGGTGGTGCAGAGCTCTTGGGTCGCGCCACGGCTGGCAGACGTGTCGCAGACGGCGTCCGGCACCCGGCCCCGCCGGTCAGACCGGCGCCCGTTCCTCCTGGCAGCAGGAACGCGTCGCACGATCTGGGTCGAGCGGGTCGGCGACGTCACCACTCTCGTCGAGCCGGCCCTGCGCCTCACGCACGGCCCGTGGGGGCGACGGCGGGTGCAGGTCGGCGACGACAGCCAGGGCAGCCATCACGTCGTCCGGTCGCACGGTCGGCGTGAGCTGCCGTACGACCACCTGCAGTATGGCACAACCTGTGTCCCCGGCCACCGACGCGCGGACGACGGCGGCCCGGACGTCGACGTCCTTGGTGCCGGTCTTGGCCCGCTTGGTGACCGTCACCGTCTCCCTCGCGAGCAGCTCGGCGAGGGCCGCGGAGAGCTCCTCCGGGGCGACGCCGGGCAGGTCGATCCGCCAGCGGGTGGCGTCGAGCCGGTCGGCGAGCGAGCCGGTCCCCTCCCCCGCCTCGACGCACTCCAGCACGTCGATGCCCGGCGGCAGGGACGCGTCGAGGGCGGCACGCACCTGCTCCGGGTCGCGACGCTGGGAGAGACCGATCTCCACGTACTCGGCCTCCGAGGCCGCCCCGGTGGGCGCCGCGCCCATGTAGCTGATCTTGGGGTGCGGGCTGAACCCCGCCGAGAACGCCATCGGCACCTGGGCACGGCGCAGTGCGCGCTCCAGCGCCCGGGCGAGGTCGCGGTGCGAGGCGAACCGCAGCGGCCCGCGCTTGGTGTAGCGCAGCCGCAGCTTCTGCACGGTCGGCGGCGGGGGCGGCCCGTCGGGCTGGCGGGCCATCAGCGCACCCTCATCAGCGGACGACCGTGAGCGGGAGCAGGCTGCGCCCGGTCGGGCCGATCTGGATCTCGGTGCCCATCGTCGGGCAGACACCGCAGTCGTAGCAGCCGGTCCAGCGGCAGTCGCCGACCTCCTCCTCGGAGATCGCCTCCTGCCAGTCCTCCCAGAGCCACTCCTTGTCCAGCCCGGAGTCCAGGTGGTCCCAGGGCAGCACCTCGTGCTCGGTGCGCTCCCGGGTGGTGTACCAGTCCAGGTCGACGCCGAAGGGGGCCAGCTCCTCCGCCGCGGCCGTCGTCCACCGCTGGTAGGAGAAGTGCTCGCTCCAGCCGTCGAAGTGGCCGCCGTCGCGCCACACCCGCTCGATGACCCGGCCCACCCGGCGGTCGCCGCGGGAGAGCAGCCCCTCGATCACCCCCGGCTTGCCGTCGTGGTAGCGCAGGCCGATGGAGCGGCCGATGCGCCGGTCGGCGTTGATCGCCTCGCGGAGCACCTTGAGCCGGTGGTCGATCGTCTCCGCGCTCGCCTGCCCGGCCCACTGGAACGGGGTGTGCGGCTTGGGCACGAAGCCACCGATGGAGACGGTGCAGCGGATGTCCTTGCTGCCGCTGGCCTCCCGGCCGGCGCGGATCACCTCGACCGCCAGCTCGGCGATCTCCAGCACGTCCTCGTCGGTCTCGGTGGGCAGACCGCACATGAAGTACAGCTTCACCTGCCGCCAGCCGTTGGCGTAGGCGGTGGTGACCGTGCGGACCAGGTCCTCCTTGGACACGGTCTTGTTGATCACCCGGCGGATCCGCTCGCTGCCACCCTCGGGGGCGAAGGTCAGCCCGGAGCGACGGCCGTTGCGGGACAGCTCGTTGGCCAGGGTCACGTTGAACGCGTCGACCCGGGTGGAGGGCAGGCTCAGGCCGGTGTTCGTGCCCTCGTACCGGTCGGCGAGCTCGGTGGCCAGCTGGCCGATCTCGGAGTGGTCGGCGCTGCTCAGCGAGAGCAGGCCCACCTCCTCGTAGCCGGTGGCCTTGAGGCCGGCGTCGACCATCGAGCCGATGCCGGTGATCGTCCGCTCGCGCACCGGGCGGGTGATCATCCCGGCCTGGCAGAACCGGCAGCCACGGGTGCAGCCGCGGAAGATCTCCACGCTCATCCGCTCGTGCACGCTCTCGGCGAGCGGCACCAGCGGCTGCTTCGGGTAGGGCCACTCGTCGAGGTCCATGACGGTGCGCTTGCCGACCTTGGCCGGGACGTCGTCACGGGTGCGCAGCACCTCGGCGATCGCGCCGTCGGCGGCGTAGGTGACCGCGTAGAAGCGGGGCACGTAGACGCCGTCGACCCGGGCCAGCCGGGCCAGCAGCTCGACCCGGCCGCCGGGGCGGCCCTGGGCCTTCCAGGCGGCGACGACGTCGGTGATGTCGCCGACGACCTGCTCACCGTCGCCGAGCACCGCGCAGTCGATGAAGTCGCTGACCGGCTCGGGGTTGAACGCGGCGTGGCCGCCGGCCACGACGACCGGGTGGGTCTCGTCGCGGTCGACGGCGTGCAGCGGCACCCCGGCAAGGTCGAGAGCCTCGAGCAGATTGGTGTAGCCCAGCTCGGTGGCGAAGCTGACGCCCAGCAGGTCGAAGTCGCGCACCGCCCGGTGGCTGTCGACGGTGAACTGGCCGACGCCGTGCTCGCGCATCAGCGTGGCCAGGTCGGGCCAGACGGCGTAGGTGCGCTCGGCCAGGGCGTCGGAGCGCTCGTTGAGCACCTCGTAGAGGATCATGAGGCCCTGGTTGGGCAGGCCCACCTCATAAGCGTCGGGGTACATCAGCGCCCAGTGGACGGCGACGTCGTCCCAGGGCTTCACCTGGGCGTTGAGCTCACCGCCGACGTACTGGATCGGCTTCTGGACCTGGGCCAGCAACGGCTCGAGGCGGGGGTACAGGGACTCACCAGTCATGACCTGCCCAGGGTAGACGCCACCGCGCACCAGCTCCCCCCTCCGACGGGTGGGCGGCCGCGCCGACCCCGCGCGGCGGGACCTGCGTGTCGGCACCCGGACGTCGCCAGTCACCACGAAGACCACGATTCATTGCTCGACAGATAGCAATAATGCTATGGTTCGTGGCATGGGACGACAGCCGCGGAGTGAAGCGGACAAGGTGTACGACCGCATCGGCGTGCTGCGCGCCGACCGGGGCGTGAGCCGGAAGGAGCTGGCGGAGGCCGTCGGCGTGCATCCGCAGACCATCGGCTACGTGGAGCGCGGCGAGTACAGCCCGTCACTGGCCCTGGCGCTGCGCATCGCCCGCTACTTCGACCTGCCGGTCGAGGCGGTCTTCTCCCTCGAGCCCCTGCCCTCGCTCAGCCAGGAACTCCTCAGGAGGACGTCATGACGCACTCGCCGACCCCGACCTACCTCGCCCGCACGTTCGAGGACGAGCGCCACGCGTGGGCCCGACGCCCGCAGGTCCGCCGGCGGGCGGTCGTCGCCGAGGCGACGCTGCTCGTGGTCCTGATCGCCGCCACCCTGATCGCCGCGGCGACCGACGAGGGGTGGTCGACGTGGTTCTTCGCCGCCTGGACGATCGGCATGCTCTCGTTCATCCCGCTGCACTCGGTGCTGAACCTGGGCATCCGCGGCGTCCTCGACCGGGACAAGCGGTCACTGGACGAGCACCAGCGACGGCTGGGCGAGCGGTCGCACAATGCGGTGGCCTGGCCGAGCGCGGCGCTGACCTTCGCGGCGTTCGCGGGCGCGACCACCGTCGTCGCCCTCACCGAACACGTCGAACTGGCGCTCTGCCTCGGCTTCCTGCTGTGGTTCACCAGCGGCCTGCTGACCTACTGGCACCTGGCCTGGACCTCCCCGGAGGAGCCCGCCGAGGACGCCGACCTGACGGGCTGACCCGTCGACCCCGGTCGGCTCGGCGGCGGGAGCACCACCAGGCACCCCCGCCGCAGAGCCGACGGAGGGATCAGCCGAGCTCGGGGAAGAACAGCGCGATCTCGCGCGCGGCCGACTCGGGCGAGTCCGAGCCGTGCACGATGTTCGCCTGGACCTCGAGGGCGAAGTCGCCGCGGATGGTGCCGGGGCCGGCCTTGACCGGGTCGGTCGCGCCGGCCAGCGCGCGGAAGGCCTCGATGGCCCGCGGGCCCTCGACGACCAGGGCCATCAGCGGGGCGCTGGTGATGAACTCCACCAGCGAGCCGAAGAACGGCCGCTCGCGGTGCTCGGCGTAGTGGGTCTCGGCGACCTCGGTGGTCAGCGTGCGCAGCTCGGCGGCGACCAGGCGCAGGCCCTTGGCCTCGAGCCGGGCGATCACCTGGCCGACCAGGCCGCGGGCCACGCCGTCGGGCTTGACCAGGACGAGGGTGCGCTCAGCAGTGGGTGCAGACACGGGCCGGAGCGTACGGGACGACGTCCGTCAACTCTGGTTGACAGCCTTCGATCGTCAACCTACGTTGACAGACATGTCGACCACCGACGTCACCGCGGCCGCCGCGGCCGACGACCCGGCGACCGGGCTGCGCGCCATCCGGGCGCTGCGCGAGCTGGCCGACCGGCTGGAGGCCCTCCAGGTCTCCAGCGCCCGCGACCGCGGGTGGTCCTGGCAGCAGATCGCCGACGCGCTCGGTGTCAGCCGGCAGGCGGTCCACAAGAAGCACGCCCACGGCAGGAAGGACGACTGAGGTGTTCGAGCGCTTCACCGACGACGCCCGGCAGGTCGTCGTCGATGCCCAGGCCCACGCCCGCGGCCTCCGGGCCGACCGGATCGAGCCGGTGCACCTGCTGCTGGCGATCAGCACCCGCGGCGGCCGGGGCGCCGACGCACTCGACGCGGCGGGGATCGACCCGGTGCGGCTGCGGACGGCGGTCGCCTCCGCCACCGACCCACTGGACCCGGCCGCCCTGGCCGCCCTCGGGGTGGACCTGGACCAGGTCCGGGCCACCGTGGAAGCACGGTTCGGCCCGGGCGCGCTCGACCCGGGCCGTGAGGGACCAGGGGGGCACCTCCCCTTCGCCGAGGGCAGCAGGAAGGCGCTCGAGCAGGCACTCCGGCACGTGGTCGGGGCACGGCGGCGCCGTCGGCGTGGTCGGGGCATCGACAGCGGCGACGTCCTGTTCGGCCTGCTCGACGTGGGTGACCCGGTGGTCGGCGCCGTGCTGCAGCACCTCGGCACCACCGCGGCCGCGGTGCAGGACCACCTCGACGCCACCGAGGCGGCGTGACGGCCGCGAGACCTCAGCAGGCTCTCAGCCGGCGAGGTCCATTCGGGCCATGTGCCGCCACAGCTCCTGGTCCTTGTCGCTGAGCCCGTTCCAGCAGTCGTAGCTGCTGCGGGCGTGCAGCTGCTGGGCCCGGCGCTCGACGGCGTCCTCGGGCAGCCGGAACCGGACGCGCGCGGCGTAGTCGACGATCGTCGTGCTGATCGGCCCGGCCGGGCCGATCACCGGCTCGTCCGTGGTGCTGCGCCGCGCCTTGCGCCCGGGCACCTCGTGGCTGCCCCCGCAGCAACTCCTGTGGTCTGCCATGACCTCTCCCCCGTCCCCAGCGGTGTTTCAGCAGAGCGCGATCACCTCTGCACACCGGTCACGGCGAGCTTCGCGCACTCCTCGCGTCGAACGCGCGGGCACTCGCCCGATCGGGTGAGCTCAGCCGGCCGGCGGCGGGCCGAGCGCGGTGCCCAGCAGCTCCTTGCGGATCTGCAGCAGGTACAGCCAGATGAGCAGGAAGACCCCGCCGACGAACCACATCGCGCCGCCGAGCAGACCGGTCAGCAGCAGCGGCACCTGCAGCACGGTGCCGATCTGCAGCCCCTGCGGCCGGCGCTGCAGCCCGCTGGCGAGCACCAGCACCAGCGCGAGGGCCAGCACCGACCACAGGCCGACGCCGGAGATCCCGCCCTCGGTGGGCGCGAACGCCCGCGGCACGAAGAGCACCGCGATCCCCTCCAGGAACAGGATCGCGGCGGCCGCGCCGCCCAGCGCCTTCCCCGCGCGGACGGGGTCGGGTGCGGTCATGCCCGCCGGCCGGCGAGCAGCGTGCGGGCCTCGCCGGCGGTGATCACGCTGCCGGTGACCAGCACGCCCGAGCCGCCCAGCGCGTCGTCCGGCCCGGCCTCGGCCAGCTCGATCGCCGACTCCAGCGCCTCGGCGAGCCGCGGGTGGACGCTGACCCGGTCAGCGCCGAAGACGTCGACGGCCAGCGCCCCCAGCTCATCGGCGGGCATGGCGCGGGCGGAGCTGTGCTGGGTGACCACCAGCTCGGCGCACAGCGGCTCGAGCGCCTCGAGGATCCCACTCACGTCCTTGCCGACCACGCAGCTGACCACGCCGACCAGCCGGGTGAAGTCGAAGGACTCGCGCACCGCGTCGGCCGTCGCGGCCATCCCCGCCGGGTTGTGGGCGGCGTCGATGAGCACGGTCGGCGAGGTGCGCACGCGCTCGAGCCGACCCGGCGACCGCACGCCGGCGAAGGCCTCGCGGACGACGTCCTGGGCGATGGGCCCGCTGGCCGCACCGGCACCCAGGAACGCCTCGACCGCGGCCAGCGCCACGGCGGCGTTCTGCGCCTGGTGCGCCCCGAACAGCGGGAGGAACACCTCGTCGTACTCCCCGCCGAGGCCCTGCAGGCGCACCTGCTGCCCGCCCACGGCCACCCGCCGCTCCAGCACGCCGAACTCGGTGCCCTCGCGGGCGACGGTGGCCTCGACCTCGATCGCCCGGCGGACCAGCGCCTCCAGGGCACCGGCCGGCTGGTGGGCCAGCACCGCGACCGAGTCGGCCTTGATGATCCCGGACTTCTCCGTGGCGATCGTGGCGACGTCGGGGCCCAGGTACTCGGCGTGGTCCAGGGAGACCGGCGTGACGACGGCGACCCGCGCGTCGACGACGTTCGTGGCGTCCCAGGTGCCGCCCATGCCCACCTCGACGACGGCGACGTCGACCGGGGTCTCGGCGAAGGCGGCGTAGGCCAGCGCCACCGTGACCTCGAAGAACGACATCGGCACGTCCCCGCCGGCGTCGACCATCTGCACGTAGGGCGCGATGTCGTCGTACACCTCGACGAAGCGCTCGGCGCTGATCGGCTCCCCGTCGATGACGATCCGCTCGCGCACCGTCTCCAGGTGCGGGCTGGTGAACCGGCCCACGCGCAGGCCGAAGCCGCGCAACAGCTCGTCGACCATCCGCGCCGTCGTCGTCTTGCCGTTGGTGCCGGTGACCTGGACGACCGGGAACGCGCGGTGCGGCGAACCGAGCAGGTCGACCAGCGCGGTGATGCGGGTCAGCGACGGCTCGAGCCGGTTCTCCGGCCAGCGCGCCAGGAGCGCCTGCTCGACCCGGGCCAGCTCAGGGTCCGCGGCCGCCTGCCCTGGGGGAATGGAGGTGCTCATCGCTCTTAGGATGCCAGTCATGGTCGCTGACACCCGAGCCCCCGAGAGCACGGCGCCGGGAGCCGGCGGCGCCGTACCCGACAAGCCCTCCCTGGAGGGGCTGGAGTCCACGTGGGTCGCCCGCTGGGCCGAGCAGGGCACCTACGCCTTCGACCGGGCCGCGGCGCTGTCGGCCCCCCGCGCCCAGACCCACGCCATCGACACCCCGCCGCCGACCGCCAGCGGCTCGCTGCACGTCGGGCACGTGTTCAGCTACACGCACACCGACATCATCGCCCGCTACCAGCGGATGCGCGGCAAGCACGTCTTCTACCCGATGGGCTGGGACGACAACGGCCTGCCGACCGAGCGGCGCGTGCAGAACTACTACGGCGTCCGCTGCGACCCCTCGCTGCCCTACGACCCGGCGTTCGAGCCCCCGGCCAAGCCCGGCAAGGACCAGCAGCCGATCTCCCGGCGCAACTTCGTCGAGCTCTGCGAGCGGCTGACCGCCGAGGACGAGGAGGAGTTCGCCAAGCTGTGGCGGCGGGTGGGCCTGTCGGTCGACTGGTCGAACGTGTACCGGACGATCTCCGAGTCCTCCCGGGCCACCGCGCAGAAGATGTTCCTGCACAACCTCGCCCGCGGTGAGGCCTACGCGCAGGAGGCGCCGACCCTCTGGGACGTCACCTTCCGCACGGCGGTCGCGCAGGCCGAGCTGGAGGACCGGGAGCGCCCCGGCGCCTACCACCGGATCGGCTTCCGCGGTGCGGACGGCCCGGTCTTCATCGAGACCACCCGCCCCGAGCTGCTGCCGGCCTGCGTCGCCCTGGTCGCCCACCCCGACGACGAGCGCTACCAGCCGCTGTTCGGGAAGACGGTCACGACGCCGCTGTTCGGCGTCGAGGTGCCGGTCGTGGCGCACCGGCTGGCCGAGCCGGACAAGGGCTCGGGCATCGCGATGATCTGCACCTTCGGCGACCTCAACGACGTCACCTGGTGGCGGGAGCTGCAGCTGCCCACCCGCGCCGTCATCGGCTGGGACGGTCGGTTCGTCGCCGATCCCCCGGCCGACGTGCCCGCCGACGTCTACGCGGAGCTCGCCGGCAAGACCTCCTTCAGCGCGCAGCAGCGGATCGTCGAGCTGCTGCGGGAGTCCGGCGACCTGGTCGGCGACCCGAAGCCGATCACCCACCCGGTGAAGTTCTTCGAGAAGGGCGAGCGCCCGCTGGAGATCGTCACCACGCGGCAGTGGTACATCCGCAACGGCGGCCGGGACGCCGACCTGCGTGAGGCGCTCATCGCCCGGGGCCGGGAGATCCAGTGGGTGCCCGAGCACATGCGGCACCGCTACGAGAACTGGGTCGACGGGCTCAACGGCGACTGGCTGATCAGCCGGCAGCGGTTCTTCGGCGTCCCGTTCCCGGTCTGGTACCGCCTGGACGACGAGGGCGAGCCCGTGTACGACGACCCGATCCTGGCGCCGGAGTCGGCGCTGCCGGTCGACCCCTCCTCCGACGTCCCGGCGGGCTACACCGAGGACCAGCGCGGCGTGCCGGGCGGCTTCATGGCCGACCCCGACGTGATGGACACCTGGGCCACCTCGTCGCTGTCGCCGCAGGTGGCCTCGGGCTGGGAGACCGACCCGGAGCTGTTCGCGCACGTCTTCCCGATGGACCAGCGGCCGCAGGCGCACGACATCATCCGCACCTGGCTGTTCTCCACCGTCGTCCGCTCGCACTACGAGCACGGCACGGTGCCGTGGACGCACGCCACGATCTCCGGCTTCGTCGTCGACCCCGACCGCAAGAAGATGTCGAAGTCGAAGGGGAACGCCACCACCCCGATCGACGTGCTGGAGCGCTACGGCACCGACGCCGTGCGCTGGCGCGCCGCCGGCGCCCGGCCGGGGGCGGACTCGCCCTTCGACGAGGCGCAGATGAAGGTCGGCCGCCGGCTGGCCATGAAGATCCTCAACGTCGGCAAGTTCGTGCTGGGGCTGGGTGCCACGACCGCGCTGACCGCCGACCAGGTGACCGAGCCGATCGACCGCGGGCTGCTGGCCGCGCTGGCAACGGTCGTCGACGAGGCCACCGCAGCCATGGAGGCCTACAACTACAGCCGGGCGCTGGAGGTCACCGAGGCGTTCTTCTGGTCCTTCTGCGACGACTACGTGGAGCTGGTGAAGTCCCGCGCCTACGGCACCGGGGACGCCGCGGTGTCCGCGCAGGCGACGCTGGCGATCGCGCTGTCGGTGCAGCTGCGGCTGTTCGCGCCGGTGCTGCCGTTCGTCACCGAGGAGGTCTGGTCCTGGTGGCAGACCGGCTCGGTGCACCGCGCGCTGTGGCCGGCCGCCACGGAGCTCCCCACCGGCGGTGACCCGGCCGTGGTGACGGCGGCGGCGGAGGTCCTGTCGGCCGTCCGCAAGGCGAAGTCCGACGCGAAGGCCTCCATGCGCGCCGACGTCGCGACGACCACGGTGACCGCACCGGCGGCCCGGGTCGCCGCGATCGAGGCGGCCCGCGCGGACCTGGCGGACGCCGGCCGGATCGCGGAGCTGTCGATCGTCCCCGGCGAGGGCCCGCTGCGCGTCGACGTCGTCCTGGCCGAGGCACCGGACGCCTGACCCGCCGGGGAGCGTCTTGCTCCCCATCCGGCCACTTCGAGCACCATCCTGGCCGGGTTGGGAGCAATGCTCCGGGCGCTGTCCACAGGTGCGGGCTGAACGGGCGAAGACGGTCCCCCGAAGCCGCATCGTGTCCGGGTGCATGCCCTCCCCGAGCTCCTCGGCCCCACGCGAACGTCGTCCACCGCCGACCTCGCCGAGCGCGCCAGTCCGCGCAGCGTGGGCCGGTGGCTCGCCGGCGGCCGGCTGGTGCGCCTGCACCCCGGCTGGGTCACCGCCCCGGGATGGGCCGATGACTGGACAGTGCGCGCGCACGCCGCCGTCGGCTACACCGGCGGGGTGCTCAGCCACCGAAGCGCCCTCGCCGTCCACGGGGCGCTGGATCACCGGCCGCTGCGACTGGACGTCACGGTCGGCACCGACCGTCGCATCCGCTCCACCTCGAGGCTGGCTGTCCACCGCTGCCCCCTCCCCCGCTCGCTCATCGTCTCGGGGCTCCCGGCGACGACGTTGGCGCGAGCCCTCGTGGACAGCTGGGCGGGCGCGCACCGCCGGTCCGCTGGGCCTGCCCTGGTTGCGGAGGCGCGCGCGGCGCTGCTCCGATCGGCGCGTGAGCGAGCGGTCAGCACCGCCGCGCTGGGGCTGGAACTGGACCGGCGACCGGAGTTGCCCGGCCGGGCCAATCTGGTGCAGCTGATCGGTCTGCTCGAGCGCGGCTGCCAGAGCGAGCTGGAGGTCTTCGGCGTGCTGCACGTGCTCTCGGTGCCAGGGCTGCCCGGATGTGTGCAGCAGCACCGGGTGCGACTGCCCGACGGGCGGCGGGTGTTCCTGGATGCTGCCTGGCCGGGCGTGCAGCTGGCCGTCGAGCTGGACGGCGCCGCCTTCCACGGTGGCCGGGAGCAGCGCGAGCGCGACCTCGCGCGGGACGCCGCACTCGCCGCCTGCGGCTGGCTCGTCCTGCGTTTCAGCTACGCCCGGCTCACCAGGGAGCCGGCTGGGTGCCAGGCCGAGATCGCGGCGGTCTATCGGCAGCGGCTGAGCCTCGCTCGCTGACCGGCCACTCGCGGCCTCCTGATGGCCGGATGAGGAGCGCGGCCCCGGGCAACGGGCGAACGGCCCGCTCCCCTGCTGGGGAACGGGCCGTCGGCGGAGCTGGTGGGGTCAGGCGCTCTTCTCGCGGGGGGCGCGGCTGGGCTTGCGGGGCACGATCGTCGGGTTCACGTGCTCCAGCACGACGTCCTTGGTGATGACGACGGTGGCGACGTCCTCCCGGCTGGGGATGTCGTACATGACCGACTGGAGGACCTCCTCCATGATCGCCCGGAGTCCACGCGCCCCGGTGCCCCGCAGGATCGCCTGGTCGGCGATCGCCTCCAGCGCGTCGTCGGTGAACTCCAACTCCACGCCGTCGAGCTCGAACAGCCGGCGGTACTGGCGCACCAGGGCGTTCTTCGGCTCGGTGAGGATGTTGATGAGGGCCTCACGGTCCAGCTTCTGCACGCTGGTGATCACCGGCAGCCGGCCGATGAACTCGGGGATCATCCCGAACTTCATCAGGTCCTCCGGCATGACCTGCGCGAAGGCGTTGGCCTCCTCGATCTCGGCCTTGCCGCGGACCTCGGCGCCGAAACCGATCCCCTGCTTGCCGGTGCGGGCCTCGATGACCTGGTCGAGTCCGGCGAAGGCGCCACCCACGATGAACAGCACGTTGGTGGTGTCGATCTGGATGAACTCCTGGTGCGGGTGCTTGCGCCCACCCTGCGGCGGCACCGACGCCGTCGTCCCCTCGAGAATCTTCAGCAGCGCCTGCTGCACACCCTCACCGGAGACGTCGCGGGTGATCGACGGGTTCTCGCTCTTGCGGGCGATCTTGTCGACCTCGTCGATGTAGATGATCCCCGTCTCGGCGCGCTTGACGTCGTAGTCGGCGGCCTGGATCAGCTTCAGCAGGATGTTCTCGACGTCCTCACCCACGTAACCGGCCTCGGTGAGCGCGGTGGCGTCGGCGATCGCGAAGGGGACGTTGAGCATCCGGGCCAGCGTCTGCGCCAGGTGGGTCTTGCCGCACCCGGTGGGGCCCATCAGCAGGATGTTGGACTTGGCCAGCTCGACGGAGTCGTCACGGCTGCCCGCGCCGCCGGCCTGCACCCGCTTGTAGTGGTTGTAGACCGCCACGGCCAGCGTGCGCTTGGCCTTGTCCTGGCCGATCACGTACTGCTCGAGGAAGTCGTGGATCTCCTTGGGCTTCGGCAGCTCGTCGAACTTGAGGTCCGACGACTCCGAGAGCTCCTCCTCGATGATCTCGTTGCAGAGGTCGATGCACTCGTCGCAGATGTAGACCCCGGGGCCAGCGATGAGCTTCTTGACCTGCTTCTGGCTCTTCCCGCAGAACGAGCACTTCAGCAGGTCGCCACTCTCACCGATACGTGCCACCTGGCTGACCTCCACCTCGAGTGGGACGGCACGGTGGCCGACCCGGTACGCGTTGTCTTGCCCTGTCGACGCCCCATGTGGTGGGCGCCTGCGGATGTCCCTGCGGTGCGGACCGAACGGTGCAGACCGGGGATCGGGCGTTCATCGAACCTACCCGGCCGGCCTGACGTTCCGGGGCAGGAACGCACCCTGGTCGTCCGCTTCGCCACACCCGCCCCGGCTCCCCCACGACGCCGCCGGCGGTCGGGCCGGTGACCTCACGGGATGGGTGAACGGTACGGGCCGGAGACGCGACACGCGCGGCCCCGGCCCGTACCGATCAGGATCGATCAAGCCGGCAGCGCGTTGAGCTTCCGGCTGGCGATGACCTGGTCCACGATCCCGTACTCCTTGGCCTGCTCGGCCGTGAGGATCTTGTCCCGGTCGATGTCCTTGCGGACCTGCTCCTGGGTCTGGCCGGTGTGCCGGGCCAGGATCTGCTCCATCTGGGTGCGCACCCGCTCGATCTCGGCGGCGTGGATCTCCAGGTCGGTGACCTGACCGCCGGCCTCGCCGGAGGGCTGGTGGATCAGCACCCGGGAGTAGGGCAGCGCCAGGCGCTTGCCCGGCGTCCCGGCCGCGAGCAGGACGGCGGCCGCGGAGGCGGCCTGGCCCATGCAGACGGTCTGGATGTCGGGCCGGACGAACATCATCGTGTCGTAGATCGCCGTGAGCGCGGTGAACGAGCCGCCGGGCGAGTTGATGTACATGGTGATGTCGCGGTCGGGGTCGTTGGACTCCAGCGTGATCAGCTGGGCCATGACGTCGTTGGCCGACGCGTCGTCGACCTGCACCCCGAGGAAGATGATGCGCTCCTCGAAGAGCTTGTTGTACGGGTTGCTCTCCTTCATGCCGTAGCTCGTGCGCTCCACGAAGGAGGGCAGGATGTACCGGCTCGAAGGCATCTGGAAGTCGCTCATGTCAGTCCTCCGACCGTTCAGTTCTCGGTGACCGGGTTGTCGGTCTGCGTGGTGCTGGAGGCCCGGGTCACCACGTGGTCGACGAAGCCGTACTCGAGGGCCTCCTGCGCGGTGAACCAGCGGTCGCGGTCGGAGTCCTTCTCGATCTGCTCCACCGTCTGCCCGGTGAACTGCGCCTGCAGCTCGTTGAGCTGCTTCTTCGTGTTGCGGAACAGCTCCGCCTGGATGGCGATGTCCGACGCGGTGCCGCCGACGCCGGCCGAGGGCTGGTGCATCAGGATCCGCGTGTGCGGCAGCGAGTACCGCTTGCCCTTGGTGCCCGCGGTGAGCAGGAACTGGCCCATCGAGGCGGCCAGACCCATGGCGTAGGTGGCGACGTCGCAGTCGATGAACTGCATCGTGTCGAAGATCGCCATGCCCGCGGTCACCGAGCCGCCGGGCGAGTTGATGTACAGGTGGATGTCGCGGTTGGGGTCCTCGGCGGACAGCAGCAGCATCTGCGCGGCGAGCTGGTTGGCGATCACGTCGTCGACCTGGGTGCCCAGGAAGATGATCCGCTCGCGCAGCAGGCGCTCGTAGACCGAGTCGTTGAGGTTCATCCCCCCGGCGGCCGCACGCAGCAGCGGCGCGCTCGCCAGGTTCGGGTCAGTGGTGCTCACGGGTGCGGTGACCTCCGTAGGACTGCGGTGCAGTCGGTCTCGTGGAACGGGTGGGTCGGTGGTCTCGGTGCGGTCGCGGCCCCCGCCGACAGGTGTCGGCCGGTGGTCCCGCGGTGACCGCCTCGGTGTCACGTCGACCCTAACGCGCACCCCCGACGCCTTCCTCCCGGTCCGGGCCGGTGTTCGCCGTGGGCGCAGCACGAGCCCCGCCGAACGGCAGCCCCCGGGAACGACAGCGCCGCCCGCACCCGGGGCGGGTGCGGGCGGCGCTGGGCGACGGGGCGAGGTCAGGCCTTGGCGGCAGCCTCGTCGTCGGTGGTGTCGGCCTCGATGGTGTCGGCCTCGGTGGTGTCGACGTCGGCCTCGGCGGCGTCGTCGTCCCCGTCGGCGGTGACCGTCTTGGGGCGGAGCGCCTCGAGGTCGACCACGTTGCCCGACGCGTCGGTGATGGTGGTCTGCTCGAGCAGCTGGGCCAGCGCCTTGGTGCGGCGGACGTCGGCGACGAAGTCGGCGATGTTGTTGCCCTGCTGCAGCTGCTGGGCGTACTGCTCCGGGCTCATCCGGTTGCGCTGCGCCTGGGCCATGATCTGCGCCGACAGGTCCTCGTTGTCGACGGTGACCTCGCGGGCGTCGGCGATCGAGTCGAGGAGGAACTGGGTCTTGACCGCCTTCTCGACGTTCTCGCGCATCTCCGCGTCGTAGGCCTCCCGGCCGCCCTCGATGCCGGCGGCGGAGAAGTAGGCGTCCCAGTCCATGCCGGCCTGGAGCAGCTCGCGCTCCATCGACTGTGCCCGGAAGGTCAGCTCCTGCTCGACCAGCTTCTCCGGCACCGGGATCTCGGTGACCTCGATCAGGTGCTCGACCAGCTTGTCGCGGGCCTGGGCGCCCTGCTGCAGCACCTTGGTGCGCTTCAGCCGGGTGCGGACGTCGTCCTGCAGCTCGGCCAGGGTGTCGAACTCGCTGGCGATCGAGGCGAACTCGTCGTCGAGCTCCGGGAGCTCCTTGGCCTTGACCGAGCGCACCGTGACGGTGACCTCGGCCTCCCGGCCGGCGTCGGGGCCGTTGAGCAGCGGGGTGGTGAAGGTGGCGCTCTCGTCGGCGGACAGCCCGCGGACGGCCTCGTCCAGGCCGTTCATCAGGTTGCCGGAGCCGACCTCGTAGGACATGCCGGTGGTGCTGCCGTCCTCGAGCACCTCGCCGTCGAGCTTCGCGTCCAGGTCGATGGAGACGTAGTCGCCGTC
Source organism: Modestobacter sp. SYSU DS0657 (assembly GCF_054050925.1). Classification (NCBI taxonomy): domain Bacteria; kingdom Bacillati; phylum Actinomycetota; class Actinomycetes; order Geodermatophilales; family Geodermatophilaceae; genus Modestobacter; species Modestobacter sp. SYSU DS0657. The sequence goes on along the minus strand of NZ_JBJHAG010000001.1, from coordinate 282,447 downwards.
CTCGGCGGCCCGCTCGACACCGGTGAGGGTGGCGAACCGCTCGCGCATGACGGAGATCTGCTGCTCGATCTCCTCGTCGGTGACCTCGACGTCGTCGACGGTGACCGAGAGGGAGTCCAGGGCGGGCAGCTCCAGGCTGGGGGCGACGTCGACCTCGGCGGTGAACGCCAGCAGCTCGCCGTCCTCGAGGCGGGTGACCTCGACCTCGGGCTGGGTGATGACGCGGACCTGGTTCTCCCGGATCGCCTCGGAGTACACCTCCGGCACGGCGTGCTGGACGACCTGCTCGAGCACGACGGGGCGGCCGATCCGCTGGTCGATCACGCGGTTGGGCACCTTGCCGGGGCGGAACCCCGGGATGCGGACCTGGTTGCGCAGCTCCTTGTAGACCTCGCCGAAGGCGTGGTCGAGGTCGCTCCACGGCACCTCGATCGCGAGCCGGACCCGGGTCGGGCCCAGGTTCTCGATGGTGCTCTTCACAGCGCAGCGCTCCTCGTGATGGGGACAGACTCGTGGGGTGCGACGCCTCGGACGGCGCCGCCACTCCCCACGAGTCTAAGGACGTGGGATCCGTGTCGGGGTGGCGGGATTTGAACCCACGGCCCCCCGCTCCCAAAGCGGGTGCGCTACCAAGCTGCGCCACACCCCGTGGCGGCCTGAGTGTAGGCACCCCGGCCACCCGGTACCCTGTGCGGGCACCGTCAGGTGCACTGCGGGTGTAGCTCAATGGCAGAGCCCCAGCCTTCCAAGCTGGCCATGCCGGTTCGATCCCGGTCACCCGCTCCACGGAGAAGTGCAGGTCGGGCCACCCACTGCGCCGGCCGCGTGGGGAACGACCTCCTGCGCCGGCAGGGTGGCGGGGCCCCCGGACGCGCCGACCCCACCACCCTGCCGGAACCGCGGTCAGAACCGAGGTCGGCCCAGGGCGCCCCCGCGGTCGCCGAGCCACTCGGCCGGCCGGTAGCGGTGCAGGATTTCGGACTCCCCGATTCCCAGCTCCTCGGCCGCGGCGTCCAGCCGGTGCGGCTGCACCGACGGCGTCCACCGGCCGGCGTCCACCCGCTCGTCCAGCGCGTGCACGGAGGCGACCAGCTCGGCCGGCGTGAACGCGCAGTGGCCCAGCCGGTGGACGAATGCCTGCCGCAGGAGGCGGTGCTCCCCGGCCCGCTGCACGGTCTCGGCGTACTCCTCCTGGACCTGGATCGCCGCCAGGACGTCGTGGGTGGTGTGCAGGGTCAGCACCGGCACCTGCAGCTCACCGGTGAGCTCGGAGGTCGCATGGGCGGCGTCCAGCGCGTCGGTCTCCGGGGTCACCGCCGCGGTCGCGGTGAGCCGGTCCAGGTCGGCGCGCAGGTCCAGCCCGGCCTCGCGGTAGAGGGCCGTCACCTGCTCGCGCTCGTCGGCGTGCTGCAGCAGCGCCCGGTAGTCGACGCCGACGTTCCAGGAGGCGTTCCCGCCCAGGGTCCGCTCGATGTCCAGGCGGCCCGGGTAGGCGAAGCCGATCAGCTCCTGGAGCTGGGCGAACTGGGCCTCCTGCTGTGCGACGTAGTCGCCGGGCGCCGGCTCGACCGGCTGGTCCTCCGACCACCGGGGCAGGTGGCCGAGGGCCGCGGCAAGGGCGATCCGCGCCCGGCCCTCCGGCGTGGCCTGGCCCGCCTGCACGGCGGCAGTCAGCGTTGCCACGGACCTGTCGAGCTCCCCGGGGTCAGCCAGGAAGCCCGCCAGCCGGACGTCCGCGCCCTCGGGGACGAGCAGCTGTGCGATGGCGTGCGCCGCGTCGAGCTGGTAGTTGACCAGGTCGACGCCGCCGTGCACGAGACCGCAGGTCACCAGCGCGCCGTCGATGGGGGTGTTCGGGTCCTCGGCGAGCTGCCCGGTGACCAGGCCCCCCATCGACGTGCCCATGGCCAGCACACGCGACGGCCCGCCGAAGCGCCGGGAGAACGCTTCCAGGGTCTGCAACTGGTCCTCGGCGGCGGTGTCCAGCGTCCAGCCGCTGCGCTCATAGGAGGAGCCCACCAGGGCGTAGCCCTCGGCGAGCAGGGCCCGCCGGGTCTCGTCGTCCGGGGCGTTCGCGGCGGGGTTGCCGGGCAGGAAGCTGGGGCGGTACCCGTGCCCGTAGAGGATCAGGGTGCCGTTCCAGTCAGCGGGGACGTCGGCGACCCAGGTGGTGTCCTCGCCGGAAATCGTGCCTCCGGCGTGGACGGGTTCGACGGTCTCATGGGCCAGGGCCGGCGGGGCGGCGGCGACGGAGACGGCAAGCGCACCGGCGAGGCCGGTGACGAGGGAACGGCAGGACATCGGCATCCTCACGACAGGGGTGGATGCCGCCGAACGCTAGGTCTGGCTGTGACACGGGTCAACGGATCGACGAATATTTGTGTGATCCAGACCACCGTCGATCCGTTGCCGCGCACTGCGGTCCGGCACCACCGCGCACGCTCAGCGCCGGCGGTGGTGCAGGTGCACGACGCCGCTGGCGGACCGACGCTCCTCGACCAGCTCCGATTCACGGAGTTCTCTCGACGCCCGGCGGCGGGTGCAGCGTCCGCGTCCTGACACCCCAGGACCCCGTGCGGCCGTCACCGTGCATCCCGCAGCGGTGCGATGCAGCAGCCGTCGCAGTGGTGCCAGGCGGAGACACCCCCGACCGCCTGCAGGTCGAGGACGTCGTCGGGATCGGGGTGGCCGAGGGCGTGAGGGCACAGCCGGACGTGGTAGCCCCGGTCGGCTCGCCAGACCCGGGGCCACTCGCGCATGTGATGCTCACTGGCCACCCCCGCGCAACGCTCCGACTCCGGCTCGGGTGCCGGCTGGCCACCGCCGGGGCGGGGCCGTGACAGCGCGGGCGTCCGGCCCGCCTCTCCCGCATCGTCCTGGTCGGGACCGGGAACGGAGAGGTGACGGTCGGCGATCGACATGCCGACGATCGTTCCGCCGCGTGCTCGCACTGCGGTGAGCACCAGCTGTGCGGGAACTGAGGAACGCCAGGGGCGGCACCGCCGCGGGGCAGCTGGCCGGACGAACCATTCAGTCCGCCGGGGTGGGCGTGCGCGGCAGACCGAACAGCTCGAACAGCCGCGGGCCCAGGAACGCCGTCGTCCGGGCGACCCGGCCGTCGCGGAACTCCAGCGCGTGCACCGCCCACGGCTCGAACGAGCCACCCGGCCCGCTGGGTCGCCACTGGGCGAAAGCCGGGTTGCCGTTCATCTGCAGCGGCACCACGTGCGAACCCCGGCACCCGTGGCCGGGACCGAGGTACCAGGTGGCGATGTCGGCCGAGCCGCGCAACCACATCGCGTACGGCGGCATGTCCATCACCGCGTCCTCGTGCAGCAGCGCCACCAGCGCCTCGACGTCGTAGCGCGCGAACGCGTCGAGGTAGCGGTCCAGCAGCTCGGCGTGCTCCGCGGCGACCGCCGGGGCCGGCGGCTCTTCCGCGGCCCGGTGGGCGGCGAGCGTGGCCCGCGCCCGCTGCAACGCGCTGTTGGCCGCCGCCACCGACGTCTCCAGCAGCCCGGCGACCTCGTCGGCCCGCCAGCGGAGAACGTCGCGCAGGATCAGCACCGCCCGCTGCCGCGGCGGCAGGTGCTGCAGCGCCGCGATGAAGGCCAGCTTCACCGACTCGCGCTGGACGGCGAGCTCGGCGGGGTCACCGCCCACCGGCAGCACCTGGCGGTCCAGCGCGGGCTGCACCCAGGCACCGTCGGGCAGCACCCCGGCCAGCGACTCGACCACCGGCGGGCTCGGCTCGCCCCCGGACAGGTCGACCGGCAGCGCCCGCCGCTTGCGCCCCTCGAGGGCGTCCAGGCACACGTTGGTGGCGATCCGGTAGAGCCAGGAGCGCAGCGCCCCTGTCCCCTGCAGGCCGTCCAGGGAACGCCAGGCGCGCACCATCGTCTCCTGCACCGCGTCCTCGGCGTCGAAGGACGAGCCCAGCATCCGGTAGCAGTACCCGGTCAGCTCCCGCCGGTGCTCCGCCAGCCGCGGCTCCAGTTCAGCCGCCTGCCCCGTGCCGGTCTGCTCGGCCACCACACCGGTCATCGCCACCGCTCCTGCCCTCGCCGGACGCTCGCGGTGGATTTTGCCGGGAAGCACCGACAGAACCAAGGGCCGGCTACTGGTAGGTGATCAGCTCCGGCGTCGGGTTCACCTGCTCGACCGTCTCCCGCGGCGTGAGCATGGGGACGTCCTCGTCGATGAAGTTCTTCCAGCCCCACGCGAGCTCCGGCTGGTCGGCCTGCCGGTGCAGCACCTGCCAGGTGCTCTGCTTGGCCGGCTGCGACCCCTGACCGTCGACGTGCACCATGATCGCCAGCTCGTCGCGAGAGAGGTCCAGCCGGTCCCGGTCGGGGATCATCCGCACCTGGAACTGGTGCAGCACCAGCAGCTTCTGCGGCAGCGCCTTCTCCCGGGTGAGGTCGGCCAGCCAGGTGACCACCCGGTTGACCTCGTCGATGCCGACCTGCCCGATCTGGACCAGGTGCACCCCGTTGGGCCCCAGCCGCCACTCCGGGTCCAGCGCCAGCCCGACGTAGGGCAGCTCCAGCAGCGGCTGGTACATCTGCGCCTGGGTGAGGAAGTCCGTGCGGCCGGGCTGCAGGTCCAGCACCACGTAGAGCCCGGCCTCGCCCGCGCCCTCCACCCAGGGGCGCAGCGTCTCGATGTCCTGCTCGGCGGAGTAGTCGCCGTCCGCCCCGGCGCTCGCCGAGGCGACGGTCGCGATGATCTCGAAGGTCGGGACGACGGTGGTGTCGACCAGCGGCTCGTACTCCGCGGCCAGGTCCTTGGCGCGCTGGATCGCCCCGGGCAGGTCCTGCTCGCCCAGCAGCCCCAGCGCCCCGCTGCCCGGGATGCCGTACAGCGCGACCATCAGCCGGCCGGGGAACAGCACCTGCCCGCCACCCGGCAGCTGGGTGCCGCTGGCCGCGGTGTCCAGCTTCCACTCCAGCCCCGGCTCCTCGCCCAGGTCGGCGCCCAGCACGACGACGGACGGCTCGGCGGCCAGCCGGTCGACCAGCTCGGCCGACGCGCGCGGGTCGGTGCCCCCGATCACCTGGACCTCGGCCCCGGCCGCCCGCGCCGTGGCGACGCCGGCGAGGGAGTCGGCACTCCCGCTGGTGACCACCAGGGTGTCCTCCAGCGGCTCGCCGCGGTCGAACTCCGGCAGCGGGTCGGGCAGTTCGGTCTCCTCAGCCGCCGACGACGAGGGGGTAGACGACGAGGCCGCCGACGACGAGGGGGCAGACGACGAGGGGGCGGCAGAGCCGTCCGCCGGCTCGTCCGTCGCCGGCTCCTCCGCTGCCGGCTCCTCGGCCGCCGGCGCCTCGGGAGCGGGCTCGAGCGCGGCGATCGACTCCGGGTCCAGGGCGGCGACGGCGGCGACCCGGCCCTCGGCGGCGACCGGCTCGGCGGTGGCCAGGTCCAGCCCCGTCACCGTGCCGACGGCGTCCGGGTCGGCGGGCACGGCGCGCACGTCGACGCCCTCCACCCGGGCCTCGCCGACCGCGAGCACCATCTCGGCGCCGAGCCGGTCCAGCTCCGGGGAGAGGACGTCGTCGGCACCCGAGCCGTCGTCGAGCAGGAGGGGCACGCCCAGGCCGACCGCGGCCGAGGCGCCGAGCAGCCGCGCGGCCGCGTCGTCGGCGTCGGCGAGGACGACGACCGGCGAGCCGCGGAACAGGGCCCGGCTGGTCGAGACGGCGGAGGCGACCGGGTCGGCGTCGGTGACCAGGGTGCGCGGCGCGTCGGGTGCTGCCGTCACTACCGCCGCGACGTCGTCCGAGCCCTCGGCGCTGGGGTCGTCGGAGGTGTCTCCCCCGGTGCACCCGGCCAGCAGGACGAGGACGAGGGCGGCGGACGGGACGGCGGCAGCGGGGCGCATGGCCTTCTTCCTGTGGCCGCGGCACCGGGGAACCGGGGTCCCCGACTACGGGCGGGCACGAATGCGGTCGACAGCGGCCCGAGCCTAGAGCCCTCCGCGCGGGGCCCACAGGGGAACGGTGCTGGACTGCGGGTGCGGCGGCCTGGATCATCGCCGCCGAGATGGACGCGGACAGGTCGGGCCAGCCCGAAGGCACGGCGGCCAGCCTGCGGGCTCGGCGCGGGCTCGGGGGCCGACCAGGCTGGTCGGCATGACCACCGACACCGCCGTGCTCCCGGCCGGGGACCTCGGCCGGCTCCCCCGTCGTGGCTGGCTGCGGCAACTCGGCGTCGACACCGGCTACGTGCTGCTGGCGTTCCCGCGGTCACTCCTCGCGTTCGTGCTCGTGGTCACCGGGCTGGCGGTCGGCATGGGTCTGGTGGTGATCTGGGTGGGGGTGCCGCTGCTGGTCGGCACGCTGTACACCGCCCGCGGCTTCGCCGCCCTGGAGCGCAGCCGGCTGCCCGGTGTGCTGGGGCGGGCGGTGCCGACACCGGGCTACCGCACCGCTGATCCGCGCGCATCGCTCCCCCGCCGGCTGGTCACGCCGCTGCGGGACCCGCAGTCCTGGCTGGACGTGCTGCACGCGCTGGTGCACATGACCGTCGCGATCCCCGCGTTCGTCGTCGCGGTGGTCTGGTGGGCGATCACGCTGGCCGGGCTGACCTCGGTGGCCTGGGACTGGTCGATCCCCTACGGCGGGGCGGACGAGCCGGAGAACTACACGCTGCCCGAGATCCTCGGGATGGCCGACACCGGCACGAACCGGGTGCTGCTGTACACCGCGATCGGCGTGCTCTTCGCGCTCACCCTGCCGGCGGTCGTCCGCGGGTGCGCCCTCGCCCAGGCGCAGCTCGGACGCGGTCTGCTGACCTGGCGGGGCGAGGCGCAGGCGGAGATCGGCCGGCTGAGCGAGGGCAGGGATGCCGCGGTCGCCGCCGAGGCGGTGGCGCTCCGCCGGCTGGAACGGGACATCCACGACGGGCCGCAGCAGCGGCTGGTCCGGCTCAGCATGGACCTGCACCGGGCCGAGCGGATGCTCGACCGGGACCCCGCAGGTGCCCGGACCACCCTGCGGGAGGCCGCCGAGCAGACCCGGGAGACGCTCGAGGAGCTCCGCGCGCTGTCCCGCGGCATCGCCCCCCCACCGGTGCTCGCCGACCGCGGGCTGGCCGCAGCGCTCGCCGCCGTCGCCGCCCGCTCCCCGGTGCCGGTCGAGCTCGCCGTCGACCTCACGCCCGGGCAGCGGCTCGCCCCCGCGGTCGAGAACTCCGCCTACTTCCTGGTCTGCGAGGCGCTGGCCAACGCCGCCAAGCACAGCGGGGCCACCGTCGTCCGGGTGACCGTGGTCTGCGAGTCCGGCCGGCTGCGGGTCGTCGTCGAGGACGACGGCCGCGGCGGGGCCGTGCTCGCCCCCGGTCACGGCCTGGCCGGACTCGCCGACCGGCTGCGCGCGGTGGACGGCGTGCTCGTGGTCGACAGCCGCCGCGGCGGACCCACCCGGCTGATCGGAGACCTCCCGTGTCCGTGACCACCCCTCGCCGCGTCGTCCTCGCCGAGGACTCGGTGCTGCTCCGCGAAGGCCTGGTCCGGCTGCTCGAGGAGGCCGGCGCCGAGGTCGTCGCCGCCGTCGCCGACGGGCCCGGCCTGGTCCGCGCCGTCGTCGAGCACCGGCCCGACGTCGCCGTCGTCGACGTCCGGATGCCCCCGACGCACACCGACGAGGGGCTGCGCGCCGCGGTCGAGGCGCGCCGGGTCGTCCCGTCGACGGCGGTGCTGGTGCTCAGCCAGTACGTCGAGGTCGCCTACGCCGACGAGCTGCTGGCCGACGGCGCCGGCGGGGTGGGCTACCTGCTCAAGGACCGGGTCGCCCAGGTCGAGCAGTTCCTCACCGCGCTGGACGACGTCGTCTCCGGCGGCACCGTCCTGGACCCGCAGGTCGTCTCCCAGCTGTTCGCCCGCCGCCGGCGGGACGACCCGGTGCAGTCGCTGTCCCCGCGGGAGCGGGAGGTGCTGGGGCTGATCGCCGAGGGGCACTCCAACGGCGCGATCGCCCGCCGGCTGGTCGTCACCCAGGGCGCGGTGGAGAAGCACACCCAGCACATCTTCGCCAAGCTCGGTCTGGCGCAGGACGAGGACCAGCACCGCCGGGTGATGGCGACGCTGGCCTACCTGCGCAGCTGAGCCGTCCGGGACCGCAGGGTCTCAGCCGGCGGTGCGGACGGTGACGGAACCGGCGCTGCTGCGGGCCTCCACGACCCGCGGTGAGTCCGGGTCCTGCGGCACGTCGACCGTGACGGCCCCGGCGGAGGTGTCCGCCCGGACGTCGTAACGGGTCCCGTCGTCGGGCAGCTCGACGGTCACCGCGCCCGCGCTGGAGGTGGCGCTCAGCCGCTCGACGGGGGCGACGGCGGAGAGGGTGACCTGCCCGGCGGAGCTCTCGGCCGTCACCTCCTCGGCGGTGACCCCGGTGGCCGAGATCCGGCCCGCGCCGGCGCTCAGGTGCAGCCGCCCGGTCACGTCCGAGACGGCGACCTCACCGGCGCTGGTGCTCAGGTCGAGGTCGCCGGTGGTCCCCCGGGCCCGCACCGCGCCCGCCCCGGCGGCCACCCGCACCCCGACGCCCGCGGGCACCCGCAGGGTGAGGTCGGAGGCGGAGGTCCAGAACAGCTGGAGGTCGGGGCAGTCGGTGGAGACGGTCAGCCGGCCGTCGACGACCTCGGCCGTGTGCCGCGGACGACCGAACGTCCACCGATCGGCCCGGGCGACCTCGACGATCCCCCCGCCCGCGTCGGCCGGCAGCACCGTGACGTCCCCGGCACAGTCCTGGTCCACCTCGACCGACGTCACGCCGGGGTGGCTCTCCCGCCCCGTCGCGCTGCTCCGGGCCACGGCGGCAGCGACCAGGCCACTGGCGACGAGCACGACCAGCAACGCGCTGGAGACGACGAGCACCCGGCTCGGTCTGCTCCTGGACATGGTCCTCCCTTCGGCGGCGACCGGCGGCGAGATCCCCGGCCCGGGGCAGGTTCCCGTCCCGCCCGGCCGTGCGGCCAGCCTGCTGCCCCCCCGCCGGAGGTCGGGCTGGCCCGAACCCGGCTGGCCTGCCAGCGGCACTGACCGGTGGACCGCGGGACGACAGCCTCGATCCAGCGTCGCCGCCGGGGCGCCGCCCCGTCCCGAGAGGCCCACCGTGACCGCTCCCGTGCTCACCCCGCTGCCCGACGCCCGCGCGCGCCCGCCGCGCAGCAGGGTCGTCTCGATCGCTGCCTGGAGCGCCGCGCACCGCTGGACGGTGGTGTCGCTGTGGCTGCTGGGCGTGATGGTGGCCCTCGTCGCCGGCAGCGCCATCGGCACCCGCACGCTGGAGGGCGCCGAGAGCGGCAGCGGCGAGTCCGGCCGTGCCGACGTCGTCCTGCACCGGGCCGGCTTCCCCGACCCGGCCGTCGAGCAGGTGCTGGTGCGGACCCGCGACGGCGGCCCGCTGGGCGCAGCGGAGCAGGCAGCCGTCGACGACGTCGCCACCCGGCTGGCCGGGCTGGACGAGGTCACGGCCGTCGGGCGGCCGGTCCCCTCGGCCGACGGGACGGCGGTGCTGCTGCCGGTGACCCTCGACGTCGGGGACGCCACCGGCGCCGCGGCCGACGACGCCGCGGTCGAGGCGGTGCGCCCGGTGCTCGCCGAGGTCGAGCAGATCGCCGCCGACCACCCGGAGTTGCGCGTGGCCGAGGCCGGCGGCAGCTCGCTGGACGCCGTCGTCGGTGAGCAGCTGGACTCCGACTTCCGTCGGGCCGAGCTGCTGAGCCTGCCGGTCACCCTGCTGGTGCTGCTGGTGGCCTTCGGCGCGCTGTTCGCGGCGGGGGTGCCGCTGCTGCTCGGGCTCACCGCGGTCGGCGGCGCGCTGGGCCTGGTGTCGCTGGTCTCCCAGCTGACCCCGGTCGACCCCAGCACCGCCAGTGTGGTGCTGCTGATCGGGATGGCCGTCGGGGTGGACTACGCGCTGTTCTACGTCCGCCGGGCCCGGGAGGAACGCCGGCACGGGGCGGGGACGGTGGCCGCCGTGGAGCTCGCGGCGGCCACCTCCGGCCGGGCGGTGCTCACCTCCGGCATCGCCGTGGCGGTGGCGATGGCCGGCATGTACCTGGCCGGCAGCCCGGTGTTCAGCTCCTTCGCCACCGGCACGATCCTGGTGGTCACCGTCTCCGTGCTGGGTTCGCTCACCGTGCTGCCGGCGGTGCTCGCGCTGCTGGGCCGCGGCATCGAGCGCCCCCGGGTGCCGCTGCTGGGCCGGGTGGTCGGGCGCACCGACGACAGCCGGGTCTGGTCGGCCGTCGTCCGCCGGGTGCTGGCCCGCCCGGCGCTGTCCCTGGCCGCCGGGGTCGCCGTCCTGCTCGCGATGGCCGTCCCGGCCCTGGGCATGCACACCTCGATGCCGGGCATCGACTCGCTGTCCCGCGACAGCGCCGTCGTGCGCGCCTGGGACGACATCGCCGCCGCCTACCCGCAGGAGGGCAGCACCGACACGGTGGTGGTCTGGCGGCCCGACGGCGGCCGGTTGGACGTCCCCGCCGTCCGCGCCGCGGCTGGCGAACTGGCCGGTCGGCTGCCCGGCCAGCAGGACGCGCAGGTGGAGGTCAACCCGGCCGGGACGGTGGCCCGCTTCGCCGTCGTCCGCTCCGAGGAGCCGGGCAGCGACGCCGCGTCCGCGGCCCTGACCGAGCTGCGGGAGGAGCTGCTGCCGGCCACCGTGGGCGCGCTGCCGGGCGCGACGACGGCGGTCACCGGCGATACCGCCGGCAGCGTCGACTTCGGCAGCACGATGGCGCAGCGGCTCCCGCTGGTGATCGGATTCGTGCTCGCGCTGACCGTCGTCGTCCTCACGGTGGCGTTCCGGTCGCTGGCCGTGGCGCTGGTGGCCGCGGTGCTCACCCTGCTGTCGGTGGCCGCGGCCTACGGCGTGCTGGTGCTGGTCTTCCAGTCCGGCTGGGCCGAGGGGCTGCTCGGTTTCACCTCCACCGGGACGATCGTCTCCTGGATCCCGCTGTTCCTGTTCGTGGTGCTGTTCGGCTTGTCGATGGACTACCACGTCTTCGTCGTCTCCCGGATCAGGAAGAAGGCGGCGGCCGGGGTGCCGCTGCGGCTGGCGGTGGCCTCCGGGGTGTCCCGCTCGGCCGGGGTGGTCACCAGCGCGGCGGTGGTGATGGTGGCGGTGTTCGCGATCTTCGCCTCGCTGTCGATGCTGGAGTTCAAGCAGCTGGGCATCGGGCTCGCCGTCGCCGTCCTGGTCGACGCGACGCTGGTGCGCGGGGTGCTGCTGCCGGCCGCGATCGGCGTGCTCGGCGAGCGGACCTGGTGGGTGCCCCGCTGGCTGCGCCGGCTGCCGGCACCCCGGCTCTGACCGGCCGGCGGAACTGGTCGGCGGAACTGGTTGGCGGATCGTCACCGGTGCCCGGTAGACAGCTCCCGTGACCGATCTGGCCGACCAGCTCCGCCCCATCACCGCCGACGAGTGGCCGGGTTTCGCCCGGTCAATGCGCACCACGTTCGCCGAGGAGCACAGCGGCCCGTACCTGGACGAGCCCTCGCCCGTCGCCGAGCTGGACCGGTCGCTGGCGCTGTTCGACGGCGGCCGGGTCGCCGCCACCTCGGGCATCTACAGCCTCGAGATGACCGTTCCCGGCGGTGCGGCGGTGCCGACGGCGGGCATCACCTGGATCACCGTCTCCCCCACGCACCGCCGCCGCGGCGTGCTGAACGCGATCATGCGTCGCCAGCTCGACGAGGTGCACGCCGCCGGCCGCGAGCCGGTCGCCGCGCTGTGGGCGGCCGAAGCGCCGATCTACGGCCGGTTCGGCTACGCGCCGGCCACCTGGCGGGGCGGGTGGTCCGGCGCCAGCGAGCGCCTCCGGCTGCGGCCGGACGTCGACTGTGGCACCGGCACCGTTCGCCTGGTCGACGAGGCGGAGTTCCGCGCCGCCGCCGTCCCGCTGCACGACGCGCTGCGGCGGTGGGTGCCGGGCAACATGGCCCGCGACGACCGCTGGTGGGACCGCCGGCTGGTCGAGCGCCCCGAGGACACCAAGGGCGGCCCGCCGCGCCAGCACGTGCTGCACGTCGAGGGCGACGGCACCGTCACCGGCTACGCGCTGTACCGGGTCCGGGCCGCCTGGAGCGCGGCCGGGGAGCCGGAGGGCACGCTCACCGTCGGCGAGGTCCGGGCCAGCACACCCGCCGCCTACGCCGCCCTCTGGCGGTACCTGCTCTCGGTCGACCTGGTGCGCACCGTCGAGGCGCCCGACGCCTCGGCCGACGACCCGCTGCGCCACCTGCTGGTCGACCCGCGCGCCTGGCACGCCCGCCCGGTCGACGCGCTGTGGGTGCGGCTGGTCGACGTCGGCGCGGCGCTGTCGGCCCGCCGCTACCCGGCGCGGATCGACCTGGTGCTGGAGGTGCGCGATCCGTTCTGCGACTGGAACGACGGGCGCTGGCACCTGTGGGGCCACCCGGCCGGAGCGTTCTGCGACCGCACCGACCGCGACCCGGACCTGGTGATCGACATCGAGGGGCTCTCCGCGGCCTACCTGGGCGGGGTCTCGATGGCCGCGCTGCAGGGCGCCGGCCGGGTGACCGAGGTGAGCCCCGGGGCGGTCGTCGCCGCCTCGACGGCGTTCGGCTGGCCGACCGCGCCCTGGTGCCCCGACCACTTCTGAGGAAAGACCCCGTCCTCCTCAGCCCTCGCCGGCTCGAGCCGAGCCGCTGGACGGCGCCACGACGTGCGCGGCGCCCGCGGCCCGCAGGTCGTCCCCGGTCACCGGCGCCGGGTCACGGGGTGTGGGTGGGCAGCCCGCCGGCCGGGCGGTGCCGGTCCCGCTCGTAGTCGGCCAGCAGCGCGATCCGGCGGGCGTGCCGCTCCTCGCCGCTGAACGGCTCGCGCAGGAAGGTCAGCACGAGCGCGGTGGCCTCCTCGACGGTGTGCTGCCGGCCGCCGACCGAGACCACGTTGGCGTCGTTGTGCTGGCGGGCGAGCTTCGCGGTGCTGTCGTTCCACACCAGCGCCGCCCGGACCCCGGGCACCTTGTTCGCCGCGATCTGCTCGCCGTTGCCCGAGCCCCCGATCACCACGCCGAGCGCGCCCGGCTCGGTGACGACCCGCTCCCCCACCTCGAAGCAGAACGGCGGGTAGTCGTCCTGCGGGTCGTAGTCGAAGGCCCCGCAGTCGACGGGCTCGAAGCCCTCGTCGGCCAGCACCTGCATCAGGTGGGACTTCAGTTCGAGACCGGCGTGGTCGGTGCCCAGGAAGACGCGCATGCACCGATCTTCTCAGCACCGCTGGAAGGCTGGCCGGGTGGCGGTGCTCGGGGTCGACGGCTGGCGCGGGAAGTGGGTCGGCGCGCTGTTCGAGGGGCGCACGGTGGAGCTGCAGGTGCTGGACGACGCGGCGGCGGTGCTGGCCGTGCCGGGCGTCGCGGTGGTGGCCGTCGACATGCCGATCGGGCTGTCCGAGGACGGCGTCCGGGCGTGTGACCTGGCGGCCCGCGACCTGCTTCGGGCCACCGCCGCTGCGAGTTCGGTGTTCCCCGCCCCGGTGCGTGCGGTGCTGGCCACCGACGACTACGCGGAGGCCCGGCGGCTGTCCCGGGCGGCCACCGACGGCCGACGCGCGCCGTCGGCGCAGAGCTTCCAGCTGGTCCGCTCCATCCGTGCCCTGGACGACGCCCTCGGCGAGCCGTCGGCCGACCAGGTGGTCGAGGTGCACCCCGAGCTGGCGTTCCGGTGCGGCCTCGGCGGGGTCGTCGACCGCAAGGGCACCGCACGCGGCACGGTGCAGCGCCTGCGCGCCCTGCGTGCGGTGATGGACGTCGAGGAGGCGCTGGCCGACGCGCCGGCCGGCGTCCCGGTGGTCGACGCGCTGGACGCCTGCGCCGCCGCTTGGTCGGCCCGGCGGATCGCCGCCGGCACCGCCGAGTGCGTGGGCGACGGGTCGCGGGACACACGCGGTCGTCCGATGCGGATCTGCTGGTGACGGGGACGCCCTCCCCCCGGTGCGGGCCGCGATCGGCCATGATCGGGACCGGCGCAGCGGTGGCGACGGAACGGGGGTGGGCGTGGCAGCGGAGCAGGAGGACGTGACCCGGGCCCAGCGCTGGGCGGAGACCACGGACACCGCCCTGGTCTGCTTCGACCGCGACTTCCGCTTCGTCTACGCGAACGCCGCCGCGGAGAAGCTGGTCGAGGTGCCGCGGAGCCAGCTGCTGGGACGCACCCAGTGGGAGGTCTTCCCGGCCACCCTCGGCACCGAGCTGGAGCGCGCCTACCGGCACGCCATGTCCGCGGGCGAGCGGGTGCTGTTCGAGCAGTACTACCCGCCGCAGGACATGTGGTACCGCCTGGACGTGGGCCCGGTGCCCGACGGGCTCGACGTGTCGTTCGCCGACGTGACCGAGGGCAAGCGGCTCGGCGGCGAGCAGCCGGCCGCCACCGCCGACGAGGCGCAGGCGCTGCTGGACCTGCTCACCGAGACCTCCGCCGCGCTCAGCGCGACCCTGGACGTCGACGAGGCCGTCCACCGGCTGGCCCGGCTGCTGGTCCCCCGGCTGGCCGACTGGTGCATCGTCAGCTCCCGGACCCCCGGCGGCCAGCTGCAGGACCTCGCGGTCGCGCACCGCGACCCGCGGCTGGAGCGGGTCGCCGCGCGCTACGCCCGGCACCGGGTCGCGGCGATCGCGCCGGACGCGCCGGCCCACCAGGCGCTGGCCACCGGGGAGGTCATCACCGTCGGGGACGGCCGCGCCGAGTCGATCGCCGAGCTGGTGGCCCGGCTGGTCACCGCCCCCACCGCCCGTCGGCTGGTCACCGAGCTCGCCCCGGGCTGGGTGGCCTCGGTGCCGCTGATGTCCGGCGGCCGGGTCGTCGGCCTGCTCAGCCTCTACCGGGACGCCGGCCGGCCGGGCTGGACACCGCGCGAGCTGAGCGCCGCCGCCGACGTCGCCGGCCGGGCCGGCACCGCGGTCGAGAACGCCCGGCTCTTCACCGAGCAGGCCCAGCTGGCCGAGGGGCTGCAGCGCAGCCTGCTCACCGAGCCGCCGGAACCGGAGCACGCCGAGATCGCGGTCCGCTACCTGCCCGCCGTGGAGGCGGCCCAGGTCGGCGGCGACTGGTACGACGCGTTCGTCCAGCCCAGCGGGACGACGATGCTGGTCATCGGTGACGTGGTCGGCCACGACGTGCAGGCCGCCGCGGCGATGGGCCAGCTGCGCAGTCTGCTCCGCGGCATCGCGACCCACAGCGACGGCGGCCCCGCCGAGGTGCTCGCCGGCCTGGACCGGGCGATGGCGGTGCTGCGGTTGCGCGCCCTGGCGACCGCAGCGGTCGCCCGGTTCGAGCAGGACGACGGGGAGCGGGGCCGGGGCGGCGTCCGGCTCCGGTGGTCGAACGCCGGGCACCTGCCCCCGATGGCGATCCACCCCGACGGCTCGGTCGTCGTGCTCGGCGACTGGCGGGCCGACCTGCTGCTCGGCGTGGACGCCCACGCCCCCCGGCGGGAGTCGGTGCTCACGCTGGAACGCGGCGCGACGGTCTTCTTCTTCACCGACGGGCTGGTCGAGGACCGGCGCACCGACCTCGACGCCGGCGTGGCCCGGCTGCGGGCGGCGCTGACGGAGTTCGCCGCGCTGCCGCTGCCGGAGCTGTGCGACGGCGTCGTCGACCGGCTGGTCGCCGGCCGTCCGGACGACGACGTGGCGCTGGTGGCCGTCCGCCTGACCGGGCCCTCCCCCGACGCCCCCGTCCCGCCCACGGCCCGCTGAGGGACGGCGATGGCGGCGGCCGGGACGGCGGGGTGGCGCGAGGTCGGCGACGGCGTGTTCGTCCGGCGGCACACCGACCTGGACCTCAACTGCGGGCTGGTGGTCGGGGACGGCGCCTGCCTGGTGATCGACACCCGCTGCCACCTGGGCGAGGGCCGCGCCCTCGCCGAGGCGGTGCGGGCGGTGACCCCGCACCCGTGGACGGTCGTCAACACCCACGACCACTACGACCACTGCTTCGGCAACGCCGCGTTCCGCCCCGCGGCCGTGTGGGGGCACCGGCGCTGCGCCGAGGGGTTGGCGTCCACCGGCGAGGCCCAGCGCGCCTCCGTCGTCGCCGGGCTCCGGGCGGACGGCGACCCGGCGGCCGAGCTGGTGGCGATCGCCCCGATCGACGTGCCGGACAACCTGGTGGACGACGTCGCCGTGCTCGACGTCGGCGGCCGGCCGGTGACGCTGCGGCACCTGGGCCGGGGACACACCGACGGCGACCTCGTCGTCGCCGTGGGCGACGTGCTGTTCGCCGGTGACCTGGTCGAGGAGGGGGGGCCGCCGGCGATGGAGGACGCCTTCCCGCTGGAGTGGGCGGCCACCCTGGACGCGCTGCTCGGACTGGTCCACGGCCCGGTGGTGCCCGGGCACGGTGCGGTCGTCGACGCCGGCTTCGTCGCCGGCCAGCGCGACGAGATCGCCCGCCTGGCCGACTGGCTCACCGACCCGGCGGGCGACGCGCCCTTCGACCAGGCCACCCGGGACGCCGCCCGCTCCCGGCTCTAGGCGAGCCGGCGGACCAGCGGCAGCGGCAGCACGCGCAGCAGGCCGGCGATCGGGCGCCACGGCCACTCGGGCACGTAGGCGCGCACCGGCTCCCGCTCGATCGCCGCGGTCAGTGCGGTGACGCCGGTGGCGAGGTCGACGGTGAAGGGGCCGCGGCGGCCGACGTTGATGTCGGTCTCGATGAACCCGGGGTGGATGGTGCTGACCCGGATGCCGCGGGTGCGCCGGTCGCCCAGCAGGTCCGCCCGGATGCCCTCGGCGAGCACGGCGTCGGCGGCTTTGGAGGTCGCGTACGCCGTCCGGCTGCCCCCCATCCCCCGCACCCCGGCGACCGAGGAGATCACCACCAGGTGCCCGGCGCCCTGGGCGCGGAACAGCGCGACGGCCGCCTCGCAGGAGGCGTGCGTGCCGAGCACGTTGGTGACCAGCACCTGCCGGTTGGGCCGGGCGCCGCCGGTGCCCACCGGAACGCCCTTCCCCAGCCCGGCGTTGGCGATGAACCGGTCGATCCCGCCCAGCTCCGCGGCCAGGGCGGGGACGACGGCGGCCACCGCCTCGTGGTCGTCGACGTCCAGCTCCCCGACCACCACCCGGATGCCCGGGTGCTGCGCCGCCAGCTCGTCACGCAGCTCCGTGAGCCGGTCGAGCCGGCGGGCGACCAGCACCAGGTCCCGGCCGCGGGCGGCGAACTCCCGGGCCATGCCCTGGCCGAGGCCCGCACTGGCACCGGTGATGAAGATCCGCTGACGGACGGGGTGCGCCATCGGCCCAGGATGCCGCACCTCGTCCGTCACGGCCCTGGGCGGGCGTCCTCCATCACCGGGTGCCGCGCAGCTCCAGGGCGTCAGCGGGCACCGAGGACATGTCCGGGCCGGCGGTGCGGGTGCGCTTGAGCTCCCAGAAGTCGGGCAGGTTGGCCAGCAGGACGGCGCCGTCGAAGGCCTTGCCGGCGTCCTCACCGGTGGGCACCTTGCTGATCACCGGGCCGAAGAAGGCGACCCCGTCGATGTGCATGACCGGGGTGCCGACGTCCTCCCCGACCGGGTCCATGCCGGCGTGGTGGCTCTGCTCCAGGGCCTCGTCGTACTCGGTGGACCCGGCCGCCTCGGCCAGCTCGGCCGGCAGGCAGACCCGTTCCAGGGCCGGGGCGATCACGTCCTCGATCTCCAGGCCGTCGTGGTGCCGCAACGTGCCCATCGCCGTGTAGAGGTCGGCCAGGACCCCCTCGCCGTGCTGCTGCGCGGCGGCGACCAGCACCCGGACCGGGCCGATCGCCTTGGCCATCACGTCCCGGTACTCCTCGGGCAGGTCCCGGCCGCGGTTGAGCACCGACAGGGACATGACGTGCCAGTGCAGGTCGATGTCGCGGACCTTGGCCGCCTCCAGCACCCAGCGGCTGGTCAGCCACGCCCAGGGGCACAGCGGGTCGAACCAGAAGTCGACGCGGGCCTTCACGGGGGCGCTCTGCACTGCCTCGGTCATCGGTGGGGGTCCCTCCGGTCGTCTGTCGACCCCGCCACGTGGCGGGGTCCTCCGCGCGCCAGCAAGTCAGGCCGCGGTCGCCTTGTTCCCACGGGCACCCCGACGCGAACCGTCGGTGCCCCGTGGGAAGCTCCGGGGCGTGGCAGTTCCCAACCTGACTCGTGACGACGCCGCGGCCCGCGCCGCGCTGCTGTCGGTCTCCAGCTACGACCTGGCCCTCGACGTGACCGACGGCGCCGGCCGCCCGGGCGAGGAGACCTTCCGCTCGGTCACCACCATCCAGTTCTCCGCCCGGACACCCGGCGCCGACACCTTCGTCGACCTGGTCGCCGACCGGGTCCGCTCGGCCACCCTCAACGGTGTCGAGCTCGACGTGAGCACCTACACGCCCGAGGGCGGCCTCCCGCTGCCCGGCCTGGCCGAGTCCAACGAACTGGTCGTCGACGCCGACTGCCGCTACTCCCGCTCCGGGGAGGGCCTGCACCGCTTCGTCGACCCGGAGGACGGGCAGGTCTACCTGTACTCGCACTTCGAGCCGGCCGAGGCGAAGCGGATGTTCACCTGCTTCGACCAGCCCGACCTGAAGGCGTCCTTCACCGTGCACGTCACGGCGCCGTTCGACTGGCAGGTCGTCAGCAACACCGGCGACCGCACGATCGAGGCGGGCGAGGGCGGCTCCCAGCTGGTGCACTTCACCCCGACCAAGCGGATCTCCACCTACCTGGTGGCCCTGGTGGCCGGCCCCTACGCCCGGGTCACCGACCTGCACGACGGCATCCCGCTGGGCGTCTACTGCCGGGCCTCGCTGGCCCAGCACCTGGACGCCGACGCGATCTTCGCCGTCACCAAGGCCGGCTTCGACTTCTACCACCGGGTGTTCGACTACCCGTACCCGTTCGACAAGTACGACCAGCTCTTCGTGCCGGAGTTCAACGCCGGGGCGATGGAGAACGCCGGCTGCGTGACCTTCCTGGAGGACTACGTCTTCCGGTCCAAGACCAGCCGCGCCCGCTACGAGCGGCGGGCCGAGACGATCCTGCACGAGCTGGCGCACATGTGGTTCGGCGACCTGGTCACCATGCGCTGGTGGGACGACCTGTGGCTCAACGAGTCCTTCGCCACCTACATCTCCACGCTCTGCCAGGCCGAGGCCACCGAGTACACGACCGCGTGGACGACGTTCGCCAACACCGAGAAGTCCTGGGCCTACGCGCAGGACCAGCTGCCCTCCACCCACCCGATCGCCGCGGACATGGTCGACGTCGCCGCGGTCGAGGTGAACTTCGACGGCATCACCTACGCCAAGGGCGCCTCGGTGCTCAAGCAGCTGGTGGCCTACGTCGGGCAGGACGACTTCCTGGCCGGGGTGCGCCGGTACTTCCGCAAGCACGAGTACGGCAACACCACCCTCGACGACCTGCTCAGCGAGCTCTCCGAGGCCTCGGGCCGCGACCTGTCCGACTGGTCGGCGCAGTGGCTGCAGACCAGCCAGGTGAACACCCTGCGTCCGGTGTTCACCCTCGACGACTCCGGCCGGTACTCCGCGTTCGCCATCGAGCAGACCGCGGTGCCCGAGCACCCGGTGCTGCGCCGGCACCGCCTGGCGGTCGGGCTGTACACCAGCGGCCCCGACGGGCTCACCCGCTCGCACCGGGTCGAACTGGACGTCGACGGCGCCCGCACCGAGGTGCCCGAGCTGGTCGGCCACCCGGCCGCGGACCTGGTGCTGGTCAACGACGACGACCTCACCTACGCCAAGCTCCGCCTGGACGCGGGCTCGCTCGCCACCCTGCGCGAGCAGATCGGCGCCATCCCCGACCCGCTGGCCCGTGCGCTGTGCTGGTCGGCGGCGTGGGACATGACCCGCGACGCGGAGACCCCGGCGCGTGACTGGGTGCAGCTGGTGCTGGCCGGGGTCGACGCCGAGACCGAGATCAGCGTCGTGCAGTCGCTGCTGGCCCGGGTGCAGACCGCGCTGGCCTCCTACGCCGACCCGGCCTGGGCGCCGACCGGCTGGGCGCAGCTGGGCGACAAGGCGCTGGCGTCGCTCGGCAGTGCCGCACCCGGCAGCGACGCGCAGCTGCAGTGGTCGCGCACGCTCGCTGCCGCCGCCCGCACCGAGGAGCACGCCGCCGCGCTGCGCGGGCTGCTCGACGGTTCGCGGGTGGTCGAGGGTCTGGCGGTCGACGCCGACGCCCGGTGGGCGTTCCTGCACGGGCTGGTCGCGATGGGCGCCGCGGGCGACGCCGAGATCGACGCGGAGGCCGCGCGTGACGCGACCGCGACCGGTGTCCGGCGGGCCGCCACCGCCCGGGCGCTGCGGCCCACGGCCGAGTCCAAGGCCGAGACCTGGGAGCGTGCGTTCACCGACGAGTCGATCCCCAACGCGGTGCACGAGGCGATGGTCGCCGGCTTCTGGCACCCGGCCCAGCAGGAGCTCACCCGCCCCTACGTCGAGCGCTACTTCGCCGACATCCGGGGCGTCTGGGACCGCCGGCCGGGCGAGATCGCCAAGAACGCGGTCGAGTACCTCTTCCCGAAGGTGATCCAGGAGCAGACGGTGGCCGCCGCCGACCAGTGGCTGGCCGACCCCGGCCACCCGGCCGCGCTGCGCCGGCTGGTCAGCGAGGGCCGGGACGGCGTGGCCCGCGCGCTGCGGGCCCGCGCCCGCGACGCCGCCGCCGGCTGAAAGAGGGCCCCGTCCTCCTCAGCCCTCGCACGCTCGGGCCGAGCCTCGGGACGGGACCTGACGCCAGCGGCCCAGAACTCGAGGAGTTCTGGGCCGCTGGAGGTGAGGTGATGGAACGGCCCTGCTGCAGCGCCCCGCGCCGAACCTGCGAGGCGTGGGGGCAGCAGGGTCCTTCGTCAGTGGGTGGTGGCGATGCCCCGCGGGACGTCGTCGCTGCGGCGGCGGTGCGGGTGGCCGGCCGCGTCGGACATCTGCCGCAGCCCGTTGACGATCGCGCCCGTCAGGTCACCGGAGCCCAGTCGGTTGGTCATCGCCAGCACGGCCAGCGCGCAGGCGCGGTCCGGCAGCCGGCGGGCCGCCGCCGACCCGGTCACGATCTCCACCACCCGCTGCCCGGGCGAGAGCGCGACCAGCACCCCGATCGAGGTGTCCCCACCCGCGCGGGCGTGCAGGCTCTCAGCGGTGCTGCGGGTGTCACTGCCCAGGTCACCGACGTACAGCGTGAACCGCAGCCCGGTCTCCCGGGAGGACATGGTGAGCGCCTCGTCCAGCCGGGCCAGGTCGGCGTAGCTGAACGGGCCGGGGCCCGGCTCGGCCACCGCGGTGTTGATCGTGTCCTGGCTGGCGCTGGGGCCGGCGTCGAGGTGCTGCGTCGACATCAGCGGGTGCCTCCGGTCGGCAGGGGACGGCGGATGGGGTGGGACAGCGGCACGGCCGGGATCACCAGGTGCCCCGGGCGCCGCCGGCAGCCGTGCGCTGCGGAACGGGCGTCTCGTGCGGGTGCTGACCGATGGCCAGCGCCGCAGCGGTCGCCCCCAGCCCGCGCCGGCCGTGGTCGCCGGCGCTGCCGTGGTCGGCCTGGTCGTCGTCGCCGTGCCCACCGTGGACGCCGGGGACATCGGGGTGCGGCTCGTACCAGACGGGCTCGTGGTCCCAGGGCTGACCGGGCTTGTACCGCGTCCGGTCCTTGCCGCGGCCGGGGAGGGTGGTCACCGCCCAGAACAGCAGGTACACCACCAGCGGGATGGCCGCATAGATCAACACGGTCTCGTACCAGGGCATGGCGCCAATCTACCGGGAGCCCGGGTCAGCGGCCCGGCAGCCGCGCGGTCACCAGGTGGCCGGGTGTCGGTGCGCCCAGGGCCGGGCCTCCTCCAGCTGGGCGGCCAGCGACAGCAGCGTCGTCTCCTCCGCCGGGCGGCCGACCAGCATCGTGCCGATGGGCAGCCCCTCGGGGGTCCACCACAGCGGCACGCTCAGCGCCGGCTGCCCGGTCACGTTGTAGACGGCGGGGAACGCGGCGTAGCGCTTCTGCCGCTCGAAGTCCGCCTCGCCGGGGTCCAGCCCGTCGGCGGGGCCGTCGAACCAGCCCACCGGCCGGGGCGGCAGGGTGCAGACCGGGGCCAGCAGGACGTCGAAGCCGCTGGTCGCCTGGACGAAGCGGCGGGCGAAGACGCGGAGGGTGAACATCGCCTCCATCGCGTCGCGGGCCGACAGGGCCAGGCCGCGCTCGCGGAGGAAGCGGGTCAGCGGGCGCAGCCGGTGCACCTGGGCCTCGGCCACCGGCAGGGTGGTGGCCGACAGCGCCCACACCACCTCGAAGGCGGGGAAGACCCCCTCGGTCAGCGGTGGCGCGGGCAGGTCCTCGACCTCGTGGCCCAGCCCGGCCAGCAGCGAGGAGGCGTCCTCGAACGCGGCGCGCACCTGCGGGTCCAGGTCGGCGCCGGGCATGCCCGAGTCCAGGTACCGGCCGATCCGCAGCCGCCCCGGCGGGCGCTCGGCCGCACCGAGGAAGGTCTCCCCCGGCGGCAGCGGCGGCGCCCAGTACGGGTCACCGGGCACCGGGCCGGCGATCGCGTCGAGCACCGCGGCGGCGTCGCGGACCGTGCGGGCCAGCGGACCCTGCACGCCCAGCCCGGTCACCTCGCTGCCCAGCGGGGCGTTGCTCACCCGGCCGCGGCTGGGCTTGACCCCCACCAGCCCGTTGATGCCGGCCGGGATGCGGATCGAGCCACCGCCGTCCGAGCCGTGCGCGAACGGCACCATCCCGGCCGCGACCGCCACCGCGGCGCCGCCGCTGGAGCCGCCGGCCAGCAGCGCGGGGTCCCAGGGGCAGCGGGCCGGCCCGACCAGGTCGTTGTCGGTGTAGCAGGGGAAGCCGAACTCCGGCGTGCTGGTCTTGCCGAGGCTGATCGTGCCCGCGGCGGACAGTGCGGTGACCACGGCGTCGTCGACGTCGGGCACGAAGTCGGCCAGCAGCGCGGATCCGAAGGTGGTGCGCACGCCGGCGGTGTTGGCCAGGTCCTTGATCGCGGTGGGGACGCCGAACAGCGGTGACAGCTCGGCGCCGGCCAGCACCGCCCGGTCGGCGGCGGCCGCGGCCGCCCGGGCCCGGTCGGGGGTGACCGTGATGAAGGCGCCGAGCCCGGGGTCGAGCGCCTCGACCCGGGCCAGCGCGGCGTCGACCAGCTCGGTGGGGCTCACCTCCCGGGCCCGGACGGCGGCCGCCTGCTCCAGGGCCGTGAGGTCGTGCAGCTGCGTCCCGCGCGCGGAGGTCACGGCCGGACGCTAGCCAACCCGGGGCAGGATCGGGCCGTGGACCTCTCCCGCGCCGCGGCTGCCGCGGCCGACGCCGCCGATCCCCTGGCCGGCTTCCGCGCCCGTTTCGCCGGCACCGGCGACGGCGACGGCGACGGGGGTGCCGACCGCCTGCTGTACCTCGACGGCAACTCCCTGGGCCGGTTGCCGCGGGAGACCCCGGCCGCCGTCGCCCGCGTGGTCGAGCAGGAGTGGGGCGCCGGCCTGGTCGGCTCGTGGGCCGGCTGGATCGGGCAGGCCCGCCGGATCGGCGACCTGCTGGCCACCGGGGTGCTGGGTGCCCGACCCGGTGAGGTGCTGATCTCGGACACCACCAGCGTCGACCTCTACAAGCTGCTGGTCGCCGCCGTCGACGCTCGCCCCGGGCGCGACGTGCTGGTCTGCTGCGCCGACGACTTCCCCACCGACCGGTACGTCGTCGCCGGGGTCGCCGGGCAGCGCGGGATGACCGTCCGGGAGGTCGGGGCGCACATCGACGAGGGGCTGGACCTGGACGTGCTGGCCGCGGCGCTCGACGAGCGGGTGGCGGTGGTGGTGCTGTCCCAGGTGGCGTACCGCTCCGGTGCCCTGGTCGACATCGCGGAGGTCACCGGGCTGGCGCGGGACGCGGGCGCCCTGGTGCTGTGGGACCTCAGCCACGGCGCCGGTGCGGTACCGGCCGACCTGACCGCGGCCGGCGCCGACCTCGCCGTCGGCTGCACCTACAAGCACCTCAACGGCGGCCCGGGCGCCCCGGCGTTCCTCTACGTGCGGCGCGAGCTGCAGGAGCAGCTGCGCCAGCCGATCTGGGGGTGGTTCGGGGCTCGGGACCAGTTCGCCATGGGCCCCGCCTACGACCCGGCCGACGGCATCGACCGCTTCGCCGTCGGCACGCCCCCGGTGATCGCGATGGCCGCGGCGGAGGTCGGCGCCCGGATCACCGCCGAGGCCGGTGTGGACCGCATCGCGGCGAAGGGCCGGGCGCTCACCGACCTGGTGGTCGCGCTGGCCGACTCCTGGCTCGCCGGGCACGGCGTCGCCGTGGCCAGCCCGCGGGATGCCGCTCGCCGGGGCGCGCACGTCAGCCTCGCCCACCCGGCCGCCTGGCAGCTCACCCAGGCGCTGATCGACCGCGGCGTCGTCCCGGACTTCCGGACCCCGGACCGGCTGCGGCTGGGGCCCGCGCCGCTCTACACCCGGTTCGTCGACGTCTGGGACGCGATGGACCGGCTGCGCACCGTGCTCGCCACGGGCGCGCACGCCGGCTACCCGACCCAGCGCAGTCGGGTCACCTGATCAGGACCCGGCTGGTCGGCACCCGGCTGGTCAGGACTCGGCGAAGACCACGAGGTTCTCGGTCGAGGACCGGCCGCCGCCGCGCTGGAAGCAGGTGATGAGCACCAGCCGCCCGGGCGAGGCCTCCCACACCTCGGTCGCCGCCGGCAGTTCCCCCTTGGCGTACCGCTGCGTGCGCTGCACGGTGTAGCTGACCTGGCCCGTCGGGGTGCTGACCTCCACGACGTCGCCCGGTCCGAGGGTGCTGCCCCCGCCACCGGACTCCATCAGCGGGTCGAACCCGTAGTCCCCGGTGCCGGTCGAGTGGGCGGCCAGGTAGAGGGTGTTGTCCGCCTGCTCGGCCGATCCGACCGGGTCGCCGTAGGGCTCGATCCAGTAGGCGGCGGTGAGCGTCGGCGGGTTGATCACCCCGCCGCGGGGGGTCAGCGGCAGCACCGGCAGGTCCAGGTCCAGCCCGTCGATGACCACGTGCACGTCCGAGGACGGCGTGGGCAGCACCACGCCCTCCGGGGGCAGCGTCGGCTGGGCCTCCTCGGCCAGGGGCGCCGCCGTGGGCGTGGCCGCGGCCACCGGGTCCGAGGACCCGGTGGCCGCGACGGCGTGCCCACCGCCGGTCAGGCCGACGCTGAGCAGCGCGCTCCCCGCGGTCGCGACGGCGGCGACCGCCACG
This sequence comes from Modestobacter sp. SYSU DS0657, assembly GCF_054050925.1. NCBI lineage: Bacteria > Bacillati > Actinomycetota > Actinomycetes > Geodermatophilales > Geodermatophilaceae > Modestobacter > Modestobacter sp. SYSU DS0657. Next base: position 257,227 of record NZ_JBJHAG010000001.1, on the reverse strand, counting down.
ACCGCGGAGGCGCGCCGGCCCGGCTGGATCAGGCGCCGCACGTCCCGCCCTCGACGGTGGAACGGCGACGGTTGCGGGCGACGGCGACGCCGCCGGCACCCGCGAGGAGCAGCAGCCCGGCGCCCGCAGCGACCGCAGCGGTGCCGGTGGAGCCGGTCTCGACGACCTCGACCCCGGTGTTGGACTGCAGCCCGGCGTTGACGGCGGTCGGTGCGGCCGGCTCGGTCGGCGCGACCGGCGCGGCGACGACGTCCGGAGCGACGACCTCGAGCTGGACGGCGACGAGCGAGGCCGAGGTGCCGAAGGGCGACAGGATCGCGAGCGCGTAGGAGCCGGCGGCGGCGTCGGCCGGGACGACGAACGTCGCGGTCGACCCGCTGATCGTCGTGGGGAGCGCCACGGCGGTGCCCGTCGGCAGGCCGGCGGCGTCCAGCGGCTGGAGGCCGACCTCGGTGCCGGTCAGGTCGGTGAGCCCGAGGTCGCGCAGCAGCGAGGGAGTGGGCAGCTCGAGGGTGGCCGTCGAGCCCGAGGTCACCGGGGTCGGGAACGGGCAGACGGTGGCCGAGCTGAGCTCACAGGGCACCTGCGAGATCGCCAGCAGCGCCGGCTCGAGGTCGAGCGGGGCCGTACCCACGCCGTCGAGGGTCAGCAGGTAGCTGAGCGGGTCGATGATGAAGTTCCCGCTCAGCCCGGTGCTCAGGTCGGCGACCATCAGCTCGGCGACGGGGCCGTTGACGCCGTCGTCGGCCGGCAGGGTGACCGTCAGGACCTGGGTGCCCAGGCCGGTGACGGACAGCGGGTCGGCGCCCGCGGGGTCCGTGGTGTAGGTCTTCTCGGGCGTGCCGTCGCCGTCGTTGTCGAAGACCAGCTCGACGACGGCTCCGGTGGTGGTCAGCTGGGCCGGGAGCGTGATGGTCAGCGCGTCGCCGTACTCGGTCTGCAGAGCCGCCCGGGTGGCGGCGTCGTCCATCGGGTCCATGACGCCCGCGAAGTTCTCGATCGGGAAGCCACCGATCGCGACCTCCGGCGGGGCGAGCGGGATGCGGACGTCCGTCGCCGCGCTCGCGGCGGGAGCGATCCCGACGACGAGGGACGCGGACGCGGCGCCGAGGAGACCGAGGCGCTGGAGCGACCTGCGGGACGTGAGGGTGGACATGGGAGCACCTTCCGCGACGGCAGCGCCCGGGCGACGCTGTCCGGCGGAACGTACGGGCGCGGGCCGGCCCGGGCACGCACCTGACTCGCCAACTGGGGCGGCTGTGACCACAGTGGCGAAGAAGCGAAAGGAACTCGTCAGTTTCTTATGTACCACCGTCGCCGGTCGCTCACAGAACTGGCACCCCTCGACTACCCAGAACCCGATCGGCGCCCGATCTCGCCAAAAGGGCTCACCGGCTGTCACGCGCTGACGGACTCCGCCATGCCCAACCAGGTGCGCCAGCGCGGGTCGACCGTGCGGTGTCCGAGCAGCCGCCAGGCCGCGCCGCTGGGCGCCCCCGGCGGGTAGGGCAGCGTCCACCCCAGCTCGGCCAGCGACCGGTCGGCCTTGGTGTGGTTGCACCGGCGGCACGCGGCGACCACGTTGTCCCAGGTGTGGGTGCCGCCCCGGCTGCGCGGCACCACGTGGTCGATGCTGGTGGCCGACCCACCGCAGTAGACGCAGATCGAGCCGTCGCGGGTGAACACCGCACGGCGCGACAGCGGCACCTGCACCGGGTAGGGCACCCGCACGTAGCGGGTCAGCCGGACGACGACCGGGACGGCGACGGCCAGCCGCTCGGCGTGGACGAGGTCCTCGGTGACGTCCACGGGCTCTGCCTTGGCCGTCAGCACGAGCACGATCGCGCGGCGGCTGGAGACCACGCACAACGGCTCGTAGGTGGCGTTCAGCAGCAGGGTGGCGGTGGTCGTGACCTGCGCCGGGACGGGCGCGCGCGGACCGGGGAGGGGGTCGGTGGCCGGGCCCTTCGGTGCGGGCGCGGACGACGACCCGAGTGCGGTGATCGACACGGGACACCTCCGAGGGCCCCGGGCTCCCGACGGCTTCGAGAGGCCCTGGGTCGCCTCATAGTGCCCTGTCGACGTGTGATAACGGGCAGCGACCCCTCGGGGGCCGCCGTCCGGGCGGTTACCGTCGCCGCGTGCGCTACCCCGATGCCCCCCGCCTGGACCTGGTCGAGGACCTGCACGGTCACCGGGTCGCCGACCCCTACCGGTGGCTGGAGGACCCCGCCGACGACCGCACCGCCACCTGGGCCGCAGCCCAGGACGAGCTCGCCGCACAGCTGCTCGGCAGCCTCCCCGGGCGCCCGGCCTTCGCCGATCGACTGGCCCAGCTGGTGCACGCCGGCGCGGTGGGCATCCCGGTGTGGCGCCGCGGCCGGGCGTTCTCCACCCGGCGCGACCCCGGCCAGGAGCACGCGGTCCTGCGGGTCACCGAGCCCGACGGCAGCGTGCGGGTGCTGGTCGACCCGACGGCGCTGGACCCGGCCGGCACGACCACGCTGGACGCCTGGTCACCGTCCTGGGAGGGCGACCGGCTCGCCTACCAGGTCTCCGTCGGTGGCGACGAGGAGTCGCAGCTGTTCGTCCTGGACGTCGCCACCGGGGAGGTGCTCGAGGGCCCGATCGACCGCTGCCGCTACTCCCCCGTCGGCTGGCTGCCCGGCGGCGAGGAGCTCTACTACGTCCGCCGGCTGGCCCCCGAGCTGGTGCCCGCGGGTGAGGAGCAGTTCCACCGCCGGGTGTGGCGCCACCGGGTGGGCACCGACCCGGACACCGACGTCCTGGTGCACGGCGAGGGCAGCGACCCCTCGACCTACTTCGGCGCGCGCACCAGCGCCGACGGCCGCTGGCTGGTCGTCTCCGCCTCGGTGGGCACCGCACCACGGGACGACGTGTGGCTGGCCGACCTCGCCGGCGACGGCCGCCTGCGCCCGCTGCAGGTGGGGATCGACGCGCAGTTGACCGCCTGGGTGGCCCGCGACGGCCGGCTGTGGCTCCACTCGGACCGGGACGCCCCGCGCGGCCGGCTCGCCGTCGCCGACCCGGCGAACCCGGAGACCTGGGCCCCGGAGGCGTGGACCGAGGTCATCGGCCAGGCCGACGACGGCGTGCTCTCCGACGTCGCGCTCGTCGACGGTCCGGACGGCGACCTGCGGGCGCTCGCGGTGCACGCCGTGGACGCCACCGACCGGCTCTCGCTGTGGGCCGGCGACGGGTCGGGCCGGCTGGCCGAGGTGACCGACCTGCGCCCGGGCAGCGTCTCCGGCGTGAGCGCTCCCCCGGAGGGCGGGACGACGGCGTGGGTCGGCTTCACCGACTTCGCCACCCCGCCCTCGGTGCTCCGCTGGGACGCCGCCGACCCGGCCGCCCTGACGACGCACGAGCAGGCGCCGGTCGCCGGCTCGGTGCCCGACGTGCGCGTGGTGGAGACCCACGCGACGTCGGCCGACGGCACCCCCGTGCACCTGTTCGTGCTCTCGGGGACGGGGACGCCGGACTCCCCGCGACCGACGGTCCTCTACGGCTACGGCGGCTTCAACGTCTCGCTCACCCCCGCCTACAGCGCGCAGGCGCTGTCCTGGGTCGCGGCCGGCGGCGTGTGGGTGGTGGCGAACCTGCGCGGCGGCTCCGAGCACGGCGAGGAGTGGCACCGCGCGGGGATGCGCGAGCGGAAGCAGAACGTGTTCGACGACTTCGCCGCCGCCGCGCAGCACCTGATCGCCAGCGGGTGGACGACGCCGGCGCAGCTGGCCGTGATGGGCGGCTCCAACGGCGGGCTGCTGGTCGGTGCGATGACGACCCAGCACCCGGACCTGGTCGCCGCCGTCGTGTGCAGCGCGCCGCTGCTGGACATGGTGCGGTACGAGCTCTTCGGGCTCGGCCGCACCTGGAACGACGAGTACGGCACCGCCGCGGACCCCGAGGAGCTGGGCTGGCTGCTGGGCTACTCCCCCTACCACCGGGTGGTCGAGGGCACCGCCTACCCCGCGGTGCTCTTCACGACCTTCGAGTCCGACACCCGGGTCGACCCGCTGCACGCGCGCAAGCTCGCCGCCGCGCTGCAGCACGCCACCACCGCCGAGGCGCCGATCGTGCTGCGGCGGGAGCTGTCGGTGGGGCACGGCGCCCGTGCGGTGAGCCGCACCGTGGGCCTGGCCGCGGACCAGCTGGCGTTCCTGGCCGCGCACACCGGGCTCACCCCGGCTCAGGAGCCGCACACCGGCGGCTGACCAGCGGAGACGACACACGGAACGATGTCGTCCGGGTGATCGACGGGCCACAACCAACCTGCGAGACTGTCCGCGATGAACGGCACACCCACGGTCACGGCGGCCGACGCAGGGGCACCGGCTCCCGCCTGCGCGCAGGACGCGGGATCGCTCTGCGCACGCCTGTGGGAGTGGACCGGGCTGGACTGGCTGGCCGCCAACGCCGACACGATCGTCGGCCGGCCGGCCCGGATCCTGCTGATCGTGCTGGTGGCCGCCGTGGTCCGGCTGCTGCTCAACCGGGCGATCCACCGGCTGACCGACCGCACCGCCACCGGCTCCGTCCCGACGATCCTGCGGCCGTGGCGCAACCGCGCGCGGCAGGCCGACCCCGACGGCGTGGAGCTGATCGCCGCCCGGCGGACCCAGCGGGCCGAGGCGATCGGGTCGGTGCTGCGCAGCTGCGCGTCCTTCGCGGTGCTCGGCATCGCCGTCGTCCTGGTGCTCGGTGAGCTGGGGGTCAACCTGGCGCCGATCCTGGCCAGCGCCGGGGTGATCGGCGTCGCGCTCGGGTTCGGCGCGCAGAACCTGGTCAAGGACTTCATCGCCGGGATCGGGATCATCCTCGAGGACCAGTACGGCGTCGGGGACGTCGTCGACCTGGGCGAGGCCAGCGGCACCGTCGAGGCCGTCGGCCTGCGGATCACCCGGCTGCGCGACATCAACGGCGTGGTCTGGTACGTCCGCAACGGCGAGGTGCTGCGGGTCGGCAACCGCAGCCAGGGCTTCGCCCAGGTGGTCATCGACATGCCGGTCGCGCACGACACCGACCTCGAGCGCTGCCGCGCCGTGATGCAGGAGGTCGCCGACGCGATGGCCGCCGACGAGGAGTGGGCCGAGGTGTTCCTCGGCGAGCCGGAGTCCCTCGGCGTCGAGTCCATCACCACCGAGGGCGTCGTCCTGCGGGTGCAGGTGCGCACCACCAACGCCGTCCAGTGGCAGGTCGCCCGCGAGCTGCGGCAGCGGCTCAAGGAGCGCTTCGCGGCCGAGGGCATCCGCACCCCGCTCCCCCTGCTGGGGATGAGCGCCGGCCCGGGCGCAGGCACCCGCTGAGCCGCCGGCGTCCCGAGCGGGACTGCCCCGCCGATCGGCCGGCCACCTTCGGGCAGGTCTTCGCGGTCGCCGAGTTCCGGCCGCTGTTCGGCTCCTACACGCTGTCCACGATCGGCGACGAACTCGCCCGGGTCGCGCTGACCGTGCTGGTCTACCAGCGCACCGACTCCGCGCTGCTGTCGGCGATCACCTTCGCCATCAGCTACCTGCCCTGGGTGCTGGTCGGGCCGGTGCTGGCCTCGCTCGCCGACCGGTTCCCGCGGCACCGGGTGCTCATCGCCAGCGACGTCGCCCGCGCCGTGCTGGTCGCCGCGATGGCCGTCCCGGGGACGCCGTTGCCGGTGCTGCTGCCCCTGCTGCTGGTCGTGGCGTTGTGCGCCCCGCCGTTCGAGGCGGCCCGCTCGGCGCTGATGGCCGACGTCCTGGAGGGCGACCGCTACGCGGTGGGCACCTCGCTGACCGGCGTCGCGTCGCAGGCCAGTCAGCTGATCGGCTTCCTGCTGGGCGGTGCGCTGATCACCGCGCTGTCCCCCTCGGCGGCCCTCCTGGTCAACGCGGGCACCTTCGCCGTCTCCGCGCTCTGGCTGACCCGCGGCCTGCGGCGCCGGCCCGCGCCGGCGGCCGAGGAGGAGGTCGGGTCGATCTGGCGGGACACCGCCGGCGGCCTGCGGTTCATCACCAGCTCCCCGCGGCTGCTGGCGATCGTCACGGTGCTGTGGGTGGGGGCACTGTTCATCAACGCGCCGGAGGGGATCGCCACCCCGTGGGCGCTGCAACTGCAGGGCACCGCCGCGGCCGCGGGCCTGCTGCTGGCCGCCAACCCGGCCGGCACCGCCCTCGGTGGGCTGCTGGTGGGCCGCTTCTGCCCGCCGCACGTGCGGGACCGGCTCCTGGTGCCGCTGCTGGTGCTCTCGCTGACCGGGGTGCTGCTGGCCGGCCTCACCCCGCTGTGGCTGGGCACGGGGTCGGCCGCGTACGTCGTCGTCCTGGCGCTGCTGTTCGTCGCCGGGGTCGGCGGGGCCAGCAGCATCCCGCTGAACGTGGCGTTCGTGCAGGCCGTGCCGAGCGCCTACCGCGGGCGGGCGTTCGGCGTCGCGGTGGCCGGCCTGTCCGGCGTGCAGGGGCTCGGCGTGGTGCTGGCCGGGCTGGGCGCCGAGGTGCTCGCGCCGGGCACCGTGGTCGCGCTGCTGGGGGCCGTCGGCCTGCTGGCCCTGGCCGCCCCGCTGGTGGCGCTGCACCGCACCCGGCCCGGACGTGGCGGGGGTGACACCGGCCGCGTGCCCCGCGACGACCCCGCTGAGGGACGATCGACGGCATGAGCGAGACCAGCCGGTCGCTGCCCTCGGCACGCACCTTCTACGACGAGGTCGGCGGCGAGCCGACCTTCCGGGCGCTCGTCGCCCGGTTCTACGCCGGGGTGCGCGAGGACCCGGTGCTGCGGCCGATGTACCCCGCCGACGACTGGGAGGGCGCGGAGACCCGGCTGCGGATGTTCCTCGAGCAGTACTGGGGCGGGCCGACCACCTACTCGGAGAACCGCGGGCACCCGCGGCTGCGCATGCGGCACGCGCCCTTCGCCGTCGACGAGGCCGCCCGGGACGCGTGGCTGCGGCACATGCGCGACGCCGTCGACTCCCTGGAGCTCACCGACGAGCAGGACGCGACGTTGTGGGGTTACCTGGTCATGGCGGCACACAGCATGCAGAACCGGTAAGGACCCCCTCCTCCTCACGCCTCGCAGGCTCGGCGCGAGCCTCTGGAGGGGGCCGCACCTGCCACGACCACCGAGGAGCCTGGTGACCAGCGTCCCGACAACACCCAGCACCGACGCCGACTGGTGGCGGGAGGCGGTCTTCTACCAGGTCTACGTACGCAGCTTCGCCGACGAGACCGGCGACGGCGTGGGTGACCTGGCCGGCATCCGGTCCCGGCTGCCCCACCTCGCAGAGCTCGGCGTCGACGCCCTGTGGATCACGCCGTTCTACCCCTCGCCGATGCACGACCACGGCTACGACGTCGCCGACCCGCGCGACGTGGAGCCGGTGTTCGGCGACCTCGCCGACTTCGACGCCCTGCTGGCCGACGCCCATGCCCGCGGCATCCGGGTGACCATCGACCTGGTGCCCAACCACAGCTCGCACGACCACGAGTGGTTCACCGAGGCGCTGGCCGCCCCGCCCGGGTCGCCCGCCCGGGCCCGGTACTTCTTCCGCGACGGCCGGGGGCCCGGCGGCGCGGAGCCGCCGAACAACTGGCCCTCGGTCTTCGGCGGCCCGGCCTGGACCCGGGTGCCCGACGGACAGTGGTACCTGCACCTGTTCGCCCCGGAGCAGCCGGACCTGGACTACGGCAACCCCGAGGTGGTGGCCGACCTGGAGGAGACGCTGCGGTTCTGGCTGGACCGCGGGGTCGACGGCTTCCGGATCGACGTGGCGCACGGCATGGCCAAGCCCGCGGGCCTGCCGGACATGGTGCCGGCCGAGGACACCGGCCTGTTCGCCGACGACGGCCCGGGTGACCTGCGGTTCGACCAGCAGCACGTGCACGAGCTGCACCAGCGGGTGCGGGCCGTGCTGGACCAGTACCCCGACCGGATGGCCGTCGGCGAGGTGTGGGTCTTCGACGACGAGCGGCTGGCCCGGTACCTGCGCCCCGACGAGCTGCACCTGGCGTTCAACTTCCGGCTGCTCACCGCCGAGTGGGACGTCGCGGAGCTGCGCAGCGCGGTCGTGCACTCGCTGGCGACGGTGGCCGACACCCCCGCGCCGGCCTGCTGGGTGCTCTCCAACCACGACCGGCCGCGGCACGTCACCCGCTACGGCGGCGGCGAGGTCGGCACCCGCCGGGCGCGGGCGGCGGCGCTGCTGCAGCTGGCGCTGCCCGGGGTCGCCTACGTCTACAACGGCGACGAGCTCGGCATGCCCGACGTCGACCTACCCGACGAGGTGCTGCAGGACCCGATCTGGGAGCGCTCAGGGCACACCGAGCGGGGCCGCGACGGCTGCCGGGTGCCGGTGCCCTGGTCGGGCGACCGGCCCCCCTACGGGTTCTCCTCGACGCCGGACACCTGGCTGCCGATGCCGGAGGGCTGGGAGCCCCTGACCGTGCAGGCCCAGGAGCAGGACCCGGACTCGATGCTGTCGCTGTACCGGGCGGCGCTCCGGCTGCGGCGGGGGTCCCCCGCGTTCACCGGCGACGGGCTGGCGTGGCTGCCCGCCCCCGACGGCTGCCTGGCGTTCCGCCGGCCCGGTGGGCTCGTCTGTCTGCTCAACCTCTCCGGGGGGCCCGTGCCGCTCCCGGAGGGGCAGGTGCTGCTGGCCAGCGAGCCGGTGACGGACGGCGTCGTCCCGAACGACGGGGCGGTCTGGCTCCAGGCGTGACCGGGGGGCCGACCGCTGGCTGACCGGGCGGCGACGCCGGCTCGGCGGTAGGGCAGACTCACTCCCCGATCCGGGGCGATCGCGCCCCTCCCTGCGCTCCAGGAGGTCCCGTGGCCACCGCCTCGATGCCCGCGTTGCCGTCCCGCCGCCTCGTCCTCGCCGACCTCGTGCCGGCCAGTCGCGCGCGCGACGTGGTCCTCGTCGCCCTGGGGGTGCTGCTGACCGCGGCGCTCGCGCAGGTGTCGGTGCCGGTCCCCGGGTCCCCGGTGCCGATCACCGGCCAGACGCTGGCCGTCGTGCTCACCGCCGGTGCGCTCGGCCCGGTCCGCGGCGTCTCGGTGCAGGCGCTGTACATGCTGTGCGCGCTGGTCGGGCTGCCCTTCTACTCCGAGGCCAGCGGCGGCTTCGACGTCGTCTTCGGCGCGACCGGCGGCTACGTCGTCGGCTTCCTCCCGGCCGCCTTCCTGATCGGCCTGGCTGCCCGCCGCGGCGCGGACCGGAAGATCTGGCAGGCACTGCCGCTGTTCGCCGCCGGGCAGCTCGTGGTGTTCGCCGTCGGCGTGCCGTGGCTGGCGGTCAGCGCCGGACTGACCGCCTCTCAGGCGCTGGAGGCCGGCTTCTACCCGTTCATCCTCGGCGGCGTGGTCAAGGCCGGCGTCGCCGCCCTGGTGTTCCGCGGCGCCTGGCTGGCCGCGGGCCGCAACCACTGACCGAGCCGCTCCCCGACCGCCCCGGGTCGGCGCCTCCAGCAGGCGCCGGCCCGGGGCGGTCTGCGTCCGGGCCGACCGGCCGGCTGCTGGAGGTGTGGACGGCGCCGACGGCGGCCGCGCCGATGGTCCGTCACGCCTCGGTGGCGGCGCTGCCCGGGCGCGGGCTGGCCGGCGATCGCTACGCCCTGGGCGGGGGCACCTGGGCGCGGTACCCGCAGCAGGAGAAGCAGGTGACGCTGATCGACGCCGACGACGTCGCCGTGGTGGCGGCGGAGGCCGGCGTCGACCTCTCCCCCGGCCGGACGCGCCGCAACGTGGTGACCCGGGGCATCGACCTGCCCGCGCTGGTGGGGCGGTACTTCCTGGTCGGCGACGTGCTGCTGTTCGGCACCAAGCGCTGCCCGCCGTGCGCGCACCTGGAGCGGCTGACCGGGATGCGGCTGGTGAAGGCGCTGGCGCCGCGGGGCGGGATCAACGCGGCGGTGTTCAGCGCCGGTGAGGTGACCGAGGGCGCCGTCGTCCGGCTGGTGGAGGACGCGGAGGCCGCCCGCCGCGGAGCCCCGACCGGATCCGACCGCCCGGTGCCCCGCATCGTCGTCCTGCCCGACTGACCCGACCTCCCTTGCCGCGCGAAGAGCGAACCGGACGGCTGTGCTTTCCGCGCGGAGAGCGGGGCTGCGGCGTCAGTCGTCGTGGTGGGCGGCGAGGAAGGTCTTCTCCTCGGGCGTGAGCCGGCGCGGCCGGTTGAGCGCGAAGTCGAACGGCACCAGCACCGTGCTGCCGGTGACGGCGAGCGTGCCGTGGTCGAAGAGCTCGTAGTGGCAGGTGAACGAGGCCGCGCGCACCCCGGAGACCCAGACCTGCACCTGCAGCGGCTCGGCGTCGTAGACCACCGGCCGCTTGTAGGCGATCTCGTGGCTGGCGACGACGATCCCCCGACGCAGCCCGGTCTCCTCGTCGTGCGTCGGCTGGTCGAAGAACAGGTCGACCCGGGCCATCTCGAAGTAGCCGAGGAAGGCCACGTTGTTGATGTGCTGGTAGGCGTCCATGTCCGACCAGCGCATCGGAACGGCGACGGTGTGCCTCACGCCGGTCACCCTGCCTCATGACCTGCGGACGCCGGGCACGGCCCCGGTTCCGTGGGACGCCTCCCCCCGCCTACGGTGCCGTCATGGAACCGTGGGCCGGCACCGATCCCGGGGTGCTGGTGCTGCCCTCGGGACGCCGGATCCGCGGGCGTGGGCTGCGGCAGGCGCTCCCCGACGGCCCGTCGCCGCAGTTCGGCGCCTACCTGCTCGGCCGCCCGCCGTGCCCGGTGCCGTGGGAGACCCGCTGGGTGCGCTGGCGGGACTTCCGGCTGCCCGCCGAGCCGGCCGACCTGCGGAACGCGCTGTGTGAGGTGTGGGAGCGGGCCGTGACCGAACGGGTGGAGGTCGGCTGCGCCGGCGGCACCGGGCGCACCGGCACGGCGCTGGCCTGCCTGGCCGTGCTGGACGGGCTCCCCCCGGCGCGGGCGGTGGCGTACGTGCGCACCCACTACCGCCGGCAGGCCGTGGAGACCCGCGGTCAGGCCCGGTTCGTCGCCCGCTTCGGCACGAGCGGCTGAGCGCCCCGTCCGGGGACCCGGATCAGCGCCGCGGGGTGAGCCGGTCGTAGCCGGGGCCGGACAGCTCCCCGAGCGCTGCGCGACGTCCGGCCACGGTCATCAGCAGTGCCTCCGCCGGGCCGCGGACCTCGGGCCCACGTCCGAATGCCCAGTCGACGTCGGTGGCCACCAGCCGCACCCTGCGGACGCGCAGCGCCCCGAGCAGCGTGGGAGCCAGCAGGGCTGTGCGCAGCGCCGGCCGCAGCCGCTCGGGCGGGACGGTCCGGGGCAGGCCGAGCGGCCGCCGGATGTCCTGGTGGTGGATCAGCCCGTCGGTGAGGGCGATCGCCCCGTGCATTCCCGCGGTCAGTCCGGTCGGTGTGAGGTGGCGGCGCAGCAGCTCGATCAGCTCGGCGGAGGGTCGGGAGGAGTACTCGCGCAGGCCGAGGGCGTTCACCCGGTCGAAGGCGAGGCGGCCCCGGGCGAACCGGACAGCCAGCTGACGCGCGGAGAGCTCCTCGTAGCTCAGCACGTGCGCGACGACGTCGTGGACGGACCAGCCCTCGCAGAGGGACGGGGCGCGCCACTGCTGCGGGGTCAGGGTTACCAGCAGCGCGAGCAGGTCCTGTCGTTCAGCGCGTGCCAACGGCATCAGGTCCACGGGAACTCCGCTGGAGGTCACGGTCGCCGGCGCGCGACACGGTGCTGCGGACCCTAGGGCAGCGCCGCCTGGTCCGGTCGCATCGCGTCCGCGGAGACGGCGACGGCGACGGCCGGCCGGAGCGAGGAGCTCCGACCGGCCGCCGTCACGTGCTGGACCGACCCTTGGTGAGGGGCTGGAGCGGCCCCCTCGCATGGCCCCGGCGCGAGCTTGCGAGTGCCGGGGCCACGGCCCCCTTCCAGGAGCCCGACGCGAGCCCGAGCGGTGGGGAGGAAGGGGGCTCTCGACCTTCCTCAGTCGCGGGTGAGCTTGCGGTAGGTGGCCCGGTGCGGACGTGCCGCGTCGGGGCCCAGCCGCTCGACCTTGTTCTTCTCGTAGTCGGCGAAGTTGCCCTCGAACCAGAACCACTTCGAGTCGCCCTCGTAGGCCAGGATGTGCGTCGCCACGCGGTCGAGGAACCACCGGTCGTGGCTGACCACGACGGCGCAGCCGGGGAACTCCAGCAGCGCGCCCTCCAGGCTGGTGAGCGTCTCGGTGTCCAGGTCGTTGGTCGGCTCGTCGAGCAGCAGCAGGTTGCCGCCCTGCTTGAGGGTGAGCGCCAGGTTCAGCCGGTTGCGCTCACCGCCGGAGAGCACCCCGGCCTTCTTCTGCTGGTCCGGGCCCTTGAACCCGAACGCGGAGACGTAGGCCCGGGAGGGCATCTCGACGTTGCCCACCTGGATGTGGTCCAGGCCGTCGGAGACGACCTCCCACAGCGACTTGTTCGGGTCGATGCGGCTGCGCGTCTGCTCGACGTAGCTGAGCTTGACCGTCTCGCCGACCTTGATCTCGCCGTCGTCGGGCTTCTCCTCGCCGACCAGCATCTTGAACAGCGTGGTCTTGCCGACGCCGTTGGGGCCGACGACCCCGACGATGCCGTTGCGCGGCAGGGTGAACGACAGCCCGTCGATGAGCACCCGGTCGCCGAAGCCCTTGACCAGCTTGTCGGTCTCGACGACGACGCTGCCCAGCCGCGGGCCCGGCGGGATCTGGATCTCCTCGAAGTCCAGCTTGCGGAACTTGTCCGCCTCCGCGGCCATCTCCTCGTACCGGGCCAGGCGGGCCTTGCTCTTCGCCTGCCGGGCCTTGGCGCCCGAGCGCACCCACTCCAGCTCGTCCTTGAGGCGCTTGGCTCGCTTGGCGTCCTTGGCCCCCTCGACCTTCAGGCGGCTGGCCTTGGTCTCGAGGTAGGTGGAGTAGTTGCCCTCGTAGGGGTAGGCCCGGCCGCGGTCGAGCTCGAGGATCCACTGGGCCACGTTGTCCAGGAAGTACCGGTCGTGGGTGACGGCCACGACGGTGCCGGCGTACTTCTCCAGGTGCTGCTCCAGCCACGCGACGCTCTCGGCGTCCAGGTGGTTGGTGGGCTCGTCGAGCAGCAGCAGGTCGGGCGCCTCGAGCAGCAGCTTGCACAGCGCCACGCGGCGGCGCTCACCACCGGAGAGCACCTTCACGTCGGCGTCGCCGGGCGGGCAGCGCAGCGCGTCCATGGCCTGCTCGATGCGGTTGTCGAGCTCCCAGCCGTCGGCGTTCTCGATGACCTCCATGAGCTCGCCCTGCTCGGCCATCAGCGCGTCGAAGTCGGCGTCGGGCTCGCCCATCGCCGCACTGACCTCCTCGAAGCGGGTCAGCGCCCGGCGGAGGTCCTTCACCGCCTCCTCGACGTTGCCGCGCACGTCGAGCTCCTCGTTGAGCGGGGGCTCCTGCTGGAGGATGCCGACGGTCGCCCCGGGGGCGAGCACCGTCTCGCCGTTGGAGGCGGTCTCCATGCCGGCCATGATCTTCAGGACGGTGGACTTGCCGGCGCCGTTGGGGCCGACGACCCCGATCTTCGCGCCGGGCAGGAACGCCAACGTGACGTCGTCGAGGATGACCTTGTCGCCGTGCGCCTTGCGCGCACGGACCATGGAGTAGATGTACTGGGCCACTGGGCTGTCGAGCCTTCCGTCAGGTCGCGATCGGGAGCAGGGCGGGCACCGGGGTCTCCGTCGCCCGCCCCACCACCTGCGTTCTCAGCGCCGATCCTCCCAGTTCGGGAGGCTCACGTCAGCGACGGGACCAGCGGGCGTCCGTCGCCCAGCTCGTCGGCGCTCTCATCCTCCAACGTCACCGACCCCCCGTCGTAGTCCTCCGGCGCGTAGTCGGTGGGCCGGTCGGCGTACGGATCGGCCGGCGGGTCCTCGACCGTCCCGGCCGGCGCGGCCGGGCGGGGGGTCCGCCGGTACTCGGCCACGCCGCGGGAGAGGTCGGGCCCGACCGCCTCGGCGCGCAGCTGCGAACGGCTGCGCGGGCCCTGCTCGGACTCCCAGCGGTGGGTGTGCAGCTCGCCGACCACGATCACCGGGTCGCCCTTGCTGAGGGTGTGCGACACGTTGCCACCCAGGTCACCCCAGCACTCGACGTCGAGGAAGAGGGTGCGGTGGTCGGCCCACGTCTGGCTCTCCCGGTCGAACCGGCGGGAGGTGGACGCCAGCCGGAAGTTCGTGACGCTGGCGCCACTGGGCAGCCGGCTGCGCTGGGGGGAGTTGACGACGTTGCCGATGACGGTGAGCTCGGTTTCCTTCACGGTGCTCCTCGGGCGAGGCGGGGCGCCGGAGCGGCGCGGCCGGCGGTCCGCCGGCGTGCACCCACCGTCGCGGGGACGCCGTTCGCAGGACAGGCCCCTGGCCCGGATGTGGACGCGCTCCCCCGCTGTGGACGGCCGCCGGCGGGCGGAGCCGCCGTGCGCTACCGCCAGGCCACGTTGCATCGCGGCAACGTTCCCACCTCGCCCCGATCCCGCGATGTCATGATCGGACCCGAGCGCCCGTAGCTCAGCGGATAGAGCAGGTGCCTTCTAAGCACTTGGTCGCAGGTTCGATCCCTGCCGGGCGCGCTCAGCCCACCCGGCGCGGCGGCACCGGGACGACGTCCAGGTCGGCGGCGACCACCACGTCCCCGCCGAACTCCTCCCGCGCCTCGGCGGCGAACCGCGCGGGGTCCCGGTAGCGCTGGGAGAAGTGGCTGAGCACCAGCGTGCGCACCCCGCACTCGGCGGCCACCGCGCCCGCCTGCCGGGCGGTCAGGTGCCCGTACTGCTCGGCCAGCGCGGCGTCCTCGTGCAGGAAGGTCGACTCGATCACCAGCAGGTCCGCCCCGTCGGCCAGCGCGTACACGCCGTCGCAGAGCCGGGTGTCCATCACGAACGCGAAGCGCTGCCCCGGCCGCGGCTCGCTCACCTCGGCCAGGTGCACCGGGCGCCCGCCGACGTCCAGCACGCCGGCCCGCTGGAGCCGGCCGACGTCGGGACCGGCGATGCCGGCCCGGGCGAGGAGGTCCGGGAGCATCCGCCGTCCGTCCGGCTCGACCAGCCGGTACCCGTAGGACTCGACCGGGTGCGCGAGCCGCCGGGCCTCGAGCACGCCGAACGACCCGGTCGCCACCACGCCGTCCCGGTCGACGGGTGCCGCCACCAGCTCGGCGACCTCCGAGAAGACCGAGGCATGCCGCAACCGGTCGAAGAACAGCTGCCCCGACGCCGGGTAGTGGGCGTGCACGGGGTGCGCGACCCGGTCCAGCGACAGCCGCTGCACGACGCCGGGCAGGCCCAGGCAGTGGTCGCCGTGGAAGTGGCTCAGGCAGATCCGGTGCACGGCGCTGCTGGCGACGCCGGCGAGCAGCAGCTGACGCTGCGAGCCCTCCCCCGGGTCGAAGAGGAACCCGGTGCCGTCCCAGCGCAGCAGGTAGCCGTTGTGGTTGCGGGTGCGCGTGGGCGCCTGACTGGCCGTGCCGAGGACGACGAGCTCGCGGGCCGGCACCCCTGGACGGTATCCGGACGGCGCACCGGGCCGACCACCGTCGGGCGGCTCGGTCGCAGGTCGGTAGAGTGGCGGGGCCTCCTGGCGGTCTGCGGGCTCGCGCCTGCCGTCGTCACGAGGAGCGCCGTCGCGGGTTGATCCCACAGCCCCTGCGCCGGCCAGGACCCCCTCGGAGACCGTCGTGCCCGGCGCACAGCCGCCCGTGTCGCCTCTGGGCGACACCCTGCTCACGTCCCTGGCGCACCAGGTCATCGACGCCCTCGGCCGCGGCACCTGGGGCCCCGACGCCCTCGACGTGCTCGTGCGCGCTGCCGCCGCGCAGCTCCCGGGGTGCGCCGACGCCAGCCTGACCTCCGTCGCCCCTGGCCGCGACCCGCGCACGCTGGCCGCGACCAGCGACCGCGCCGCGCAGGCCGACGACTGGCAGTACGAGCTGGCGCAGGGGCCGTGCCTGGACGCCGCCGCCGGCAGCCCGATGGTCCGCGCCTCGCTGGCCGAGGGCGGGACACCGTGGCCGGAGTGGGCACCCCGCGCCGTGGCCGAGGCCGGCTACGCCGCCGTGCTGAGCGTCCGGCTGGGCAGCCAGGCCCGGCCGCTGGGCTCGCTCAACCTCTACGGCACAGACGCCGCCGCGCTGACCACGCTGCCGGCGGAGGACGCCGAGTCGTTCGCCGCGCTGACCTCCGTCGTGCTGGCCTCGGCGCGGCGGGCCGGCAACCTGGAGGCGGCGGTGCACCGTCGTACGGTCATCGGCCAGGCCCAGGGCATCCTGATGGAGCGCCACAAGATGACCGCCGACGACGCATTCGCCCTGCTCCGCGGGCTCTCCCAGCAGTCCAACACCAAGCTGTTCGACCTGGCCCAGGAGCTCGCCGAGACCGGCCAGCTCCCCCAGGGGCCCGACGAGACCCCGGCCGGGCCGGCTGCGGGTCTCCCGGCCCTGTCGTAGCCTTCCTGCAGCGGAGCCGGTTCAGCAGAGAGCCGGCGACGAACAAGGGACTGATGCGTGACCGTGCCCGCGGCTGACCTCGCGGCCCGCCCGTCGGGCGGTCTGGTCCACGACGTCGCCTTCGCGGCCTCCGCGACCGGTCTGGCCCAGCTCGCCGTCCCGTTCGCGCGCGCGGGGCTCGCTGCCGACGACCCGGTCGTCGTGGTCACCAGCGGCGCGGTCGCCGACGCGGTGCGGGCCGCACTCGGGGACGCGCCCGGTCTGGCCCTCGTCGATCAGGAGTCCGTCTTCGGCCGGCGCACGCCGGCGACGCTGACCGCCTTCCGGCAGCTGGTCGCCGAGACGACCCCGGCGCCGGGCCGGCACCTGCGGGTGATCGCCGAGCTCCCCGCCGGGCTCGGCGCGCGGGACCGGCTGGAGTGGCAGCGGTACGAGGCGGTGGTGGAGCACGCCCTGGCCGGCTGGCCGGTGTGGTTCCTCTGCCTGCAGGACACCGGGCAGCTGCCCGGGCAGCTGGTGCGCTGGGCGCGCTGCACGCACCGGCACGTCCTCGACGACCGGGGCCGCCGACCCAACCCCGGCTTCACCGAGCCCGAGCAGCTGCTCCCGCAGCTGCCGGTTCCCGCCGAGCCGCTGCAGCAGGCTCCGCCGCTGCTGGCCGCCGACGGGGTGACCCGCCCGGGCGCCGTCCGCCACGGCCTGGTCCCGCTGCTGAACGCGCTGGACCGCTCCCCCGACGCCACCGACGACCTGCTGCTCGCCATCGACGAGCTGGTCACCAACGCGCTGGTGCACGGCCGTCCGCCGGTCGACGTCCGCGTCTGGGCCGACGGGGGCACGGTCGTGTGCACCGTCATCGACCGCGGCGCCGGCCCCACCGACCCGTTCGCCGGCTACGGACCGGCGCACGGCGACGACCTCTCCCGCGGCGGCATGGGGCTGTGGCTGGCCCGCCAGCTCTGCGACCACGTCGACATCTGGACCGACGAGCGGGGCGTCACCGTCCGGGTCACCACACAGCTGCCGGCCCGCTGACCGGGCCGGCAACCCCGGGTCAGCGCTCCGCGGGTGGAACCCAGCCGATCGCCGGGACGACGTGCCGGGTGAGCGTCTCCAGGAGCCGGGCGTTGTACTCGACGCCGAGCATGTTCGGGACGGTCAGCAGCAGCGTGTCGGCGTCCCGGACGGCGGCGTCCTTGGACAGCTCCTCGGCCAGCTTGTCCGGCTCGCCGGCGTAGCTCTTCCCGAACCGGGCGCGCACGCCCTCCAGGACGCCGACCTGGTCGGTGCTGGTGCGGTCGCCGCCGAAGTACTGCCGGTCCTCGTCGGTGGTGATGGGCATGACCGAGCGGCTCACCGACACCCGCGGCTCGTGCGCCCAGCCGGCGTCGGCCCAGGCCGCACGGAACAGTGCGATCTGCTCGGCCTGCAGCTCGTCGAAGGGCACCCCGGTGTCCTCGCTGAGCAGGGTGGAGCTCATCAGGTTCATGCCCTGCTGCGCGGTCCACACCGCCGTCTGCCGGGTGCCCGATCCCCACCAGATCCGCTGCCGCAGCCCCGGGGACTGCGGCTGGACCGCCAGCCGGGCGTTCCCCCCGACCATCCGGGGGTCGGCGTCGACCACGGCCGCGCCGTCGATCGCGGCCAGGAAGAGCGCCGTCTTCTCCCGGGCGAGCTCCGCGTCGCTACCGCCCTCGGCCGGCACGTAGCCGAAGGCCTCCGAGCCGCGCAGCGCCGTCTCCGGTGACCCCCGGCTCACCCCCAGCTGGAGTCGGCCGGCCGAGAGCAGGTCGGCGGCGGCGGCCTCCTCGGCCATGTACAGGGGGTTCTCGTAGCGCATGTCGATGACCCCGGTGCCGATCTCGATCCGCCGGGTCCGCGCCGCGATCGCCGACAGCAGCGGGAAAGGCGAGGCCAGCTGCCGGGCGAAGTGGTGCACCCGCACGTACGCGCCGTCGACGCCGAGCTCCTCGGCGGCCTCGGCCAGCTCGACGGTCTGCAGCAGGGCATCGGCCCCGGTGCGCACCTGCGAGCCGGGGATGGGCTGCCAGTGCCCGAAGTTCAGGAAGCCGATCCGCTTGTCCACACGTCCACCTCTCGTCGGTCTCCTGGCGGTCAGCGCCGGGACGGCGGCGGCTGTTCCCGCCGGGACGATCCGGGCCCCCGATGGGGTTGAGCAGGTCGGAGGAACCGTCCGGACCCGAGGAGACAGCCATGCGCGCCACCATCGACGGAACCGTGCTCGCCGAGGCCCCCGAGGAGGAACTGGTCCGCATCGAGGGCAACTGGTACTTCCCGCCGGCGGCGGTCGTGCCCGGCACCCTCACCGAGAGCGCGACGGCCTACACCTGCCCGTGGAAGGGCGCCGCGCAGTACTGGGACGTGGTCACCCCCGCCGGGGTGCGCGAGGACGGCGCCTGGAGCTACCCGGACATCAAGCCCTCAGCGGTCGAGCGGGTGGGCCGGGACTTCGCCGGCTACGTCGCCTTCTCCCCCGGCGTGACCGTCGGCCCCTGACCAGGTGGCTGTCGCGGCGCACCGGGCGCTGTTACGGTCGATGTCGGGTCGAAGCTCCGGCCCTGACGACGCGCACGACCGGCGCGCGACCGCCGGAGCGGACGTTCCGGCGGGTGAACGAGGGGAAAGCCCACGTACACCGATCCACTCCCCGACGACCCGACGCTGGTCGTCAGCCTCGACTGGGCCACCGGGTGCGTCCACCTCCGGGGCGATCTGGACCGAGGGGCGGCGCACCACCTGAGGGACGCCTTCGCCGCCCTGCTGGCCACCGACCGGCTCGGGTGGACGATCGACGCCTCCGAGGTGACGTTCTGCGACGCCGGTGGCCTGCGTGCCCTGACCGCGGCCGCCCGGGAGGCCGCGGCGGCCGGCCGGGAGCTGCGGCTGGGTGCCGCCGCCCGCTGCGTGACGCGGCTGCTCGCCCTGACCGGCCAGACCGGCCTGTTCACCGACGCCCACCCCACGCCGCCGGTTCCCGCCCACCGACCCCGAGCACGTGCGCGGAGCCGGACGGGCGGCGGTGGCAGCACCACCACCCCCGCCCGGCACACCGTCCTCCGCTGACCCGGACCGTTACCTGGAGTGACGGCACGAACACGGCCACGCGGTCGAGGTTCCCCGGATCGGGCCGTTCGATGAGCGAGGCTGTTCCCCGTGACCTCCTCCGCACCCGAGTCGTCGAGCGCCTCCGGGCCCGGCACGGGGCAGCGGCTGCGCGCGGCCGACGTCCTGCTGGCCGACCGGGGACAGCTGTTCCGTGCCCTGTTCCTCGCCGCCCCCATCGGCAAGGCGGTGGTCGACCCGAGCGGGCGGATGCTGCTGGTCAACCCCGCACTGTGCGAGCTCACCGGCCGCACGTCGGGTGAGCTGATCGGCCGGCACCTCGACCTGCTGGCCCACCCGGACGACGTCCCGCTGGAGGACCGCGCCACCGAGCACGTGCCGGGCGCCCCGCTGCTCGACCCCCAGCTGGCCGTCGTCGGCGAGCGCCGGCTCCGGCGCGCCGACGGCGAGAGCGTCTGGGTGCACCAGACCCAGGAGCTGGTGCACCACGCCACCGGCGAGCTCCAGTTCGTGCTGCTGTCGATGGTCGACGTCACCGACCGCCGCCGGGCCGAGGAGGACCTGGTCCGCCGCGCCTTCACCGACCCGTTGACCGGGCTGCCGAACCGGCGCGCGCTCACCGACCGGCTGGGCCGGGCGCTGGCGTTCTCCCGCCGGCGCGGCACCTCCGTGGGGCTGCTGCACCTGGACCTCGACCGGTTCACCGCGGTCAACGACTCCCTCGGACACGAGGGCGGGGACCAGCTGCTCTGCCAGGTCGCCGACCGGCTGCGCTGGAGCACCCGGGTCGAGGACACCGCCGTCCGCTTCGGCGCCGACGAGTTCCTCGTGCTGGCCGAGGAGGTCGAGGACGTCGACGGGCTGCGGACCCTCGCCGACCGGCTGCTCTCGGTGCTCGACGAGCCCTTCCACGTGGGCGACCGGGAGATCACCCTGTCGGCCAGCGTGGGGGTCACCCTCGGCAACGACCTGGCCCCCGAGGCGCTGCTCCGCCAGGCGCACAGCGCGCTCGCCCGGGCCAAGGCCAACGGCGGGCGCGGCCTGGTCGAGGTGCACGACGAGGCCCTCGGGGAGGGCTACGTCGACCAGCTGCAGCTGGAGACCGACCTGCGGCACGCGCTGGAGGCCGGCGAGCTGCGGCTGTTCTACCAACCGATCGTGGCCCTCTCCGACGAGCACCTGCTCGGCTACGAGGCGCTGATCCGCTGGCAGCACCCGACCCGGGGGCTGCTCCCGCCCGGGGCCTTCCTGGCCGCGGCCGAGGACAACCGGCTCACCTCGCGCCTGGGTGCCTGGGTGCTGCACCAGGCCTGCTGGGACGCCGCCGGCTGGGACCCGGGCCTGCGGGTGCACGTCAACATCTCCGCCCGGCACCTGGCCGAGCCCGGCTTCAGCGAGCTGGTCGCCGACGCGCTGGCCACGTCCGGGCTGGCCGCCGAGCGGCTGGAGCTGGAGATCACCGAGTCCACGGCGCTGTTCGCCGCCGACGCCACGCTGCACGCGGTCGACCAGGTCACCGAGAGCGGCGTGACCCTGGCGCTGGACGACTTCGGCACCGGCTACTCGGCGATCACCGCGCTGCACCGGCTGCCGATCCACACCGTGAAGATCGACCGTTCCTTCGTCGCCGACGTGGTGACCCAGCCGGCGACCGCCGCGCTGGTGCAGGGACTGCTGCAGCTGGGGCAGGGCATGGGCCTGCAGGTCATCGCGGAGGGCATCGAGGACGGCGAGCAGGCCCGCTGGCTGCGCGAGCACGGCTGCGCGATGGCGCAGGGCTACGCCTTCGGGCGGCCGGCGCCACTGCCGGCCCGTGAGCTCGACGACCTGGCCGTGCCACCGGACCTGGTCGGCCTGGACGACCCGTCGGTGGTCCCGGCCGACGGCGAGGACAACGACGGCGACGACGGGTCCGGCCCGCCGGACCCCGCCACCGGTGAGGTCGAGGCCGCCGTCGCCGACGACGAGGGGGCCGAGGACCACGGGGCCGACGCCGAGGTCGGCGACGGGATCGAGGACGGTGCCGACGCCGAGCTGCCCGCGCCGGACGCCGACGCCTACCCCGCCGTCCCGCAGCTGGACTCCTTCGCGGTGTTCGCCACCGACCCCCGCGACTTCGCCGAACCGGAGGACCTCCCCGAGGCCCCGGAGCCACCGGCGGTCCGGACCCTGCACGCCACCGAGCAGCCGACGTCCGGGCCGATCGCCGAGCCCATCCCGTTGTTCGGGCGCGGGGACACCGCGGCGTCGTCGGAGGCGGCGGCCGTGGAGCAGCCGGCCGTGGCGGAGCCGCAGGCCACGGAGCCCGAGCAGTCCTTCGACCCGCACTCCTTCGCCCCGTCCAGCGCGCTGGCGGAGCTGAGCGCGCTGCTGGCCGCCAGCGGCCGGCCGGATGCGCTGCGGCTGCCCGAGCCCCGCGACTCCACCGAGTACGGCCAGTTCGCCGAGCGCGGTCCGCGGTCCGAGCCGTTCCCCGGTCCGACCACCGGCCCGCTGCCGCGCACGCTGCCCGAGCCCGGCGACCGCTGACCGTCCCGGGGGGGGGGGGGGGGGGGGGCCCCCGCCCCCCCCCCCCCCCCCCCCCCCCCCCCGGCCCCCCCCACCCCCCCCCCCCCCCCCCCGCCGCCGCCCCCCCCCCCCCCCCCCCCCCCCCCCCCCCCCCCCCCCCCCCCCCCCCGCCCCCCCCCCCCCCCCCCCCCCCCCCCCCCCCCCCCCCCCCCCCCCCCCCCCCCCCCCCCCCCCCCCCCCCCCCCCCCCCCCCCCCCCCCCCCCCCACGGCGGTGTCACAGCGGCTGGACGTCGTCCGCCTGCAGGCCACGGTCACCCGGGCGGGCGGAGTACTCCACGCGCTGCCCCTCGTCCAGGCTGCGGTAGCCGCCGTCGTCGGCGATCGCGGAGAAGTGCACGAAGACGTCCTCGCCGCCGTCGTCGGGCTCGATGAACCCGAACCCCTTCTCCGCGTTGAACCACTTCACCGTGCCCTGGCTGCCGGCACCGCCACCCCCGCGGGCCGGGCGCGAGTCGCGCGGCCGCTCGTCGCGCCGGCGGTCGTCCCGACCATGGGAATCACGGCCGTAGGACTCCCGACCGCGGGGCTCGCTCCCGTAGGAGTCCCGGCCGTAGGAGTCCCGGCCACCGCGCTGGGGCCGCCCGCCGCCGAGCGGCTCCACGGAGTCCGCCTGCAGCCCGCGGTCACCGGGGCTGGCGGTGAAGACCACCCGCTGCCCCTCGTCGAGGCTGCGGTAGCCGCCGTCGTCCGCGATGGCGGAGAAGTGCACGAAGACGTCCTCGCCGCCCTCGTCGGACTCGATGAACCCGAAGCCCTTCTCCGCGTTGAACCACTTCACCGTGCCCTCGGAGCCGGCGCCACCGCGGCCACGCGTGGGGCGCTCGTCCCGCCGCCGGTCGTCGCGCCGGTCATCGCGCCGGTCGTACTGCGGCCGGGCCGGCCCGCGGCCCAGCGGCTCGACCGAGTCGGCCTGCATGCCGCGCTGGCCGGGGCTGGCGGTGAACGCCACCCGCTGCCCCTCGTCCAGGCTGCGGTAGCCACCGTCGTCGGCGATCGCGGAGAAGTGCACGAAGACGTCCTCGCCGCCGTCGTCGGGCTCGATGAACCCGAACCCCTTCTCCGCGTTGAACCAGCGGACGGTGCCCTCGCTGCCGCCGCCACCGCTGCGGCGCGGCGCCCGCTCCGGCCGCCGACCGTGCTCCTCGCGGGACTGCTCGCGACCGAACTGCTCGCGCCCTGACTGCTCACGACCGCGCCGCGGTGCGCCGCCGAGCGGCTGCACCGCGTCGGCCTGCAGACCGCGCTGGCCCGGGCTGGCGGAGAACTCGACCCGCTGCCCCTCGTCCAGGCTGCGGAAACCACCGTCGTCCGCGATGGCGGAGAAGTGCACGAAGACGTCCTCGCCGCCCTCGTCGGACTCGATGAACCCGAATCCCTTCTCCGCGTTGAACCACTTCACCGTGCCCTGGGGCATCCGTCTCTTCCCTGCTCTCGACATCCCCCGGCCCCGTCTCCGGGCCGGTCCATCCACCGGTGCACCTCGCCCGCTCGGGTCGAGCGGGCGGCACCGGTCCCCTCCACTGTGACAGGTGGGGCCAGGGACGGCGCACGGACCGGAGCCGGGCGACCGGTACGCGCACCTGCCCGGGCCGGGCGGCTGCTCTAGCGTTCGGCGGGTGACCTCGCCGTTCATCGCCCCGCCCACGCTGCCCGCCGACGCCGATCCGCGGGAGGCCACCGGCCGTCCCGTGGGCTGGGGCGTGGTCGCCACCGGGCGGATCGCCGCGACCGTGACCGCCGACCTCGCCCTGCTGCCCGACGCCGTGCTGCAGGCGGTGAGCTCCCGGGAGGCCGGCCGCGCCCGGGCGTTCGCCGAGCGGTTCGGGTTCGCCTCCTGGTACGCCGACACCGACGGCAGCACGGGACTGGGCCAGCTGCTCGCCGACCCGGCGGTGGAGGCGGTCTACGTGGCCACCCCGCACGCCCAGCACGCCGCGGTGGTGCGCGCGGCGCTGCGCGCCGGCAAGTCCGTGCTGTGCGAGAAACCGCTGACGATCAACGCCCGGGAGTCGCAGGAGCTGGCCGAGCTGGCCCGCGAGCGCGGGCTGTTCCTCATGGAGGCGGTGTGGACGCGCTTCCTGCCGGCCCTGCAACGAGCGCTGTCCGTCGCCGCCTCCGGCGAGATCGGCACCGTGCAGTGGGTGGCCGCCGAGGTGGGCTTCCCGGCCCCGGCCGACCCCACCGCCCGGATCTGGGCCCGGGCCGACGGTGGCGGGTCCCTGCTCGACCTCGCCGTCTACCCGCTGCTGTGGGCCTGGGGCACGCTCGGCCGGCCGGACTCGGTGACCGCCGTGGGCACGCTGAACGCCGAGGGCGTCGACGCGCAGAGCGCGCTGTCGCTGCAGTGGTCCTCCGGCGCGCAGGCCCAGCTGACCACCTCGCTGCTGGCCCGCTCCCCGCACACCGCGCTGGTCTGCGGCAGCAACGGCTGGATCCGCACCACCGGTGAGCACGCGGTCTACCGGCCCACCCGGCTGGAGGTGCAGGCCGGCGAGGGCCCGCCGCGCACCGAGGAGTTCCCGCTGATCGGCTCGGGCTACGTGTGGGAGCTGCGCGAGGCCACCCGCTGCATCCAGGCCGGGCTCACCGAGAGCCCGACCATGCCGGTCGCCGACACGCTGGCGACGATGGAGCTGCTCGACGAGGTCCGCCGCCAGCTCGGCGTCGTCTACCCCAACGACGAGGTGTGAGCCCCGCGGGTCAGTGCAGCGCCGCGTCGGCCGGGCCGGTGGCCCACCGGCGGAACCGGACGACGAGGCCCGCGCGGGTCGGCGCGCAGCAGTACGGGCCCGCGGACACCGGCACCCCGGGCGGGAAGGCGGCGACCCGGACCAGCCGGAACGGCTCGTCGTCGACCCGGGCGCGCACCGTCACCGCGTCCCCCGACCGGCTGGCGCGCACGGTGACCCGCCGGCCGGCCCACCCCGGCACCGGCGCCACCGACCAGTCCGAGCGGCCCAGGGTGACCACGGCGCCCAGCTGCGGCGCCCCGTCGGAGAACTCCACACCGGTCTTGAGCCAGGTCTCGGCGTCGGCGCGCAGCACCAGCCCGGCCTGGTCGAACTGCTGGTCGTAGTCGACGTCGAACACCACCTCCACCGCGCCCGGGTCGTCCAGCGGGGCGAGCAGCGCGTGGGCGTCGTCGTGGACGAAGCCGTAGGCGGTGTGCCGCCAGGCGTCGCTGCCCTCGACGGCGGTGACCAGCAGGTCCGGGCCGTCGGTGGTCGCCGCTGCCGGCGCGGTGGTCCAGCTGCCGGCGCTCCAGGCCAGTGCGGTGGTCACCTGGCCAGTGGACCACGTCGACCCGCACGCGGCACGGGCCGTCGACCACCTGCGCTCGCCGGCGTGGGAAGGTCGGGTACGACCTCCCCTCCCGGGGGGCGCCCGGTACGGGCACGGTCGAGTCGGACGAGGGAGCATGAGCACGATCCACGAGTCCGCGAACCGACCCCGGCGTCGCCGCGGTCCACGGGCACTGGTCCGGTCGTGGCTGGGCCGCCTGGCGGCGCAGCGGATCCGGTCCACCAGCACCGACCTGTCCGAGCTCACGTTCCTGCCGGAGGCCGCGCGGCTGCCGCTGCTGCGGCACGGCACCGACCCGGTGCCCGAGCTCGCCGAGCTGCGCGCCCGCTGCCCGGTGGACCGGCTCGACCTCCCCCTCGGCCTGACCGTGCACCTGGTGACCGGCTACGAGCAGGCGCGCGCCGTCCTCGCCGACCGCGACTCCTACAGCAACGACATCCGGCACCTGTTCGCCGACACCGGCCCGGGCTCGACCGCCGACGTCGGCGGTCTCGGCCTCACCGACCCCCCGCTGCACACCCGGCTGCGCAAGCTCGTGGCCCCGGAGTTCACCCGGCAGCGGCTGGCGCGCCTGGCGCCGGAGATCGAGGCGACCGTGGCCCGGCGGCTAGACGAACTGGCGACCGCCGGCTCGCCGGCGGACCTGGCCGAGCTGGTCTCCTGGCGGGTGCCGATGGACGTGATCTGCGGGCTGCTGGGGCTCGACGACACCGACCACGAGGCGTTCCTCCGGCTGGGCACCCAGCGGTTCGACGCCACCGGGGGTGTGGCGGTGGCGCTGGGCGCGGTCTCGGAGCAGAAGAAGATGCTGCTGGACGTGGTGGCCCGGCAGCGCAGCGCGCCGGGTGACGGCCTGATCGGGCGCATCCTGCAGGCGGAGGGCGACGCGCTCTCGGACGACGAGCTCGCCGGCCTGGTCGACGGGATCGTGACCGGCGGCTACGAGACCACCGCCAGCTCCATCTCGCTGGGCACGGTGGTGCTGCTGCGCGACCCCGCCTCCGCGGCCCTGGTGCGGAACGGCTCCCCCGATGACGTCGACCGGGTGGTGGAGGAGCTGCTGCGCTACCTCTCGGTGGTCCAGGTGGCGTTCCCGCGGTTCGCCAAGCGCGACCTGGAGCTGGCCGGCTGCCCGGTCCAGCAGGGGGACGCCGTCGCCGTGTCGCTCAGCGGGGCCGACCGCGACCCGGCCTGGGCGGGGGCCGCACCCGACCGGTTCGACCCGGCGCGGTCGGTCACCGGCAGCCACCTGGCGTTCGGCCACGGCGTGCACCGCTGCGTCGGCGCCGAGCTCGCCCGGATGGAACTGCGGGTGGTCTTCCCGGAGCTCTTCCGCCGATTCCCGGACCTGGCGCTGGCCGTGCCGGAGGACCAGCTCCGCTGGCGGCAGCTGTCCTTCGTGCACGGCGTGGAGGAGCTCCCGGTCACGTTCTGAGGCCGCGCCCCAGCTTGCACCGCCTGCATGTTTGCAGTGTCTGCAAACACCGTGTCATGCTCTCCGGGTGACCCAGACCCTGCGCGAGCGGAAGAAGCTCGCCACCCGGCTCGCGCTGCACGAGGCGGCGCTGCGGCTGGTCGCCGAGCGGGGGCTGGACCGGGTGTCGGTCGACGACATCGCCGAGAACGCGGACGTCTCGCCCCGCACCTTCTTCAACTACTTCCCGACCAAGGACGACGCCGTCATCGGCCTGGACCCGCTGCACCCGCACCGGCTCGCCGAGGCCCTCGCCGCCCGACCGGCCGACGAGCCCCCGGTCCGGTCGCTGCGCGCGGTGCTGGCGGCGCAGGCCGCCGAGATGGCCGCCGAGGCGCAGGTGTGGCCGCTGCGGCTGCAGGTGGTCGACGGCAACCCCGCCCTGGCGCTCCGGCTCACCGCGGCCTTCGCCGAGTCCGAGCGGGTGCTGGCCGGGGCGATCGCCGACCGCACCGGCACGGCGGTCGACACCGACGCCTACCCCGCGCTGCTGGCCGCGGTGCAGGCCGCGGTCATGCGGACCTCGCTGCACCGCTGGCTGGCCAGCGACTTCACCGCCTCGCTGCCCGCGCTCGTCGACGAGGCCTGGGAGTCGATCGCCGCCGGGCTGCCGGCACCGCCCCGCTGACCCGCCGCCCCGCTGAGCCACCGCCCCGCTGAGCCACCGCTCTGCTGAGCCACCCGCCCTGCTGACCCACCGCCCCGCTGACCCGGCCCCGTCCAGCGGCCCGCCCCGAGCGTGCGAGGGGTGCGGAGGACGGGGGCCTTACCCGAGGAGCACCCGTGCACGCCGCACCGCCCGACGCCCCGCCGCCCATCGTGCTGACCCGGCGGCGGATCAACATCATCTTCTCCGCGCTGCTGGCCGGCATGCTGATGGCCGCGCTGGACCAGACCATCATCTCGACCGCGATGCCGACGATCGTCGGTGAGCTCGGCGGGGTCTCGCACATGGCCTGGATGACCACCGCGTACCTGCTGGCCACCACCCTGGTCATGCCGGTCTACGGCAAGTTCGGCGACCTGTTCGGGCGCCGCACCCTGTTCCTGGTGGCCATCGGGTTGTTCACCGCCGCGAGCCTCGGCGCCGCGCTGGCGCCGGACTTCGGCTGGCTGGTGGTCTGGCGGGGCGTGCAGGGCCTCGGCGGTGGCGGGCTGATGATCCTCTCCCAGGCGATCATCGCCGACATCGTGCCGGCCCGGGAGCGGGCGAAGTACATGGGCCCGATCGGTGCGCTGTTCGGGTTGTCCGCCGTGGCTGGGCCGCTGGTCGGCGGGTTCTTCACCGACACCGCGGCGCTGGGCTGGCGCTGGTGCTTCTGGATCAACGTCCCGATCGGGCTGGCCGCCTTCGCGGTCGGCTGGTTCGCCCTCACCCTGCCGCGCAAGCGGAGCACCACGCCGCTGGACCTCGCCGGCATCCTCACCCTCTCCGTCGCCACCACGTCGCTGGTGCTGGCCACCGACATCGGCGGCAGCGAGGGGTGGGGCTCCTGGCAGGTCCTGGCGCTGCTGGCCGTGCTCGCCGGCTCGGTCGCGGCGTTCGTGCTGGTGGAGCGTCGGGCGGTGGAGCCGATCGTCCCGATGTCCCTGTTCGGCAACCCCACCTTCGTGGTGGCCACCGCGCTGGGCATGGCGGTGGGCCTGGGCATGTTCTCGGCCGTCGCCTTCATGCCGACCTACCTGCAGATGAGCTCGGGGCTGTCGGCGGCGAACTCCGGCCTGCTGATGCTGCCGATGACCGCCGGGATCATCCTCACCATCCAGAGCTCGGCCGCGGTCATCATGCGCACCGGCCGCTACAAGGTGTTCACCGTGGCCGGGGTGGCGCTGATCCTGGCGGCCATGGTCTGGATGACCACGCTGGCCGGGGACACCGCGCTGTGGACCGTCGGGGCGATGTTCTTCCTGCTCGGCGCCGGCCTCGGGCTGATCATGCAGAACGTCGTCCTCGCCGCGCAGAACGCCGTGCCCGCCGAGCAGATCGGCACGGCCACCTCGACGAACAACTACTTCCGGGAGGTCGGGGCGGTCCTGGGCGTCGCCGTCTTCGGGACGCTGTTCACGTCCCGGCTGGGCGACCGCCTCGGCGATGCCCTGACCGGCAACCCCGAGCAGGCCGTGCAGGCCGGGATCACCTCCCCGGACACCCTGGTGCCGACGGCGGTCGAGGCCGCCGGCGAGCCACTGCGGACCGCGATCGTCGACGCCTACGCCGACGCCCTGGCACCGGTGTTCTGGTACCTGGTGCCGATCCTCGTCGTCGCCCTGGTGCTGGCGCTGTTCCTCCGCGAGGTGCCGCTGTCCGACGTCGCCGGCATGGTCGCCCGCGGCGAGGCGGTGGCCCGCGAGGAGGACCTGGCCGACCTGCGCGCCGACCCCGGGACCGACGAGCCCGTCCTGGTCGAGCCCGTCGGCGACGAGCGGGACGACGACGCGAACGTCCGCACGTAGCGGACGGCGCCCGGGACCGGTGTCCCGGGCGCCGTCCCGTCACGGCGTCAGCAGCGCCTTGACCGCGCGCCGCTCGTCCATGGCGCGGTAGCCCTCGGCGGCCTGGTCCAGCGGCAGGGTCAGGTCGAACACCCGGCCCGGGTCGATCGCACCGGACCAGACCCGGTCGATCAGGTCGGGCAGGAAGCGGCGCACCGGGGCCGGCCCGCCGTGCAGCCGCACCATCGTGGAGAACAGCTGCCGCCCGGTGATCTCCACGCCGTGCGGGACGCCGACGAAGCCCACGCCGCCGCCGGGGCGGGTGGAGCGGATCGCCTGGTCCATCGACTCCCCGGTGCCCACGCACTCCAGGACGGCGTCGGCCCCCACCCCGTCGGTGAGGTCCCGGATCCGCGCCACCCCCTCGTCGCCGCGCTCGGTGACGATGTCGGTCGCGCCGAACCCGGTGGCCAGCCGCTGCCGCGGTTCGTGCCGGCTCATGGCGATGATCCGCTCGGCCCCCAGCTGGGCGGCCGACAGCACGCCGAGCAGCCCGACGGCGCCGTCCCCGACCACGGCGACGGTCATGCCCGGCTGCACGCCCGCCGCGACCGCGGCGAACCAGCCGGTGGCCATGACGTCGGAGAGGGTCAGCAGGCTCGGCAGCAGCTCGGGCGCCGGCACCTCCGGGGTGGCGACGAGGGTGCCGTCCGCGTGCGGCACCCGCAGCAGCTCCGCCTGGGCGCCGGTGATGCCCACCCGGTGCGCGCAGGCGCTCTGGTAGCCGGCCCGGCAGGACGGGCAGGTGCCGTCGGAGGCGATGAACGGCACGATGACGAACTGCCCCGGCCGGACGGTGGTGACGTCGGCGCCCACCTCCTCGACGATCCCGCAGTACTCGTGGCCGATCGGCGACGGCTCGGTCACCTCGTTGATGCCCCGGTAGGGCCACAGGTCCGAGCCGCACACGCAGGTGGCGGAGGCGCGGACGACCGCGTCGGTGGGTTCGACGACCCGGGGGTCATCGAGCTCCTCGACGCGGACGTCGCCGGGGGCGTGCAGAACTGCTCCGCGCATGCTGGTGGTGTTCCTCTCGGAGTACGGGTTCGGACCCGTACTCCTTGCCCGCGCCCGCGGGGTCGAACCGCCCGTCAGCGCGCGCGGTCGGGCGACAGCTGGTCGATCACCAGGTCGGCGACGGCCCGCATGCCGGCGGCGTTCGGGTGGTACGGCGCGGCCCCACCGCCGAGCAGGTCACCGAAGACCCAGCCGGTGACCCACGGCTCCGCCGACCCGACGGCGTGCTCGCGGGAGGCGGCCGAGGCGGCCACCAGCTCCGCCCCGGCGTTGTGCGCGGCCGCCGCGGTGGCCGCCTCCAGCCGCCGGCCGACGTCGGCGCACAGCCGGCGGTGCTCCTCGCTCATCGGGAAGGCAGGCGTGGACCGGTCCGGCACCACGGTCAGGTAGTCGACCAGCACGACCCTCGCCCGGGGCGCGCGCCGGCGGACCTCGCCGACCAGCCCGGCCAGCCGCTGCGGCAGCTCGTCCAGCGCCGCGTCCACCGCAGCCGGGTCGACCGGGGTGCCGAAGAAGGCCCGGGCCGGCAGCGGCGCGCCCTCCGGGTCGGCCTGGAACGAGCAGCGCAGCAGGGTGAGCAGGTACTCGACGTCGTTGCCGCCGACGGTCACGGTGACCAGGTCGGCGTCCGGGCCGACCGCGTCGACCTGCGGCGGCACGGTCCCGCCGGCCAGCAGCGCCTGCGGCCGGGTGAGGACGTCCTCCACCGTCGCCCCGCCCGACGTGACGTCGGCCAGGTCGTACCCGAGCCGCTCGGCGACCAGGTGCGCGTAGTTGCGGCCCGACCGCCCGCACCCGGGGTGCAGGATCGGCTCGATGCCCGGCCCGGCGGCGAAGGAGCTGCCCAGGGCGACGTAGCGGGTCACCGGGCCGGCCGGGCGGCCTCGGCCGCGGCCATCAGCCGCTCGAGCTCCGCGGCGGGGATCGCCCCACCGAAGTCCGCGGCGAACCGGCGCATCGGCATCGACCCGATCATCTGGAGCATCCCCGCGTGCATCTCCGCGGCCCCCTCGGGCATCGTCGCCAGGAAGCCCTCCAGCAGCTGCGGGCCGGCGACCGGGTGCTCGAACCACTCGGCGACCGACGACTGCAGGGTCAGCTCCCGCACGACGACGTCCCCGGCGAGGTCGATCGTCCGCTCGTCGGCGATGTCGGTGGCGCTGCGCCCGATCTGCACGGTGTGCTCCCCCGGCGCGACGACCCAGGCGTGCTCCCGGACGTCCCAGTACGCGAACGCCCGACGGTCGAGCTCGAACGCCACCGTCGTCGACTCCCCCGCCGCCAGCGAGACCTTGGTGAACGCGCGCAGCTCGCGGGCGGGCCGCCGCACCGGTCCGGCGGTGGTCGCGACGTAGACCTGCACGACGTGCCGGCCGGCGCGGCTGCCGGTGTTCGTGACCGTCACCGCGACGTCCGCGCTGTCGGGGCCGGTCGGCTCGACCCGCAGGTCGCTCGTCTCGAAGGTCGTGTAGCTCAGCCCGTGCCCGAACGGGTACCGCACCGGGCGGTCGACGGACACGAAGTGCCGGTAGCCGACCATCACGCCCTCGCCGTACCGGACGTGCCCCTGCTCCCCCGGGAAGTTGAGATGGCTGGGGGTGTCCGCCAGCCGCAGCGGGATCGTCTCGGCCAGCCGGCCCGACGGGTCGACGGCGCCGGTGAGCAGGTCGGCCAGCGCGCAGCCGCCGGCCTGGCCGAGCAGGAAGCCGGCGAGCACGGCGTCGACGTCGTCGTGCCAGCCCTCCAGGGAGACCACGCTCCCGGAGGACAGGACGACGACGGTCCGCGGGCCGGCCGCGGCCACGGCGCGGATCAGCTCCACCTGGGCCGCCGGCAGGTCGATGTGCGTGCGGTCGAGGCCCTCGGTCTCGTCGGTCTCCGCCAGTCCGGCGAACACCACGGTGACGTCGGCGTCGCGGGCCAGGCCGACGGCCTCGTCCCGCAGCGCGGTGGCGTCCCCGGCGCCGTCGAGGGTGTAGCCGGCGGCGAAGGCGAGGTCCGGGTGCACGGCCCGCAGCGCGGTGAGCGCGTCGTCGACCCGGGTGGCGTTGACGTGCGAGCTGCCGCCGCCCTGGAACCGCGGGGTCCGGGCGAACTCACCGACCACCGCGACCCGCTGTCCGGCCGCCAGCGGCAGCGCACCGCCGTCGTTCTTCAGCAGCACCGCGCAGCCGGCCGCCAGCTCGCGGGCCAGCGCGTGGTGGGCATCGGCGTCGAAGCCGTCCGTGCGCTCGGGGACGTACCCGGCCAGCGCGGCCACCCGGCGGACGCTGCGGTCGACGACGGCCTCGTCCAGCCGCCCGCTGCGGACGGCGTCCACGACCAGGGCGTTGCCGGCGCCGGAGTCACCGGGCATCTGGAGGTCCAGCCCGGCCTCCAGCGCGGCGACCCGGTCGTCCACCGCGCCCCAGTCGGAGACGACGGCGCCGGTGAAGCCCCACTCCTCGCGCAGCACCTCGGTGAGCAGCCAGCGGTGCTGGGAGGCGTAGACCCCGTTCACCTTGTTGTAGGCGCACATCACCGTCGCCGGCTGCGCCTCGGTGACCACCCGCTCGAAGGCCGGCAGGTAGATCTCCCGCAGCGTGCGCTCGTCGACGTCGGCGCTGACCTGCATGCGCTGCGTCTCCTGGTTGTTGGCCGCGAAGTGCTTCACCGAGGCGCCCACGCCCTCTCCCTGCTGCCCGCGGACGTGCGCGGCGCCCAGCACCCCGGCCAGCAGCGGGTCCTCCGAGTAGTACTCGAAGTTGCGACCGCACAGCGGCGACCGCTTGATGTTCACCCCCGGCCCGAGGACGACGGGGACGCCGAGCGCCCGCGCCTCGACCCCGATCGCCGCACCGATCCGCTCGGCCACCGCCGGGTCCCAGCTGGAGCCGACCGCGACCGCCGGCGGGAAGCAGGTGGCCGGCAGGCTCTCCAGCAGCCCGATCCGGTCGAGGTCGCCGGCCTGCCGGCGGACGCCGTGCGGGCCGTCGCTGAGCACCACCGACGGCAGCCCGGCCTCCTCGATCGGTGGGGTGGACCAGAAGTCCTGACCGGAGAGGAGCCGGGCCTTCCGCTCCAGCGGCAGCGCGGTCGGGTCGGGCGGCGTGGTGGGGGTCACTCCCCGATCCTGCCGAGCGCCGGTCGCCGGAGTCGCTGCGGGTGCCATTCAGTGGGAGCTGGGTCAGTGCAGGACGGCATCGGCCGGGCCGGTGGCCCAGCGACGGAAGCGGACGACGGCGCCGACCCGGGTGGGGGCGCAGCAGCACGGACCGGCGTGCACGTCGGTGTGCGGCGGGAACCAGGCGACCCGGACCAGCCCGAGCCGCCGAGGGTGACCACCGCGGCCGGCTGCGGGGCGCCGTCCGTCATGTCGGCAACGTGAGGACGCCGACGGGGCCGGCCGGCTGCCGGCTACTGCTCGGAGCCGGTGTACCGGAGACCGGAGACCGGAGACCGGAGAACGCGACCGTGCCCTCGACTGCGTACAGACCCAGGACCCGGCCGGTGAAGGACACCGCCGCCTCGGCGCTCCAGTGCCGCCCGTCGAGCTCGGCCAGCTCGACCTCCTCGCCCCCGCCGACCGCGAGGAGCCGGATCCGGTCCCCGCCGAGCGCCGCGGCCGCGAACCCGGTCGGCGGCGGTGACGTCTCCATCCGCAGCTCCAGGTCGTCGGTCGATGTCGGGAGCGTCGAGGTGGAGCTCACCGAGCGGTCACCGTCGCCGTCGCCGGGGCGCAGCCCTCGGCTGTCGCGGTCACGGTGATGGTGCCCGCGCCGGTCGGTCGGACGACGGCGAGCGCCCGACCGTCGAAGGTGGTGTGCACGTCGTCGCAGTACGACTCCCCGGTCGCCGGCGCGGCGCTGCCGAGCCCGGCGAGCACGCCCGGGCCCTGGACCGTCACGGTCACCTCGCGGTCGACGCCCAGCGCCACCGTGCCGGCGGCGTCGACGAGCGCCAGGTCGACGTGGGCGAGGTCGGTCCCGTCGGCCCGGACGACGTCCCGGTCGGCCGCGGCCGCCAGGTGCAGGTCCCCGGTCGCCGTGCGGAGCGTGCACCGTCCCGTCTCCTGCCCGCCGGTACGCGCGACCGCGGTCAGCTCGCCCGGCGCGAAGGGCACGGTGAACTCGGCACGGAAGCGGTTCGCCTCCCCTGCCGGCGCCGTGCCCAGGGAGCGGTCGTCCAGCAGCAGCTCGATCTCCTCGGCGTCGCTGTAGACCTCCACCGTGAGCGGGGTGCCCTCCGCGCCGGCCCAGCTCCAGCTGCCGACCGCGTCGCTCCACGCCCACGGCGTCGACGCCGTCGTCCGGCCGGAGTGCTCCGGTCGCTGCACCGCGAGGTAGGGGTCGCGGCGGAGGCCGAACACGATCTCCCGGTAGAACGACGCCGGCCGGCGCCGCCCGGTGACGTCGATGTCGCCGGCCCAGGCCAGCAGCCAGGGGAAGGGGCCGTTGAACCCGCCTGCGGCCGGGTCCTCGGCGTCCCAGGTCCGGCCGATGCCGACCTCGCCGAGGTAGTCCCAGCCGGTCCAGGTGAAGTCGCCGATGACGTGCGGGTTGTCCCGGACCAGCCGCCAGAGCCGGTCGACCTTCTCCGGGAAGGTCTCCGAGCCGACGATCGCCCGGCGAGGGAACAGCTCGCGGTCGAGCTCGTAGCGGGCCTCCATGTAGTTCATCCCGGCCACGTCCAGGACGTCGTACACCTCGGCGGTCCGCTCGGCGACCAGGGAGGACGCGGACAGGTGGTCCATGAACCCGGCCATGTCGGTGAGCATCGTGTTGATCCCCGCCTGGTCCTGCTCCGCTCCCTCGTCCCGTGCCTGGGCCTCGCCCACGACGGTCAGCATGGCGTTGACGCCGTTGGTCACGTAGCGGGTGCCGTCCAGTGCGCGGACCGCCTCGGCCAGCCGCCGGGACCAGACGCCGCCGTGCGGCTTGGCCAGCTCCGGGATCTCGTTGCCGATCGAGTACATCACCACGCTGGGGTGGTTGCGGTCCTTCCGCACCATCGCCGCGACGTCCCGCTCCCACCAGGTGGGGAAGTCCAGGGCGGCGTCGAAGTCCGACTTGCTCTGCGTCCACACGTCGGTGAGCTCGTCCATCACCAGCACGCCGAGGCGGTCGCAGGCATCGAGCATCGCCCGGCTCATCGGGTTGTGCGCTGCGCGCAGCGCGTTGAACCCGGCGGCCTGCAGCAGCTCCACCCGCCGCTCGTCGGCGCGGTCGATCGCCGCCGCGCCGAGGACGCCGTTGTCGGAGTGGACGCAGGCGCCGCGCAGGAGCACCGGCTCGCCGTTGACCCGCAGCCCCCGCTCCGGGTCCAGCGACAGGGTCCGGATGCCGAAGACGACCGTCTCGGCGTCGGACTCGTCCCCACCGTCGCGCAGGACGACCGCGGCGGTGTGCAGCGCCGGCGAGTCCGGGCTCCAGAGGGCGGCGTCCCGGACGAGGAACCGCTGGCGGACCACCGCCGGCGCACCGGGCAGCACGGTGACCGGGGAGGTCGCCGCGCCGACGACCGTGCCGGCGTCGTCGCGCAGCTCGGTGACCACCTCCCGGCGGGCCAGGCCGCGGCCGGAGTGCTCCACCGTGCTGACGACCTGCACCACCGCCGTCCCGCCGTCCACCTCCTCGGTGGTGACGACCACGCCGTCCTGGGCGAGGTGCACCAGCGGGGCGACGAGCAGGTGGACCGGCCGGTGGATCCCGGCACCGGCATACCAGCGGGAGTCGGCGTGGTTGCGGCAGACCACCCGCACCTCGTTGTCCTGGCCGTACCGCAGGTGGTCGTCCAGCGGCACCGTGAACTGGGTGTACCCGGTGGCCCACTGCCCGGCCAGGTTGCCGTTCACGTACACCTGGGCGGAGCGGTAGACGCCCTCGAACTCCAGCGCCACCACCCGGTCGCGCCACTGCTCCGGTGCGGTCACCGTGGCCCGGTACTCGTACACGCCGCCGGGGAAGTAACCGCCGCCGGCGCCGTGCGCCGCGTCGCGCGGCTGCCCGAGCGTCGTGTCGTGCGGCAGGGTCACCTCCCGCCAGGGCGGGGCGGAACCGTGCATCTCGGCGAAGGAGTTGGCGTGCGGCCGGACGTACCAGCCGTGCAGGAACGGGGCGCGGCGCATGGCTGCCCTCTCGCGTCGTCGGACGAGGTCAGCACGCGACGGATGGCGTCCTGGCTGGAGCGCCTCATGCCCGCGCGGGGCCGGCATGGTGGCGACCGGCCGTCTGCTGGATCGCCGCGGGCACCCGCGCGACGTCGATCCTCGGTGACCGGGGGCACCGACGACGACACGGCTGCCATTGGCCGGCAGATGGTCAACGGCCCGGGCCGCATGCCACCCACCAGCCCCTCCCTCAGCAGGCGTGCCGGTGGATGGCAGCAGGTCTGGGTGACGACGGAGGCAGGCGTCAGGCTGCGGACATGAGTGAGCGGCTGGCAGGGAAGACGGCTCTGGTCACCGGCGCCGCGGCCGGGATCGGGCGGGCGGTGGCCGACCGGTTCGCCGCCGAAGGGGCTCGGGTCGCCTACGCCGACCGCGACGTCGCCGGCGCCGAGGCGGCCGCGGCGGCGTCGGGCGGGCGTGCGGTGCCGATGGACGTCACCGACGAGGACGGCGTGGCCGGCGGGTTCGCCGCGCTGGCCGCGGACGGCTGGGTCCCCGACGTGGTCGTCGTCAACGCCGGCGTGCAGCTGTTCGGGCAGGACGCCGAGATCGCCCACCTGGACCTCGACGTGTGGCGCCGCACCCACGAGGTGAACCTGACCGGTGCGTTCCTGACCATCAAGCACGCCGTCCGGGGGATGCTGAGCATCGGCGGCGGCTCGATCGTGCTG
Source organism: Modestobacter sp. SYSU DS0657 (assembly GCF_054050925.1). Classification (NCBI taxonomy): domain Bacteria; kingdom Bacillati; phylum Actinomycetota; class Actinomycetes; order Geodermatophilales; family Geodermatophilaceae; genus Modestobacter; species Modestobacter sp. SYSU DS0657. The sequence goes on along the minus strand of NZ_JBJHAG010000001.1, from coordinate 220,023 downwards.
ACCGGCAGCCCGACCGCGGTCCGCGGTGAGGGCGCGGAGTTCACCGCCTACGCCTCGTCCAAGGCCGGCATGCACGGGCTGGGCCGCACCGTCGCCGCCGCCTACGCCCGCCGGGGCATCCGGGTGAACACCGTCGTGCCGCCCTACACCGAGACCGGTCTGGTCAGCACCCTCACCGCCGACCCCGCGGCGCGGGCCGCGATCGTCGGCCGGATCCCGATGGGCCGCGCCGGCACCACGGACGACCTCGAGGGGATCATGGTGTTCCTCGCCAGCGACGAGTCGGCGTTCGCCACCGGCGCCACCTTCGCCGTCGACGGCGGCATGACCACGCTCTGAGCCGGCCCCGCCGGCCCCGCCGGCCCGGCCTGCCAGTCGTCCACCGCACGACGCCGTGGACGACCGGCGGGCCCCCGCTGCGCTCAGCTGCCCTGCACGGTCCGGCGTTCGTGCAGCCGGAGCCGGGCGAGCAGGTCGGCGACCAGCAGCCGCACGTCCACGTCGGTGTAGACCCGGCGGGCCGCGCCACCCGGCCCGGCCTCCGACTCGGCCCAGGCGCTGGTCGCGTCGTCGAGGGCGGTGACGAGCACCGGCGGGCTGTCCCCCAGCGGCCAGGTCTCCCCCTGCGCCACGAAGTCCGGGATCGGCAGCTCGAGGTACCGCTGCCACAGCCACGCCCCCACGCGGCCCGAGCCGCCCAGGTCGTGCTCCAGCTCGGCCACGGAGTACGAGCAGCGGCGGTAGGTCTCCAGCGGGAACTGCGAGATCGCCAGGTCGCGGCAGTCCAGCACCTCGCGGGCGCCCTGCGGGTCGGTCTCCCGGTTGTACTCGAACACGTCGGCGTCCAGCGCGCCGCCGACCCAGACCAGGGTGAGCCGCGCGGCGATGTCGGGGGCCTGCCGCAGCGCCTGCGCGACGTTGGTCAGCGGGCCGGCGCAGACGACGAAGAGCGGCAGCGGGTCATCCCGCCGCGCCTCCGCGACGATGTGGTCCGCCGCCGCCGACGAGGTGTCGCCCCCGTCGATCGGCACGTCGCACCCGACGGCCACCACCGGCCGCTGGGTGTCCACCAGGTCGACCAGCTGCTGGGCGAGCCGGGCGCCGGCGGTTGCCGTCCCCTCCGGCGGGCCGAACATCGGGCTCAGGTGCGAGCTGGTCACCGCCACCACCCGGTTGGCGGAGCTGAGCAGGTGGTGGGCCAGGGCGACCAGACCGTCCGGGTCGCCGGCCCAGTCGTTGTCGACGACGACGCGACATCGTTCGGTGATGCGCAGCGACACGTTCTCCTCCAGGGGTCAGGCGGTGGGGACGGCGGCCGGGTCATCGGCGCCGGCGTAGCGGAACGAGCGGACGGCGACCGACCCGGAGGAGCACCAGACGCCGATCATTCGGCCGGTCATCCCGCCGGCCACCTCGGTGGAGACGTACCGGCCGTCGATCCGGCCGAGCTCGGTGAATGCGCCGTCGCCACCGACCACGCCGGCGACCAGCTGGTCGGGGCCGAGCGCGGTCGAGGAGAAGTGCCCCTCGGCCGGTACCGCCCGGACCTCCAGGGCGACGTCGCCGGGGAGCACCGTCGTCTCGCCGAGCAGCGACCGCAGCGGCCCGACCTGGGCGACGGCGCGGACGACGTCGCCGGCCACCTGGAGGTCCAGGTGGTGCCGCGCGTCCAGCCGCACCGACAGCCCGCCGACGCCGTCGGACGCGTCGACGACCGCCCGGGCCCGGCCGTACAGGTGCTCCTGCCGCCGGCCGGCGAACGCCAGGTCCTCCGACGCCGGGTCGGCCGCCACGGCGGTCAGCCGCCAGCCGCCGTCCTCCCACGCCAGCACCTCGTCGGGGAAGCGGCGGGGCGAGACCCAGGAGGCCGGCAGCTGGTCGCCACCGAGCTCCTCGACGTCCACGACGGCGTCCGGCGGGGTCAGCCACTCCCCCAGCCGGGGCCAGCCGTCCTCCCAGACCACCTCGGCGGCGAAGGTCTCCCGGCCGAGCACGTGGAACTCGGGGCTGGCGCCGCGCGGGCGGACGCCGTGGAAGACGATCGCCCAGCTGCCGCCGGGGCGCTGCACCAGGTCGGCGTGCCCGGTGTTCTGCACGGGTGAGTCGGTGCCGCGGGCGGTGAGCAGCGGGTTGTGCGGGCATGCCTCCCACGGGCCCTGCGGTGACGGCCCCCGGGCGATCGTCACCGCGTGCCCGCGCTCGGTGCCGCCCTCGGCGATGAGCAGGTACCAGCGCTCGCCGATCCGGTACAGGTGCGGGCCCTCGGGGAACTTGCCGCCGGTGCCCTGCCAGAGGTGCCGCCGCTCGGTGAGCGCCGCGCCGGTGGCCGGGTCGACGGCCTGCTGCACCAGCCCGGCCGGGCCGCCGTCGCCGAAGCCTGCGTAGCTGACCAGCAGCGTGCCGTCGTCGTCCCAGGCGAGGTCGGGGTCGATGCCGCGCACCTCGGGCATCCGCACCGGCTCCGACCACTCCCCCAGCGGGTCCTCGGTGGTGACCAGGGTCTGCCAGCCGCCGTCGGCGAGGTTGGTGGTGACCATCCAGAACCGGCCGTCGTGGAACCGCAGCGTCGGTGCGGTGATCCCGCCGGAGCCGGGGGCCGCCGAGACGTCGAGCTGGGACGGCCGGGCCAGCACGTGCCCGACCTGCTCCCACCGCACCAGGTCGTTCGACCGGTACACCGGCACCCCCGGGGCGTACTCGAAGCTCGAGTGCACCATCCAGTACGTGTCGCCGACCCGGCAGACGCTTGGGTCGGGGTGGAACCCGGGGACGACGGGGCGCGGCGGCGGCAGGACCGTCACGTGTGCGCTTCCGGGTCGAAGAAGAGCGCCGGCTTCTCCACCGGCGCCGGCACCGTGATCTCCCGCGTGAAGGTGTGCCGGCCGGAGCCGACCTCGACCGGTGGGCTGCCGTCGGGCAGCGCGACCTCCGCCGTCGTGTTGGGTGGCACGGTCACCTCCAGCGCGAGGGTGCTGCCCTCGACGGTCCAGGACACCGACGCCGTCCCGTAGGGCGTCTCGTGCGTGGCCGCCGCCGAGGTGACCCCCGGACCGGGGCGGGGCGCGACCCGCAACCGCCGGTAGCCGGGCGCGGCCGGGGCGAGCCCGGCCACGGTGCGGTGCAGCCAGTCGGCGACGGCGCCGAGCGCGTAGTGGTTGAACGACGTCATCTCCCCGGGGTTGATCGTCCCGTCCGGCAGCATGGAGTCCCAGCGCTCCCAGATCGTCGTCGCGCCCATCGTCACCGGGTACAGCCACGACGGGTTCTCCCGCTGCAGCAGCAGCTCGTAGGCGGTGGCCAGCTCGTCGGCGGAGGTGAGCGCGTCGGTGACCAACGGCGTGCCGAGGAAGCCGGTCGCGATGTGGAACCCGTCCCCCCGGACCTGCTCGGCGAGCAGCCGGCCGGCGTGCGCCCGCTGCTCGGCGGTGAGCAGGTCGAACTCCAGGGCGAGGGCGTACGCCGTCTGCGACGGGTAGGCGACCCGGCCGTTGGGCGTCACGTACTCCGCCCGGAACCGGGCGGTGGCCCGCTCCGCCAGCTCGGTGAACCGGCTGCCGTCGCGACCGAGCACCGCGGCGGCCTGCGCGACGGTGCGCGCCGAGCGGGCCAGGTAGGCGGTGGCCACGCACTGCCAGGGGGTGCGGGCCGCGCCCGGCTGGTCCGGCGGCGCCGCGGTGTCCAGCCAGTCGCCGAAGGAGAAGCCGCCCTCCGGGAAGTCCAGCTCGGCCCCGGCGCGGGCGGCGAAGACGTCGATCCAGGCGACCATGCTGTCCCACTGCGCGGCGAGCAGCCCGGCGTCCCCGGACCGCTGGTACAGCACCCAGGGGACGACGACGGCGGCGTCGCCCCAGCCGACGTCGGCCTGCATCGGGATGGGGATCAGCGGGAGGTAGGGCACGTAGGGCGGCACGATGCCGTCGTGCTCGCCCAGCTGCTCCGCGGCCAGGTCGGCCAGCCAGGAGCGCAGCATGCCGGCGCTGTCGTACAGGTAGGCCGCGGTCGGCGCGAACACCTGGATGTCCCCGGTCCAGCCCAGCCGCTCGTCCCGCTGCGGGCAGTCGGTGGGCAGGTCCAGGAAGTTGCCGCGCATGCCCCACACCACGTTCTCGTGCAGCCGCGTGACCTCGGGGTCGGAGCAGGTGAACGTGCCGGTGCGGCGCAGATCGGTGTGCACGACGACCGCCTGCAGGTCCTCCGGGCGCAGCTCGCCGGGCCAGCCGCTGACCTCGGCGTAGCGGAAGCCGTGGAAGGTGAACCGCGGCTCCCAGCTGCGGGGACCGCGGCCGTCCAGGACGACGACGTCGGTCGCCCGCGCCGCCTTCAGCGGGCGGGTGCCCAGCTCCCCGTGCTCGAGCACCTCGGCGTGCCGGACGGCGATCTCGGTGCCGGCCGGGGCGTCGGGCAGCGCGAACCGGATCCGGCCGACCAGGTTCTGGCCGAAGTCGACGAGCAGCTTCCCCGACGGGGACCGGGTGATCGCCTGCACCGGCACCGTCTCGGTCCGGCGCACCGGGGGCCCGGACGGCGCGACCAGCGTCGCGAGGTCGACGCTGCCCAGGTCGACCGGCGTCCAGCCGGCGTCGTCGAACCCGGGCGCGGACCAGCCGGGCAGCTCGTGCCGCAGGTCGGCGGTCTCGCCGTTGTACAGCCCGGCGGTGCGGGTCGGGCCGTCGGTGGTGGACCGCCAGGTCCGGTCGGTGGTCACCACGGTGCGGCTGCCGTCGGGGTGGTCGACCTCCAGCTGGAGGAGCACCCCGGTGCGGTCGCCGTACCAGTTCCGCCCACCGGTGAAGCCGAGATAGCCGGCGAACCACCCCTCAGCCAGCTGCGCGCCCAGCACGTTGGGGCCCTCGGACAGCTGGTCGGTGACGTCGTACGTCTGGTAGCGCAGCCGGTGCCGGTAGCTGGTCCAGCCCGGGGCGAGCACGTGGTCACCGACGACGGCCCCGTTCAGCTCCGCCTCGTAGACGCCCTGCGCCGTCGCGTAGAGCCGGGCACGCACGACCGGCCGGTCGATGGTGAACTCGCGCCGCAGCAGGGCGACCGCCTCCTCGCCGGTGGCGGGCAGCACCGGCTGGACCAGCTGCGCCGTCCAGTCCGCCGGCGCGAGCAGCCCGGCCTCGACCACGACGACCTCGCTCCACGCCGACGGCTCGGCGGCACCCTCCCCCCAGACGCGCACCCGGACCGCCCGGCGCTCCCGGCTGGCCAACGGAGGCGCCCCCCACGGGACGAGCACCGACTCCGCGGAGTCGACCCGGCCGGACGACCAGGCGGGGCCGCCGGCCGGCTCGATCTCCAGCTCGTAGCCGACCTGCCGCCAGTCGGGCAGCTCGGTGCGGGTGGTCCAGGACAGCCGCGGCGTCGGCTCGCCGATGCCCAACGGCTCGCGGTGGTGCTCGACGGTGACGGGCGTGACGGTCAGGTCGCTCATGCGGGCTGCGCTCCGGTGCGGTGGGGGTGGCGGTGGTCGGCCAGGGAGAGGTCGGGCAGGAGGTGGTCGGTCAGGTAGCGGACCGACCGGTCGACGATCGCGTCGACGTCGTCGTGCCCGAGCCAGATGTGGCCGGCGCCCGCCACCGGCTCGAAGGTCACCGGGGCCCCGGCCGACTGCATCACCGCGGCGAGCTGGGTGCTCTGGGCGCACGGCACCAGCCAGTCGGCGGTGCCGTGCAGCAGCAGGAACGGGGGCGAGTCCGGCCGGACGTGGTTGACCGGGCTCGCGTCGGCGAGCGTCGCGCCGGTCAGCCCGCGGAGCAGGTGGTCCTCCGGCGGCGTCCGCATCTCCTCCGGCAGGAGGGCGGCGACCTGGGGCGGGGGCGGCTGCCGCGGCATGGTGCCCATGTCCGCCAGGCCGTACCAGTCGACGACGACGTCCACCGCGCTGGACGGGCCGACCAGCCCGTGGGTGCCCTCCAGGTCCGGCCGGTGCGCCGTGAGGCCGAGCAGCGCCGCGATGTGACCGCCCGCGGACTCGCCCCAGGCACCGATCCGCGCGGTCGAGACGCCGAGCTCATCGGCGTGGGCACGGAGGTACCGGACGGCGGCCTTGGCGTCGTGCAGCTGGGCCGGGAACGGCGCCTCCAGCGCGTGCCGGTAGTCGATCGTCGCCACCGCCAGCCCGGCGGCGACCAGGGCCTCGAACACCTGGTCGGGGCGCAGCGTCTCGGGCAGCAGCCGGCGGTCGCCCATCATGAACGCCCCGCCGTGCACCCAGACGACCAGTGGGGCCGGTCTGGCGGTCGCCGGCACCCAGAGGTCCAGCTGCAGCGGCCGGTACCCGAACGCGACGGCGTAGGTGATCCCGGAGAAGTGCGTGGTCCCGTCGGGCCGGACGGTGGGGGCGACCGGGGGCAGGAACCGGGCGGGGCCGGCCCACTCGGGGGCGTCCGTACTCATCGTCGGTGCTCCTCACAGGTGTAGGTGTGCTCGCCCGGCGCGGCGGTCTCGGTGGTGCCGTCGGGCAGGACGACCGTCGCCCGGGTGCCCGCGGGGACCAGGACGCGCAGGGAGAAGACGCCGTCCGCGATCGACCACGCGGACTCGATCCGGCCGTACGGCGACTCGTGCGCCGCCTGGGCGCTGGTCAGCCCCCCGCCGGGCCGCGGCCGGACCCGGAACCGCCGGTACGCGGGCTCCAGCGGCTCGATGCCGGCGGTGTGCCTGTGCAGGAAGGAGACGACCGCGCCCTTGGAGTAGTGGTTGAGCGACTCGTGCGGCACGCCGTCGGCGTCCACGCCGTCCCAGCGCTCCCAGACGGTGGTCGCGCCGCGGTCGACCATCGTCAGCCAGGACGGTTCGGTGTCGGTCAGCAGCAGCTCGTAGGCGACGTCGAGGTGCCCGGTGTCGGCGAGCACCGGCAGCAGGTACGGGGTGGCCAGGAAGCCGGTGCCCAGGTGGGTATCGGCCTTGCGGACCAGCTCGACCAGCCGCTCGGCGACGGCCGGCCGCAGGTCGCCCGGCACCAGGTCGAAGGCGAGCGCGCGCACGTGGTCGGCCTGGGTGTCGCAGGTCAGCCGCCCCTGGGCGTCCAGGTACTCCGCCTGCCAGGCGGCGCGCACCTCGGCGGCCAGGGCGGCGTACCGGTCGGCGTCCGCATGCCGGCCGAGGACGGCGGCGACCCGGCTCATCAGCCCGGCGCTGTGCGCGTAGTACGCCGTGGCCACCTCGCCCTTGTCGGCGGCGGCGAAGGTGCTGAAGTCGTCGATCTCCTGACCGGGCACCAGCCACTCGCCCCAGTGGAAGCCGGTGTCCCAGAGGAAGCGCTCGTGCGGCGCGGGCTCCGGCCGGCGGGCGGCCCGCTGCGGGTGCCGCTGGTCGCGGGCCATCCGGTCCACCCGGTCCAGCCAGCCGACCATCGTCGGCCACAGCTCGGCGAGCACCTGCTCGTCGCCGTAGGCGCGGTACAGCTCCCAGGGCACGATGACGGCGGCGTCGCCCCATCCGGCCGAGCCGTTCAGCGCCGCGACCGGGCTCTGCCGCCCCTCCGCCCGCGCGCTCGGGCTGATGTTGGCGATCGTGCCGTCGGGCCACTGGTCGGCGGCGACGTCGCGCAGCCACTTGGTGGAGAACCCGGCGACGTCGTAGAGGAACGCGGCCGTGGGCACGTACAGCTGCCAGTCGCCGGTCCAGCCGGCCCGCTCCCGGTGCGGGCAGTCGGTGGGCACGTCGCAGGCGTTGCCCCGCAGGCTCCACACGGCCGCCTCGTGCAGGCGGTCGACCCGCTCGTCGCTGCAGGAGAACCAACCGGTGCGGCGCAGGTCGGTGTGCACGACGACGCCGCGGGCGTCGTCGGTGGTGAGCTCGCCGGGGTGGCCCTCGATCCGCACGTAGCGGAACCCGTGCGTCGTCCGCCGCGGCTCGAACACCTCACCCGGCACACCGGCCGACACCACCTGGTCGACCTGCCCGGCCGGCAGCGGCTCGGGCAGGAACGGCACGGCCGGCCGGAGGTGGTCGGTGGTGACGTCGCCGTCGGCGCCCAGCGCCTCGCCGTGGGTCAGCGTGAGGCTGGTGTTCGCCGGCCCCAGGTCGGTGAGCCGCAGCCAGCCGTTGATGTTCTGGCCCAGGTCGACGACGTGCGACCCGCTCGCCAGCCGGGTGACCGACACCGGGGTCAGCTCCTCGACCCGGCGCACCGGCGGCGCCGGCGAGTCGACGAGGCCGGCGTACCCGTCGTGGACGACGACCACCGGCGCCCAGCCGGCGTCGTCGAAGCCGGGGACGTCCCAGCCGCGCGGCACCCGCCGCAGGTCGACCCGCTCCCCCGCGATCAGGTCGGCGGCCACCACGTGGCCCTCGGCGCTGCGCCAACCCGGCCCGGTGCCGACGACGGTGACGCTGCCGTCGTCGTGCATGAGGTGCAGCTGGGCGAGCAGCGCGAGCCGGTCGCCCCACTGGTCGGCGGCGCGCAGCACGCCGATCTGGCCGCGGAACCAGCCGTCGGCCAGCACCACGGCCAGCGCGTTCCGGCCCGGCCGGACGGCGGCGGTGACGTCGATCGTCTGCACCTGCAGCCGGACGTCGTACTGGGTGAACCCGGGCGTCAGCTCGGCGTCGCCGGCGCGCGCGCCGTTGAGGAACGCCTCGTACAGCCCCTGGGCGGTGGCGTGCAGCCGGGCGGCGACCACCGGCCGGTGGACGTCGAACTCGTACCGCAGCAGCGCGGCGGGCCGCTCCCCGGGTGGGCCGTCGGGCATCTCCCCCGGCTCCACCCACGACGCCTGCCAGTCCTCGGCCCACAGCAGGCCGGTCTCGAACCAGCCCGGCTCGGACGCGGCGCTCTCCCCCAGGTCGGTGCGGACGGCCACCCGCCACTGCACCCGCTGCGACGACCCCAGCGGCGGTCCGGCGTAGGGCACCAGCAGGCTCCGGTCGCCCTCCACCCAGCCGGTGTCCCAGCCGTTGTCGGTGGTGATCCGGCAGGCCAGCTGCTCCCGTGCCCCGGCCGGCAGCCGCCAGGACAGCCGCGGCGCGGTGGTGCAGATGCCGAGCGGCCCGTCGAGGTGCTCGACCCGCAGATGGTGCGGCACGTCTGCCGCTTCCGGTGAGCCCTGCCGGCCCCGCTGCAGGGACCCGACACGAGCCTGCGGGTGGTGGGGGGCAGCGGAGTCCTCCCTCACGGTCCCGGGACCCGCTCGGCGTGGTGGCAGGCGGTGAGCGAGCCCTCGAGCAGCCGGAGCGGCGGCCGCTGCGCCACGCAGACGTCGGTGGAGAACGGGCAGCGCGGCACGAAGGGGCAGCCAGTGGCCGACGGGGAGGCAGCGCCCGCGGTGCCGAAGCCGGCGGCCTCCCGGGCCGCGCGGCGCGCGGCCTGCTCGGCGGGGCGCGGCACCGGCGCGGCCGCGGTCAGCGCCAGGGTGTACGGGTGCCGCGGCCGGTGGGCGACCGTGTCCGCCGGGCCGGTCTCCATGACCTGGCCGCGGTAGAGGACGACGGTGCGCTGGGACAGGAACTGGACCACGCCCAGGTCGTGGGCGATGAACAGGAACGACAGGCCGCGCTGGTCGCGCAGGTCGGCGAGCAGGTTGAGCACCTGCGCCTGGGTGGACAGGTCCAGGGCCGACACCGGCTCGTCCAGGACGACGACCTTCGGGTCGCACACCAGCGCGCGGGCGATGGCGATCCGCTGGCGCTGACCACCGGAGAACTGCGCCGGGTGCCGGTCGACGGCGTCGGCCGGCAGGCCCACCGACTCCAGCCCCGCCCGCGCCCTGGCCATCGCCTCCGCGCCGCGCACCCCCATCAGCCGCAGCGGCTCCACCAGCGTCCGGCCGATGGTGCGCGCCGGGTTCAGCGAGGAGTAGGGGTCCTGGAACACCACCCGCAGGTCGGCCACCTGGCGGCTGCGCTGCTTGAGCGACATCCCGGTGACGTCCTGCCCGGCGACCTCGACCGTGCCGGCGGTCGGCCGCTGCAGGCCGAGCACCGCCTTGCCGATCGTCGACTTCCCCGATCCGGACTCCCCGACCAGGCCGAGCGTCTCCCCGGGGGCGATGTCGAAGCTGACCCCGTCCACCGCCGGCGGCTGGTTGCGCGCCTTGCGACCGGACCCGTACCGGACGACGAGGTCACGGACCCGCAGTGCGGGCCCCGGCGGCACCGGGTGGGTCTCGGGCGCGACGTCGGCGAGCGCGGTCATCGGGACACTCCTGCGGTCGGGGTGGGGGCGGTGGCGGCGGCTTCCCGCGGTGCGGCGTCCCAGGTCAGGTCCGCCCGGGCGAGCTCCTCGGCGCGCACGCAGCGCACCGACCCGGTGTCGTGGGCCGGCAGTGCGGGGAACGGCGAGCGGCACCGCTCCTGCACGAACTGGCAGCGGGTGGCGAACCGGCAGCCGTCCGGCCAGGAGCCGGGCGGCGGCACGGTGCCGGGGATGGACGCGAGCCGGACCGGCACGGGCACGCCGTCGGGCACGTGCGGGTTGGCGGCCAGCAGGGCCTGCGCGTACGGGTGGGCCGGACCGTCGAGGACGGCGGCGGCGGTGCCCGACTCGACGACCGTGCCGGCGTACATGACGGCGACGTCGTCGCAGATGTCGGCGACCACTCCGAGGTCGTGGCTGACGATGACCACCGACAGCCCGGTGTCCCGGACCAGCGCGCGCAGCAGGGTGAGGATCTCCGCCTGCACGGTCACGTCCAGCGCGGTCGTCGGCTCGTCGGCGACGAGCAGCTCCGGCTCACCGGTCAGCGCCAGGGCGATGCAGACCCGCTGGGCCATCCCGCCGGAGAGCTGGTGCGGGTAGCTCCTCAGCACCCGCTGGGCGTCGACGATGCCGACGTTGCGCAGCAGCTCGGCGGCGATCCGGCGGGCCTCGGCCCGGGCGACGCCGCGGAACCGGCGGATCGGGCCGGTGAGCTGGTAGGCGATGGAGAACATCGGGTCCAGCGCCACCATCGGCTCCTGGGAGATCATCGCGATCTCCCGTCCCCGGACGGCGTTCAGCTCCTTGGCCGACAGCCCCACGAGATCCCGGCCCTGCCAGCGGATCGACCCGCCGCGGACGGAGACGCCGTCGGGCAGCAGGCCCAGCAGCGAGCGGGCGGTCATCGTCTTGCCGCAGCCGGACTCGCCGACCAGCCCGAGGACGCGGCCGGGACGCAGCGCGAAGGAGACGTCGGTGACCAGGTCCGGGCCGTCGTCCACGGCGATCGCGAGGTCCCGGACCTCGAGGACGACGGCCGGGTCGGCCGGGCTGGCGGCGTCGTCGACGGGGGCCGTGCGGACCGCAGCCCGGCGCGTGCGGCGGGCCGGCGCCTTCTCCCCGGCGGCCTTCCCGGCGATGGAGTCGGCCAGCTCGTTGGCGGCGATCACGGTGAGCGCGAGCACCAGGCCGGTGGGCACCATGAGCCACGGCGCGCTGAACACGTAGGAGGACGCGTCCTGGATCATGAACCCCCAGCTGGGGTCGGGTTCCGCGGGCCCGAAACCGAGGAACGCCAGGCCGGCGACGATCAGCAGCCCGATGCCGTAGAGCTGGGCGGCCTGCACGGCGATGACGGTGGCCATCGACGGCAGCACGTGCACCACGTTGACCCGCAGGGAGCCCAGGCCGTTGACCCGGGCTGCGTCGACGTAGAGCCGGGTGCGGACCGACTGGGCGACGCCGAGCATGACCCGGTAGACGGCTGCGGAGATCAGCACACCGAGGATCGCCATGATGATGAACGTCCGGACGCCGATGACGCCGATGACGGCCAGCAGCAGGATCGTGGAGGGCAGCGCGAGGAAGACCTCGGTCACCCGGCTGATCACCCGCTCCACCCGGGGGCCCCGCTCCGCGGCGATCAGCGCGAGCGGCAGGCCGATCCCGAAGGCGACCAGCACGGTCACCGCGGAGGACAGCAGCGGCTCGGTGCCGGCGGTGAAGATCCGGCTCAGCAGGTCCCGGCCGAGCGGGTCGGTGCCCAGCCAGTGCTCGGCCGAGGGCAGCGCGAGCCGGTTGGCGAGGTCCTGCTCGGCGACGCCGTAGGGCCGCCACAGCGGCGCGGTCAGCGACGCCGCGATGATGAAGAGCAGCCAGCCGGCCGCGAGCAGCCCACCGGGCCGGCGGAGGACGTCGGGCAGCCGACGCCGGCGGGCGGGCGAGGCGGGCTCGGGCGTGATCTCACCGGCCGCGTCCAGCGGGAGGGCGCTCATGCGGCACGCACCTTCGGGTCCAGGGCCGCGACGACCAGGTCGAGCAGCAGGTTGATGACGACGACGACGACCGTGGCGACCACGACCACCCCGACCAGGGCCGGGAAGTCGCTGGAGGCCGCGGCGGCCTGGCCGGCCTGCCCGAGACCGGGCAGCGCGAAGAGGTTCTCGATGATCACGGAGCCGCCGAACAGGGCGATGAACTGGATGCCGAGCACGGAGACGACCGGCAGGCTGGCGAACCGCAGCGCGTGCACGTAGCGGATCCGCCACTCCGGCGTGCCCATCGCCCGCAGCGTGCGGACGTGCTCCTGGGCGAGCGCCTGGCGCAGGCCGGCGTTCGCCGTCCGCGCGACGATCGCCGCCCCGCCGATGGTCAGCGTCAGCACCGGGATGAGCAGGCTGGTGAACCATCCGGCCGGGTCGGCGGTGAACGGCACGTACCCCGTGGCCGGCAACCAGCCCAGCTGCAGCGCCAGCACGTAGACCAGCAGGATGCCGACCCAGAAGACCGGCAGCGAAAGGGCCACCCCGCTGCCGGTGGTGATGACCCGGGCCAGGCGGCCACCGCGGACCGCGGCGGTGACGCCGAGGAAGACGCCCAGCACACCCGAGAGGACGGTCGCGAACAGTGCGATGGAGGCCGTGACCGGTACCCGGTCGGCCAGGTCGGCGGCGATCGAACGGCCGTCGATGAGCGAGGTGCCGAGGTCACCCCGGACCAGGTCGCCCAGGTAGTCCAGGAACTGGGTGTGCAGGGGGCGGTTCCAGCCCAGCGCCTCGTTCTCCGCGACGATCCGCTCCGCGGTGGCGTTCGTGCCGAGCCGGACCGCGCCCGGGGAGGTGTCGGTGGCGTGCACCAGCAGGAAGCTGATCACCACCGCGGCGAGCACTGTGCCGATGGCCATGGCCAGCCGCCGTGCGATGAAAGCGAGCATGTCGGAGTCCTTCGGCGTGCGGGTCCGTCCTGCGGGGACGGTGCGGCGGTGACGGTGCTACGGGGGAGGGCCGGTGGCCGCGGGAGTTCCCACGGCCACCGGCCGGCGTCCGGCGGGTCAGACCGCCGGCTCGACCTCGGAGAGGACCAGGTAGTTGTTCGTCCCGGCGTAGGCGGGCTCGGTCACCGCCTCGGCGTCGTAACCGGTGTAGGCGTAGTCCTCGTAGACCGGGATGTACCAGCCGTTCTCGGCGATCGCCCGGTTCAGGTCGGCCAGCGCCTGCTCCTTGGCCTCACCGGTCGAGCCGAGGGCGGTGCCCATGGCGCTGGCGATCTCCGGCTCCTCGGCGCCCTGCATGTTCATGAAGCCGCCGTAGAGCACCCCGGCCACGAAACCCGCGGGGTTCGAGCCGACGGCCATCGGCCCGAAGATCACCGGGTCGGTGCGCACCGCGGCGAACACCTGGTCGGTGGAGGTCGCCGTCACGAAGTCCATCGTGATGCCGACCTCGGACAGCTGCTGCTGGATGACGACCTGGTCCTCGGTCGGCTGCCCCAGCACCGTCACGCCGAAGGAGAACCCGTCGGCCAGGCCGGCCTCGGCGAGCAGCTCACGGGCGCGCTCGGGGTCGTAGCCGAACTCCTCGTTCAGCTCCGGGTCGAAGCCCTCGGTGTCGGCGGGGAACAGCTGGGCCGTCGGCTGGGCGCCCGGGTGCAGCTGGTCGACGATCGCCTCCCGGTCGATGGCGTGGCTGATCGCCTGCCGCACCCGCTCATCGGCGAAGGCGGGGTTGGTCGCACCGGTCTTGTCGATGACCGGGAAGCCCACGATCGTGCCGCCGACCTTGGCCAGGCTCGCGCGCTGCTCGACCATGTCGATCGTGGTCGGCTTGAGGATCGTGGCGATGTCGGCCTGCCCGGACACCACCGCGTTCGCCAGGGCCTGGGGGTCGGTGATCACGTTGAACACGACGGTGTCGAAGGCCCACTCGTCGGCGTTCCACGCCTGGTCGTTCTTGTCCAGGGTGTACGTGCTGGCCCGCGTGGTCTCGCCCGCGTTGAGGGTGTACGGGCCGGAGCCGTCCGGGGTGGTCTCCAGGGAGGCCGGGTCGGCGAGGCCGTCAGGGCCGACGATGACGCCGGCGGTGTCGGTGAGGTTGTTCTCCGGGCTGGCCTGCGGCTGGGCCCAGGTGATGACCACGGTCTGCGGGTCCGGGGTCGTGACGTCGACGATCTCGCTGGCCCCGCCGGTGGCGAGCGCGCCGTACGCCTCGAGGTCGGGGTCGTTGCGCCGGTCCAGGTTGGCCTTGACCGTCTCCGCGGTCAGCTCCGAGCCGTCGGCGAAGGTCACGCCCTCGCGCAGCGTGAGCGTGGTCTCGGTGTTGTCGTCGTTGTTCGAGAACTCGGTGACCAGGCTCGGCTCGACCGTGCCGTCGGCCGTCGTGACGAACAGCGAGTCGTACAGGGTGCTGAAGAAGGTGAACTGCCCCTGCGAGTACTCCAGCGGGTCGTAACCGGTCGGCGCGGCGTCCGCGTCGTAGGCGAAGGTCAGGGTGTCGCTCGCGCCCCCGGCGCTGGAGCCGCCGTTGCCGCTGCCACCACCGCAGGCGGACAGCGTCGTGAGGGCACCCGCGGCGAGGACGGCGACGCCGGTCCGCACCAGGGACGGACGGGACGGGACCTGGGGGTGGGGGGACCGGAACAGCTTCATGCCGGCGTGGCTCCTTCGCTTCGTTGCAGAGGGGGCGGGTCGGCCGGGGACCGGCCGCGCCGGTCGGACCGGCTCGGCCGCCAACGATGCGGACGACCTCCGGGTGACCGCAGCCACATTGCCGACCAATGGCAGGGCATCTGTGTCGTGGACCTCAACGAGCTGGTGGTCCGGGTCACGCTTTCGTTGCACTGCCATTCACCGGCAGGACACGGGACGGCCACGGATGGGCTGGCAGAGGCTCGCTCCGACATGTGGCCGCGACCACACCCCGGACCTCGGCCGTCCGGCCACTGGGCCCGACGGTCGAGATCGCCCTCGGCAGCACCGAACAGAGAGAGGCACACCCGTGACGACCTCCTTCCCCGACGGCTTCCTCTGGGGCACCGCCACCGCGGCGCACCAGGTGGAGGGCGGCAACGTCAACAACGACCACTGGGAGCTGGAGCACGCGCCCCACTCCCCCTTCGCCGAGCCCAGCGGCGACGCCTGCGACTCCTGGCACCGCTGGGAGGAGGACCTGGACCTGGTGGCGCGGGCCGGCCTGGACACCTACCGGTTCAGCCTGGAGTGGAGCCGGATCGAACCCGAGGAGGGCGAGGCATCCCGCGCGGCGCTGGACCACTACCGGCGCATCGTCGACGGCTGCCGCGACCGCGGCCTGCACCCGATCGTCACGCTGGTGCACTTCACGATGCCGCGCTGGATGATGCACGACGGCGGCTGGACCGGGCCGAAGGCGGGAGACCGGATCGCCCGGTTCACCGAGCTGGCGCTGCCCGCGGTCGAACACGCCGAGTACGTGGCCACGATCAACGAGCCCAACCTGATGGCGGTGCAGCCGGTGATCGGGGCGATGGCCCGCCGTGGCGAGGAGATCAAGGGCCTGCCGGTGCCCGACCAGGGCGTCGCCGAGGCGCTGATCGGCCTGCACCGCCGCAGCACGGAGGTGCTGCGCGGCGCGGGCGCGGCCCCCTCGGGCATGACGCTGGTCGGCCTGGAGTACATCGACGAGGGCGGCGGCCAGGAGCACCTGGCAACCGCGCGAGCCGCGATGATGGACCAGTTCCTGCACGCTACGGCGGGCGATGACTTCCTCGGCCTGCAGATCTACACCGCGCAGCGGTTCGGCCCGGACGGGCTGGTCGCCCCGCCGCCGGACCGGCAGACCCTCGCCCACGGCATGGAGCGCCGCCCCGAGGCCCTGGGCGCGGCCGTTCGGTACGCCGCCTCGGCCCTGCCGGACACGCCGCTGCTGGTCACCGAGAACGGCATCGCCACCGCCGACGACGACGACCGGATCCGGTTCACCACCGACGCCCTCACCGGCCTCGCCGGCGCGATCGCCGACGGCTCCGACGTCCGTGGCTACGTGCACTGGAGCCTGCTGGACAACTTCGAGTGGATGCTCGGCTACCGGCCGACGTTCGGGCTGGTCGCGGTCGACCGGCGGACGTTCGCCCGCACCCCCAAGCCCAGCCTGGTGTGGCTGGGCGAGGTCGCTCGGCGCAACGGCCTGGCCTGATGCCCGGCCGGTGACGCCCGCGGTTCAGCCGCGGGCGTCCCCGGCCTGCGCGGCGGCGGCCGGCGCACCCAGGCCGCGGGAGACCGCCCGGGCCGCGGCGCGCACGGCCGGCTCGATGGTGCGGGGGTTCGCCCCGCCGGCGGGCAGCACGACCGACAGTGCGGCGACCACCCGGTCACCGGCGTCCCGCACCGGTGCGGCGACCGACACGACCGGCGCCGGCCGACGCCGGTTGATCACCGCCACCCCGGACCGGCGCACCTCGGCGAGCGTGCGCCGCAGCGCCGCCGGCTGCGGTGCCGGATCAGCGGCCGAGGAGACGAGAGCCCCGCCCAGCACGCTCTCCTGCACGGCCAGCGGCGCGTGCGCCAGCAGCACCCGGCCCACCGCGGTCATGTGCAGGGGCAGGCGGCCGCCGACCCGGTAGTCGACCGGCACCGCGACCCGGCCGGAGCGGCGCTCGACCAGCACCGCCTCCTCGGCCTCCCGCACGGCGAGCAGCACGTGGTGGCGGGTGGCCTCGTAGAGGTCGTCCATGAAGGGCATCGCGACCTCGCGCAGCCCGAGCCCACGCGGGGCGAGCGAGGCGATCTCCCACAGCCGGACGCCGACGACGTAGCCGCCCTCGTCCCAGCGTTCCAGCGCCCCCCAGGCCACCAGCCGCTCGGCCAGCCGACGGGTGGTGCTCAGCGGCAGGCCGGACCGCCGGCTCAGCTCCGACAGCGAGAGCCGGCGGTGGGTGGGGTCGAAGGCGGCCAGCAGCGCCAGCGCCCGGTCGATGACGGGGTCGCCCTGCGGGGGGCGCTTGCCACGGGCCCGGGGCTGGTCCGGGACGACGGTGTCCACCGCCCCATGGTGGCAGGTGCCCGCACCAACCACCGTGCCACCCAATGGCAAGCCCCCTCGGTCGGGTGATCGGGGTCACCCATGCTCGGGACCGACGGCGGCCCCGGGCATCCCGGCTGGCCCCGCCCCCCACCCGAGCACCCCGGTCGCGCAGCCGCGCCGCGCCCAGAGCCGGGGCCCGGACCCCGCACGAGAGGAACTCAACGATGAGGATCGTCGGCATCCGCCGCGGCGAGGGCGCCGCAGTCGAGGTCGCCGCGCTGGCCGAGGACGGCGGGACGGTGACCGCGATCGCGTCGCTAGAGGAGTTCTGGGCCGACCCCGACGGCCACCTCGCCACCGCACCCGCCGGCCCGACGCTGGACAGCGGCTCCGTGGAGCTCGTGCCGCCCGTGCTGCCCGGGGCCCGGGTGCTGTGCATCGGGCTGAACTACCTGAAGCACGTCGCCGAGGGGTCCTACGCCGCCGAAGGGGTCCCGCCGTACCCCACGCTGTTCGCCCGCTGGACGCAGTCGCTCACCGTCGACGGCGCCGAGGTCCCCGTGCCGGGCAACGAGGAGGGCCTGGACTGGGAGGGCGAGGTGGTCGCCTGGGTCGGGCGGCCCCTGGTCGACGCGACGCCGGAGGAGGCGCTGGCCGCCGTCGTCGGCTACTCCACCTTCAACGACCTCACCAGCCGGCGGGCCCAGAAGCTGACCAGCCAGTGGATCCTCGGCAAGAACGGCGACCGCTCCGGCCCGCTGGGGCCGCTGGTCCCCGCCGCGGAGGTCGGCGACCTGCGCGACGGGCTGCGGGTGCGGACCCGGGTCAACGGCGAGACCGTCCAGGACGGCACGACCGACCAGATGGTCTACCCCGTCGGGGACACGCTGTCGCTGATCAGCCACACCCTCACGCTCCGCCCCGGGGACCTGCTGGCCACCGGCACCCCGTCCGGCGTCGGCTACTCCCGCACGCCCCCCTGGCTGCTGCAGCCCGGCGACGTCGTCGAGGTCGAGGTCGACCGGCTCGGCGTGCTGACCAACACCGTCGTCGGGAACGGGGCCCGTCATGGCCGGTGAGTTCCGGCGGTACCTCTACCCGCACGACCACCCGCGGCTGGCGGACGTGCGGGGCCTGGACCCCTACGCCTACCGCGAGGTCGCCTCGCACGGCGGCACGTTCACCGGTGACCTGGTCGCCGGCTGGCGCCCGCTCTACCGCAACCCGTTCCGCGGCGTCACCGAGGACGGCTCGCTGCGCGAGGGCCTGTACCCGCTCGACCCGGCCCGGCCGGGCGAGGAGGCGCCGGTCGAGGCGATGGTCGCCGCCGCCCGCGAGCTGCTCGCCGCGCTGGACGACGAAGGACGGAAGGGCATCTCCTTCGACGTCGATGCCGTGGAGTGGCAGACCTGGGCGAACCCGGAGTTCCTCCAGTTCGACACCGGCCTGCGGCTGGAGTTCCAGCCGACCGAGGTCCGCGAGAAGGCGCTCGCGCTGGTGCGCGCCTCGCTGTCCCCGGAGGGCTACGAGCTCGCCCACGGGATGATGCTGGTCAACGGCTTCCTCGGCGAGGTCGTCGACCTGCCCACCGTGCTCAACGAGTTCAGCTACAACATCGCCCTCTACGGCGAGCCCGACCCGGTGGCCCCCTGGGGCTGGCAGCTGTTCGGCCACCACTGCGCGCTCAACTGCCTGGTCGTGCAGGGCCGGATGGTGCTCTCCCCCGTCTTCCTCGGCGCCGAGCCGAACGAGATCGACGCCGGACCGCACGCCGGGCTGCGCGCCTTCGACGACCGGATCGCCCTCGGCCGCCAGGTGATGGCCGCCCTTCCCGAGGACCAGCGCGAGGCGGCCACCGTCTACCGGCAGATGGTCGACCCGGCCATGCCACCGGGCCGGGTGCACCCCGGCGACGAGCGGCACCTCGCCGGCGCGTTCCAGGACAACCGGGTGATCCCCGTCGAGGGCGTGCGGGTCGCCGAGATGCCCCCGGCGGCCCGCGAGCTGGTCGTCGCGATCGTCGAGCGGTTCTCCGTGCTCCTCCCCGCCGGCCCGCGGGCCGCGCGCATGCGCGAGGTCCGTGCCCACCTGGCCGACACCTGGTTCAGCTGGATCGGCGGCTCCGGCCCCGACGACGTCTTCTACTACCGCGTCCAGTCCCCGGTGGTGATCGCCGAGCTCGACCACCACTGCGGCGTGTTCCTCGACCACGCCACCCCCCAGCCCTTCCACGTGCACACGGTGCTGCGCACCCCGCACGGCAACGACTACGGCCGCGCCCTGGTGCGGCAGTGGCAGGAGACCCGATGAACCGCGTACCCGCCCGCGTCCCCGTCCTCGTCGTCGGCGGGGGGCCCAGCGGGCTGGCCGCGGCCATCGAGCTCGGCCGCCGGGGCGTCGAGGTGCTCGTCCTCGAGCCGCGCACCGAGCTGGACCCGCTGCGTCCCCGCGCCAAGACCACCAGCGTGCGCACGATGGAGCACCTGCGCCGCTGGGGCCTGGCCGACCGGCTGCGCGCGGTGTCCCCGCTACCGGTGGCGCACGCGCAGGACGTCGTCTTCTGCACCGGGCTGTTCGGGCACGAGATCACCCGCTTCCCGCACGCGTTCGGGCTGACTCCCGAGCCGGTGGAGGAGTACGCCGAGCCCGGTCAGCAGGCGCCCCAGCCGCTGGTCGAGCAGGTCCTGCGCGACGCCGTGCGGGAGCTGCCGACCGTGACGTTGCTGGCGGGCTGGCGCGCCGTCTCGGTCACCGACGACCCGGCCGCCGCACGGGCGGAGGTCGAGGCGCCCGACGGCACCCGGACCACGGTGACCGCGGACTGGCTGCTCGGCTGCGACGGCAGCGGCGGCATCTCCCGGCGCGCGATCGGCGCCCGGTACGAGGGGGCCTCCGGCACGCTGCCGAACGTCAGCATCACCTTCCGCTCCCGCGACCTGGACGCCCGGCCGCTGTGCGCGCTCGGCGTCCACTACTGGGTGATCGGCGCGCGGCACGGCGGGCTGATGGGCCGGCTGGACCTCGACGGCACCTGGTGGGCGATCGTGCAGGGCGTCGACGGAACCGCCCCGGGCGTCGACCCGGTCGCGCTGGTCCGCGACCTCGTCGGTGCCGACGTCGACGTCGACGTGCTGGCCACCGATCCCTGGTCGGCGCGGATGCTGCTGGCCGACCGGTACCGCGGGCAGCGGGTGTTCCTGGTCGGCGACGCCGCGCACCTGAACCCGCCGTGGGGCGGGCACGGGTTCAACACCTGCGTCGGCGACGCGGTCAACCTCGGCTGGAAGCTGGCCGCGGTGCTCGGCGGGTGGGCGCCGGAGTCGCTGCTGGACAGCTACGAACCCGAACGACGTCCCGTCGCCGAGCGCACCATCGCCACGGCCGGTGCGCAGGAGGCCTTCCTGGCCCCGTCCTTCGCCGCCGGCGACCTCGACGCGGAGACACCGGCCGGGCAGGAGCTGCGGGCCGTGCTCGAGCAGCGGCTGCAGGTCAAGGACCCGGAGTTCCACAGCCTCGGGCTGGTGCTGGGCTACGACTACCCCGACTCCCCCGTCGTCGTCCCGGACGGCGCCCCGGTGCCCGGGCCGGAGCTGCAGACGTTCACGCCCTCGGCCCACCCCGGCGCCCGGCTCCCCCACGCCTGGTTGCCCGACGGCCGGTCGGTGTACGACGCGCTGGGCCCGGAGTTCACGCTCGTCCGCCTCACCCCCGCCCCCGACGGCGCCCCCGACGGCGTCCTCGACGCCGCCGAGCGGCTCGGGGTGCCGGTGCAGCTCCTCGACCTCAGCGGCGTGGCCGGGCTCCCCGGTCGCTACGGCGCCGACCTGCTGCTGGTCCGTCCCGACCAGCACGTCGCCTGGCGTGGCTCCGCGCCCGACGACGCCGACCGGCTGCTCCGGCAGCTGGTCGGTCACCCGGTGGGGGAACGGCCGGGGACGAGGCCCACCGCGGTGGCACTGCAGGCCTGAGCCGCGGCGGCGCCGCCGCTCTCAGCCCGCCGCGGGTCCGGTCCGGCGGCGCAGCGCGGCGGCGGCGTCCCGGGCCAGCGACTCCAGTGCCGCGACGCCCGCGGACGTCTCGCCCTCCCGGGCGAGCAACCAGATGGTGCTCGGCTCGGCGTCCTCGATGGGCACGAACCGCACGCCCGGCAGGGTCGCGTACCCGGCGACCGATGCCCCGGCGATGTTCACCCCCATGTCGGCGTCCACCAGCTGCAGCACCTCGTCGATGTCCCGCGCCACCGGGCCGTACACCGGGGAGCGGCCGTCCGGCCGGGGGTCGACCGCCCACCACCGGGCCTCGGGGCCACGGCCCCCGGTTGCGGAGATCAGCACCTCGTCACCCACGTCGGCCAGCCGCACGGCGGACCGGCCGGCGAGCCGGTGCCGGGCGTTGACGACCAGCACGCGGGGCTCGCGGAGCAGCTCCACCCCGCGCAGCCCGACGGCCGGCGGGTCGACCGGCCCCGGTGCGAAGGCGACGTCCACCGCACCCTCCCGCAGCGCCGGGACGGCGTCGACGAAGCCGAGCCGGCGCAGGTGCAGCCGCCACTCCGGCAGCTGGTTGACCGCGGCCTCCAGCACCGGGGTGAGCACCGTGCCGCAGCCACCGGCGAGGAACCCGATCCGCAGCTCACCCAGCCGGCCGTCGCGCATGGCCGCCGCCCACCCGCGCAGCTCGTCGTGCGCGGCCACGACGCGTTCGGCGTGGGGCAGCATCGCTACCCCGGCCGGCGTCGGCTCCACCCGCCGCGAACTCCGGGAGAACAGGACGGTGCCGACCTGCCGCTCCAGGTTGGCCACCTGCTCGCTCAGCGCGGAGGAGGACAGCCGGAGCTCGGTCGCCGCGCGGGCGAAGTGGCGCGTGCGATGCACGGTCAGGAAGCAGCGCAGCGCCTGCACGGACGGGTCCACGACCAGCATCGTCCGGGTTACCCGGACGATGGTCCAGCTCTTCCCGCTCGACCTGGGTGGTGGCCTGCGTCACGCTGGACGCGACACCGACGTCGACCCGGGAGACCACCGTGAGCTTCGAGTACCTGATCGACCCCGCCAAGGGCCCGCAGTGGAAGGGCGTGCTCCCCGGCAAGCCGGTGCCCTACGTCCTGCGCCGCGGCGAGGGCGAGCACGCCATGCTCTTCACCGACCTGTTCACCGTGCTGCTCTCCGGCGACGAGACGGGCAACCAGTTCGGCATCGTCACCAGCGAGTCCCCGGCCGGGGAGATCATCCCCACGCACTCGCACAACTCCACCCACGAGACCTTCTACGTCCTCGAGGGCAAGGTGCGGCTGTTCTTCGAGGACGCCGAGGGTGCCCAGCAGTCGCAGCTGCTCACCCCGGGGGACTTCGGCTACGTGCCGGCGGGCTTCGCCCACGCGTACCAGATCGTCGAGGACGCCCGGATGATGGGCACGCTCTCCGGTGGGTTCGAGCGGTTCTTCCAGCACATGGGCACGGCGACCGACCACGCCACCGCCCAGCAGCCGCCGTTCATCCCGGACTTCCCGCGGATGCAGGCCGCCGCGCAGCAGCACGACATGCAGTTCATGCCCGAGCACCGCTGGCCCGAGCCCGACGCCGGGGCCTGAGCCCGGTGCCCGCGCCGGCCCTCCCGCTGCCCCCGCCCGCCCACGACGCACCGCTGCCACCCGCCGTCCCGGGCCCGCGGGGCACCCGGCTGCTCGCCGGGGTGCCCTACGCGGCGGTCCCCGGGTGGCGGCCGATGGAGCTGGACCTCTACCTCCCGGCCGACGCCACCGGACCGGTGCCGGTGGTGGTCTTCCTGCACGGCGGCGGCTGGCGGCTGGGCAGCCGGCGGACGGCCGGCCCTGCCTACCCCGGCGCGGAGCCCTTCGGGCAGCTGGCCGCCGCCGGGATCGCAGTGGCCAGCGTCGACTACCGGCTCTCCGGTGAGGCCACCTGGCCCGCTCAACTGCACGACGTGAAGGCCGCCGTCCGGTGGCTGCGCGCCCGGTCGGCGGAGCTGGGCGTGGACTCCGACCGGATCGCCGCCTGGGGAGAGTCGGCCGGCGGGCACCTGGCCGCGCTGCTGGGGCTGACCGCCGACGTCCCGGCGCTCGAGGGCCAGGTCGGATTGGCGGGCCCCTCCAGCGCGGTGGCTGCGGTCGCCGCCTGGTACCCGCCCACCGACCTGGCCCGGGTGGCCGCCGACGCGGGTGGCGACCCGGACGCGCCGGACAGCCGGGAGGCCCAGCTGCTGGGAGCGCCGGTGCCGACCGTGCCGGAGCTCGCCGAGCAGGCCAGCCCGATCACGCACGCCTCCCCCGCCGCACCGCCGTTCCTGCTGCTGCACGGCCGGGCCGATCGGTTCGTCCCCTGCCCGCAGAGCGAGCGGCTGGCGGCGGCGCTGGAGTCGGCCGGCACCGCGGTGCAACTGCACACCTACGCGGATGCCGACCACATGTGGCTCGGCGACCCTGCGGCCGCCGCAGACGCGCTCGAGCGCACCGTCTCCTTCCTCACCGACCGGTTCGGCTGAGCCGGCTCACCCCCGGCGGTCGGCGAGGAAGGGGAACCGCTCGCGGGTGGCGGTGACCTCGGCGGCGTCGACGTCGGCCAGCACCATCGTCTCCACGCCGGCCGCGGTGGCCAGCAGCTCCCCGCTGGGGCTGACGATGCGGCTGTCGCCGGCGTGTTCGACGCCGTCGCCGGCCGTGCCCACCCGGTTGCAGCCGACCACGTAGGCCTGATTCTCGATGGCCCGCGCCTGCAGCAGGGTCTGCCAGTGCTGCCGCCGGGCGGCGGGCCAGTTGGCCGGCACCAGGTAGACGTCGGTGACCGGGGCGGCGTCCCAGAAGACGTTCGCGAACCGCAGGTCGTAGCAGATGAACGGGGTGACCCGCAGGCCGCCGACCTGCACGGTGACCGGCCCGGTGCCCGAGCGGAACCGCTCCCGCTCGGTCGCGAACGGGTGCAGCTTGCGGTACCGGTGCGCGACGCCGTCCGGCCCGGCCAGGACGAAGGTGTTGAACGGCAGCCCACCCTCGGCATCGACCTCCGGGCAGGTGCCGGCGACCCACACGCCGTGCTCGGCGGCCTGGGCGGCGAGGAATCGCGCCGACGGCCCGCCCTCGGGCTCACCTATGCCCCGGGTCATCGAGAAGCCGGTGGAGAAGGTCTCGGTGAGCAGCACCAGCTCCGCGCCGGCCCCGGCTGCCCGGGCCACCTGGGGGCCGAGCCGGGCGAAGTTGGCGTCCCGGTCCTCCCACACGATGTCGTGCTGCACCGCGGCGATCCTCATCCCAGCCCCCTCAACGCAGCCTCCCCAGTCGTGCCGACGCCTCGACGAGCACGTCGTCCCGCTTGCAGAAGGCGAACCGCACCAGGTGCCGCCCCAGGTGCGCGTCCGCCGGGTCGTAGAACACCACACTCGGCACCGCGACCACCCCGGCGCGCTGGGGCAGCGACCGGCAGAAGGCCACGCCGTCGCCGTCGGGCTGCAGCGGGCGGACGTCGACGGTGGCGAAGTAGGTGGCCTCCGGGCTGAGCACCGGCAGCCCGGCCGCGGCCAGGCCACCGACCAGCAGGTCGCGCTTGCGCTGCAGGTCGGCGGCGGCGCCGGTGAAGTAGGCGTCGGGCAGCCGCAGCCCGGCGGCGATGCCCGGCTGGAGCGGCCCGGCGTTGACGAAGGTCAGGTACTGCTTGGCGGTGCGGACCGCGGCCACCAGCTCCGCCGGCCCGCAGATCCAGCCGACCTTCCACCCGGTGGTGCGGAAGGTCTTGCCGCCGCTGCTCACCACCAGGGTGCGGTCCCGCATGCCCGGCAGGGTGGCCGGGGAGACGTGCTCGGCGCCGTAGAACACCAGGTGCTCGTACACCTCGTCGGTGAGCACCAGCAGGTCCGCCGCGGTGGCGACGTCGGCGAGCACGGCGAGCTCCGGGCGGGTGAGCACCGTGCCGGTGGGGTTGTGCGGGGTGTTGAGCAGCAGCAGCCGGGCGCGCGGGGTGACCGCCGCGCGCAGCTCGGCCTCGTCGAAGGTCCAGTGGCCACCCCTGGGTGGCGGGCGCAGCGGCACCGGGCGCAGCACTCCCCCGGCCATCGCGACCGCGGCGGCGTAGCTGTCGTACATCGGCTCGAGGACGACGACCTCGTCGCCGGGCTCGACCAGCGCCAGCAGCGCGGCGGTGAGCGCCTCGGTGGCCCCGGCGGTGACCAGCACCTCGGTGTCCGGGTCGTAAGTGAGCCCGGAGAACCGCAGCTGGTGCTCGGCGACCGCCTGCCGCAGCACGGGGAGCCCCGGACCCGGCGGGTACTGGTCGAGGCCGGTGCCGATCGCGGCGCGGGCGACGTCGAGCACCTCCGGCGGGCCCGGCTCGTCGGGGAACCCCTGGCCGAGGTTGATCGCCCCGGTGGCCACCGCCAGGGCGCTCATCTCGGCGAAGATCGTCGTCCCGAACCTGCGCAGCCGGCCGGCCAGCTGCGGCGCGCGCTCCCCTGCCCCCATGCGGGCAGCCTCCCAGCCGGTGCCGTCGGCCGCTCAGCCCGGGGCAGTGCGCGCGGCCTCGCGCAGCTCGCCGTAGAGCCGGGCGAGGTCGGGCAGCTGGTGGTGGGCGTTGAGCCCGCTGGGGTTGGGCGCCACCCAGGTGAGCGCACCGCCGACCCGCTCGGGCTGCGGACCCAACCGGGCCTTCGGCCGGTCGAACGCCACCCGCCACGCGGTCACGCCCAGCACCGCGAGCACCCGCGGCTGGTACCGGGCCACCAGCGCGGCGAGCTGCTCGGCGCCGTCGCGGAGCTCCTCGCGGGACAGCTCGGCGGCGGTGCGGGTCGGCCGGGCGACGACGTTGGTGACCCCCAGGCCGTACTGCAGCAGTTCCCGGTCCTCGGCGGGGGTCAGCAGCCGGGGGGTCAGCCCGGCCCGGTGCAGCGCCGGCCAGAAGCGGTTGCCCGGCCGGGCGAAGTGGTGCGATACCTCCGCCGACCGCAGCGAGGGGTTGATCCCGCAGAACAGCACGTCCAGGTTGGGGGCCACCACGTCGGGCAGTGGCTTGTCCGGCGTGGTCACGACTCGTAGCGCAGCGCCCGCGCCTCGACGTCGAACAGCACGTCGTCGGCGGCGGCCGGGCTCACCTCGCCCTGCCGGCGGGCCTCGAGCACCGCCTCCCGCTCGGCCTCGCTGGCGCGCCCGAGCAGGTCGCGCAGCTGCTGCCCGGCGCGCTCGTCCCGGGGCAAGCCGTCGATCAGGCCCTCGATCGACCGTCGGTAGCCGAGCCGGCCCTCGTACTGCTGCAGGACGGCGTCGCGCACCTCGGCGGGGACGTCGTCGGCCGCCCGCACCTGCTCCAGCGCCGCCTCGGTGACCCGGCGCTGCAACCGGCGCACGTCCAGCTGCACGTCGGCATCGCTGGCCACGCCCAGCCGGCGGATGAGCGGGGCCAGGGTGAGCCCCTGCAGCACCAGCGTCACGACCACGACCATCAGCGACACCAGCACGACCTCCTCCCGCGCTGGGAAGGGGCCGCCGTCGTCGACGGTGGCCGGCAGGGCCAGCGCGAGGGCGACCGTGACCACGCCGCGCATCCCCGCCCAGGAGGCGACGGCGGACTCCCGCCAGCCGTACGGCGTCGCGGACTCGGTGCGCCGCGCCCGCCGGCCGGCGCGGGCGGAGGCGGCGAACATCGCGGCCGCCCGGACGACGACGAGCACCCCGATCACTGCCGCACCCACGAGGAGCGCGCGGGTGTCGCCGAGCACCTCGGTGCTGCCGAAGACGGTGGTCAGCTCCAGACCGAGGAAGGCGAAGAGCAGACCGCTGACGGCGAACTCGACGTACTGCCAGACCGACCGGCCCAGCAGCCACCCGGCGGAGGTGACCTCGCTGGTGGCGACGGTGCGCAGGTACAACCCGGCCGCGAGGACGGCGAGCACACCGGAGGCGCCGACCTCCTCGGCGAGCAGGTAGACGCCGAAGGGGACCGCGAGGGTCACCGTGGTCTCGGTGGCGGCGTCGTGCAGCAGCCCGAGCGCCTTGCGCGCCAGCCAGCCGGCGACCAGGCCGAGCGCGGTACCGCCGAGCACCGCGACCAGGAAGCCGACGCCGACCTGGGTGACGGTCACGCCGCCGGCGACCACGGCGGTCACCGCCAGCTGGTAGACCACCAGGGCGGTGGCGTCGTTGAAGAGCCCCTCGCCCTCCAGGATCGTGACCAGCCGCGGGGGCAGCTTCAGCCGGCTGGCGACCGCGCTGGCCGCGACCGGGTCCGGCGGCGCGACGATCCCGCCGAGGACGATGGCCACCGCCCAGGGCAGCCCCAGGGCGTGCCCGACCACCGCGACCACGGCGGCGGTGACCAGGGTGAGGCCGACCGCGAGGCCGAGGATCGGGCGGGCCGCCGAGCGCAATTCCCGCAGCGAGGTCGACTGGGTGGTGGCGAACAGCAGCGGTGGGAGCACGATCGGGAGGATCAGCTCCGGCGGCAGGTCGGGCGAGGGCACGAACGGGACGACGCCCAGGACGAGGCCGTAGATCGTCAGCAGCACCGGCTGCGGCACGCCGATCCGGTCGGCGACCGGGGTGAGGACGACGACGCCGAGCAGCAGCAGTCCGAAGACCGCCAGCGAGTCCACGTCGGTCAGTGTCGGGCGGGAGTGGTGCCCGGCACCTGGGCCAGCGCGGAGCCGTCCCCCAGCGCCGATTCGGGCACGACGCTGACGGTGCCGTCGCTCTCCAGCACGACGGCGGCGATCTTCGAGAGGTCGCCCTGGCCGCTGGCCCGCACGGCCTGGCGGACCTCGGCCTCGCTCATCCGCTGCTCGCGCAGCACGTCCGGCTGCAGCTGGCCTCGGTAGAGCAGCAGCGCCGGGTGGGCGGTGACGGCGTCCCGCAGCTGTGGTCGCCGGCTGGTCACCCAGGCGACGACGAGCTGCAGACTGGCGAGCAGCCCCAGCGCGACCGCGCCCTCGGCCCAGGCGACGTCCGAGCTGAGCAGGATCGTGGCCAGCACCGACCCCAGCGCGACCGTGACCACCAGGTCGAAGGCGTTGAGCTTGGCGAGCGTTCGTTTGCCGGAGAGCCGGAGGACGAGGATGACGGTCACATAGGCGGAGGTCCCGACGGCGAGGACGCGCCCCAGGTCGGACCAGCTGTCGAACCACATGGTCCGCCCGCTACCCGCGATCGGGCCGGTCGCACCTCCGGCCTCGGCCGAGTGCCGGTCAGGTCAGCAGGACACCGACCACTCGTGCCCGCAGGCACCGCAGACCAGGGCGGCGACCCAGGATCCGGGGTCGAAGTCACCCGGGTGGTCGTCGACCTCCGGTGCGGCGCAGGCGGGGCAGCAGGACATCCGGGCGAGTGCGCTCTGGTGGGCTCGGCGCTGGCTGGGCGCGGCAAGGACGGCTTCGGCCATGGAACACCCCCGTGGGCAGTGGACAGGAGACCGGCTCCTGCCTCGTGATCAGGCAATCTGCCCTGCTGGGCGCCTGGTCCGCACCCGGACACGGCCTCCGTCGCCGGATCGTCACGAGCTCTCAATCCGCTGGTCCGGCCCGTGTGCCGTCACTCCTGGTCGGCGCCCTGCGCGCGGGGCAGCTCGATCAGGCTCCGCAGGCAGTGCTCGCGCAGCGGCTCGGGGAAGCCCTCGGCCAGCCGGTAGTAGACCACCCGGCCCTCGCGCCGTGTGGTGACGAAGCCGGCGGTGCGCAGCAGGCGCAGCGCGTAGCCGACGGCGTCCTCGGTCGCGTCCAGCCCGAGTGCGATGTCGCCGACGCAGAGCTCTTGCACCTGGTCGAGCGCGTAGAGCACCCGGGCACGGGTGGGGTCGGCGAGCAGGCTGAGCACGGCGGTGAGCTCGGCAGCCTCGTCGCGCGAGGGCACGCGCGCCCGCACGGCGGCCACGCGGTCGGGGTCGACGGGATGCGGATGGTCCACGGCGAGTTGGTTACCCGTGCGGGTGCACGGGTATGCGGCGCCGGTCAGCAGTCGGTCCGACGTCGAGGAGCGTGCAGGTGTCCGCCTACCTGAGCGCTGCCCTGATGCTCGGGCTCGCCGTCGGCGGCGCGCTCGTCGCCCACCTGGTGCACCGCCGGACGGCGGTCGCGCCCGGCGCCGTGGCGGCGCTGCCCTTCCAGTCCGGCTGGCGCCCCGCCGAGCACGCGCTGTCCCGGTTCGAGGCGCGCTACTACCCGCTGACCCTGCTGTTCCTGGCCTTCGACGTCGAGATGCTCTTCATGTACCCGTGGGCGACGGTCGTCGCCGAGATCGGCACCTCGGCCGTCATCGAGATGTTCGTGCTGCTCGGCGTGCTCATGGCCGGGGTGCTGTGGGCCTGGCGCGAGGGTGCCCTGCGATGGGTCTGACCACCCGGCTGGCCACCCGGCGGGCCGCGGTGCTCGTCACCGAGGTGCCCGGCTGGGCGGCGACCCGCTGCGCCGTGGAGCGCGAGGTGCGGTCCCGGGGCTGGCGTCCCGCCCTCTCCCCGGCGGACGCCGACCTGCTGGTCGTCTGCGGACGACCCGGCCCCCGCCTGGCGGCCGCGGTCGAGCACGTCTGGACCCAGCTGCCCGGCCCGCGCGCCCGCGCTGCGGTGACCGACCCGGCGTCGGCCGCGGCCGCGCTCGACGCCGCCCTGGCCGAACTCGCCGACGACGGTGCCCAGCGCCGGGACGCCGCCGACCGGCCCGCCGAGCCGGCGCCCGGCACCGGCGCGAGCGAGCTGGTCCCCGGCGAGCGCGGCAACGACCACACAGGCGAGCCGGCCGGTTTCGACGACCCGGGCCCCGGCGGCGACGGCCACGAGACGGACGGCGGCCACGGCGGCATGGACCACGGCGACATGGACCACGGCGACATGGACCACGGCGACATGGACCACGGCGACATGGACCACAGCGGCATGGACCACAGCGACCACGGCGACATGGACCACGGCGACATGGACATGCCGATGCCCGGCGGCATCGGGCTCGCCGGCGCCGGCGGCGACGACCAGCTCACCGATCCCGACGGTCTCGACCTGGACGTGCTGCACCTGCCGCTCGGTCCCGTGCTCCCCCACTGGCCGGCCGGGTTGCTGCTGCACACCACGCTGCAGGGCGACCTCGTGGTCGCGGCGATCCCGGAGGTGCTGCCGGCCGACGGGGCACCACCGCTCGGGCAGGACGTGCACCGCTCCCCCGCGGGCCGCTGGGACGCCGTCGCCACCCTGCTCGCCCTCACCGGCTGGACCGACGCCGCGGTACGCGCCGCCCGGCTGCGCGACGCCGCGCTGGACGGTGGGCCCGACCAGCAGGAGGCCGACCGGCTGACCCGCCGGATCCGGCGGTCCCGGCTCCTGCGCGCAGCACTGCGCGGGCTGGGCGAGCTGCCCGAGGGCGACGCCCACGACCGGCTGCTGCACTGGCTGGACGGGACGACGTCCGCGCGGCCGACCACCCTGGGCGACGTCGCCGACCTGGTCACCGGGCTCGACCTGGCGTCCGCGCGGCTGGTGGTCGCCAGCCTGGACCTGGACACCGCAGACCTGGACACCACCGGCCGCAGCGCGGCTCCGGCGGAGGTGGCCTCGTGACGGTCGGCCAGGTCTCCTCCGCGTGGGTGCCGCTGGCGGCGGCGTTGCTGCTGGCCGTCGCGGCTGCGGCCGCCTGCCTGGACGGCGTCCTCGCCGCCCGGGCGGACGGGCACCCACCGGCCGGCGGCCTCCTGACCCCGGCCGCGGAGACGGCGCGGCTGTTCCGGCAGCGCCGCCGCAGCACGCTGGCCGCCGACGCCCTGCTCTGGCGGGTCGGCGGCGCCGGGCTGCTCACCGCGGCCCTGCTGATGGTGGTCGTGGTGCCGCTCGGGCGCTGGACGGTCGCCGACCTCGCGGTGGGCGTCGTCTGGTTCAACGCGATGGACGTGCTGCTGTGGGCCGCGGTCTGGCTGGCCGGGTGGGGGCCGAACAGCGCGCACGCGCTGGTCGGCGGCTTCCGGTTCCTGGCGCAGGCGCTGGCCTACGAGCTGCCGCTGATGTTCGCGCTCACCACCCCGGCCGTGGCCGCGGGCAGCCTGCGGCTCGGCGACCTCGTCGCGGCGCAGGAGGGGCTGTGGTTCGTCGTCTGGATGCCGGTCGCCTTCCTGGTCTTCTGCGGTGCGGTGCTCGCCTTCTCCGTCTGGGGCCCGTTCGCCGCGGCCGCGGGGTCCACGACCGCCGGCGGGGTGCTCGCCGAGACCTCCGGCGTCGATCGCTGGCTGCTCTCCGCCGGGCGCTACGCGTTGCTCACCGCCGGCGCGGCGTTCGGCGCCACGGCCTTCCTCGGCGGGGGCCAGGGCCCGCTGCTGCCGGCCTGGCTGTGGACGCTGGTCAAGACCGCCGCGCTGCTCGCGGTGCTGGTCGCGCTGCGGCGCCGGCTGCCGGTGCTCCGACCGGAGCGACTGGTCGGACCCGCCTGGCTGGTCGTGCTGCCGCTGACGCTGCTGCAGCTGCTGGTCGTTTCCGTCGTCGTCGTGGTCCGGGGGTGAGGCAGTGCTGAGCGGGATCGTCTTCTGGGTGCTCGCGGTGATCGCGGTGGCGGCCGGGGTCGCCGTGTTCCGGGTCGACTCCATGGCCCGGGCCACCTACGCGCTGGCCGCGTCGTTCGTCGCGGTCGGCCTGGCCCTGCTGCTGTTCGACCTGCAGTTCCTCGGTGTGATCACCGTGCTGATGATGGTGATGGAGATGGCGATCATGGCCATCTACATGATCATGTTCATGGGGATGAACCCCGCGCTGATGCCGATGAGCATGGTGCACGGCAAGCGCCCGGCCCTGGCGGTCTCGATCGGCACCTTCGGCGTGCTGGCCGGCGGCGCGCTGCTCGTCGACTGGCCCACCCGCCGCGGGGCACCGGCCGCCGACCTGGTGACCTCGCTGGGCGAGGCCGTCATGCACTCGAAGATGCTGGTGATGATGACCGTCTCGCCGGTCCTCTTCGCCACCATCGTCGCCGCCCTCGTGCTGGCGCTCCCGCGCAGCCGCTACGACCGGATGGGTCCTGATCTCCGCGGCACGGACCCGCGCCGGAGGCAGCGACGATGACCCTGCAGACCGTCCTGGTGGTGGCCGCCGCGCTGTTCAGCGTGGGGCTCTACGGCGCGATCTCCCAGCAGGTCGTGGTCATGGTGATGATGGGGCTGGAGCTGATGCTCAACGGCGTCATCCTGGCCGCGGCCGCCTTCTGGTGGTTCCTCTCCCCCTCCCCCGACGGCCAGGTGCTGCTGCTCGTGGTCATCTCCGCGATGACGGTCGAGATGGCGATGGGCTTCGCCGTCGCCACGTTGCTGCACCGGGCGAAGCAGTCGGACATGACCGACATGGCCACGGACCTCGCCCAGTGACCGGCGTGCTGTGGACGACGGCCGCACTGCCCGCCGCCGTCGGGGCGCTGCTGTGCGTGCTCGGCCGGCGGGCCGACCGGACGGCGCTGCCGGCCGGCGTGGCGACGGCGGCGGTCGTGCTGGCGCTGGCGGTCGCCGTGGCCCTGGCCGGGCCGGCGGCCGAGGCGCCGTTCCTGCCGGGCGCCGCCTTCGGGCTGGCCGTCGACCCGCTGGCCGCCGTCGTGCTGCCCGCGGTCGCCACCGTCGTCCTCCTGGTGCTGGTCTCCTCCGCCGGCGACGCCGGGGCCCCCCACCAGGGCGCCCGCGCCCGGTTCACCGGGCTGATGCTGCTGTTCACCGCGGCGGTCGTGCTCACGGTCGCCGCGAGCACGCTGTCCACGCTGCTGTTCGCGTGGGAGGTGATGGGCGCGACCTCGTACGCGCTGATCGGCTTCCGCTGGCGGGAACGGCACCGGGTCGGGGCCGGGCTGACCGCGTTCCTCACCACCCGCACCGCCGACCTCGGGCTGTACCTCGCCGCGGGCGCGGCCCTGGCCGGCGGCGCCGGGCTGGGGCTGGACGAGCTCGCCGCCGCCGACGGGCCGTGGCTGGACGTCGCCGCCGCGGGCGTGCTGGTCGCGGCGCTGGGCAAGGCCGCCCAGCTGCCGTTCACCGCATGGCTGTCCGCGGCGATGGAGGGGCCCAGCCCGGTCAGCGCGCTGCTGCACTCCGCGGCGATGGTCGCGATGG
This sequence comes from Modestobacter sp. SYSU DS0657, assembly GCF_054050925.1. Lineage (NCBI taxonomy): Bacteria > Bacillati > Actinomycetota > Actinomycetes > Geodermatophilales > Geodermatophilaceae > Modestobacter > Modestobacter sp. SYSU DS0657. The sequence continues at coordinate 186,839 of NZ_JBJHAG010000001.1, read as the reverse complement.
GCGGCTACCTGCTGCTGCGGATGGAGCCGCTGCTGGCGGCGACCGGATGGGCCGGCCCGACCGCGGCCTGGATCGGCGCGCTGACCGCGCTGCTGCTCGGCGCGGTGGCCGTCGCCCAGCGCGACCTCAAGCAGCTGCTCGCCGCCTCCACCGCGGCCCAGCTCGGCTTCGTCGTCCTGGGCGCGGGCGTGGGTTCGGTCGCCGGTGGCACCGCGCACCTGGTCGCGCACGCCGCCACCAAGGCGCTGCTGTTCCTCGTGGCCGGGGCGTGGCTGAGCGCACTGGGCACCAAGCAGCTGACCGCCCTGCACGGCGCCGCCCGGCGCTGGCGCCTGGTCGGGGTCTCCGCGACCATCGGAGCGCTGGCGCTGGCCGGCGTCGTCCCACTGTCGCTGTGGGCCACCAAGGACGCGGTGCTGGCCGGCGCGCGGGAGGAGTCCCTGGCCCTGTACCTGGCCGGGCTGGCGGCCGCCGCCCTCTCGGCCGGCTACGCCGGCAAGGTGCTGTGGCTGGCCTGGCGGCCGGTGCCGGCCGATGCCGCCTACGACACCGAGGAGCAGGGCACCCGCCGGGTGGGCGGGCTGCAGCAGGCGCCACTGGTCGTGCTCGCCGCGGGCGCCGCGGTGCTGGGGCTGCTCGCCCTGCCGCCGGTCGGCGAGGCGCTGCGCCGGGCGGTCGGTGGGACCGGGGCACCCAGCCCGGCGATCTGGGAGATAGTGCTCTCCGCGGCCCTCGCCGTCGCCGTCGTCCTGCTCGTCCCGGTGGTGCTGCAGCGGCGGGTCCGCGCGCCGGCCCTGCTGACCGGGTGGCTGGGGCTGCCCCGGGCCACCCAGCTGCTCGTCGTGCGGCCGGTGCTGCGCGCTGCCGAGGCCTGCGCCCGCTTCGACGACCGGGTGCTCGCCCGGGCCGTCACCGGCACCGGCAGGTCGGCGGCCCGCACCGCCGGCGCGCTGGGCCGGTTCGACGACGGTCAGCTCGCACCCGCCACGGCCGGGGCCGGCCGGTCGACCGTGCGGCTGGCCGGTGCGGTGCTGCGCGCCGACCTGGCCGGCCCCGACCGGCTGGTGCACACCCTGGCTGCCGGCACCCGGCGGCTGGGGGCGGTCGCGCGCCGCTCGCAGACCGGCCAGCTGCACCAGTACTACGTCCTCGCCACCGCGGTGCTCGCCGCCTCGCTGGCCCTCCTGCTGGTCGGAAGGTAGTTCCCGTGCTCACCGTGATCGTGTTCCTGCCGCTGGTCGCTGCCGCGGCGCTCGCCCTGGTGCGGGTGTCCGACCGCGCCGCCCGGTGGGCCTGGGTGGGGGTGACCGTCGCCGACCTCGCGCTGGTGATCGCCGTGTGCGTGGGCTACGAGACGCCGGCCGACGGCGGCCTCGCGTACGAGGAGCGGGCGCGGTGGATCCCCTCGGTGAACAGCAGCTACCACGTCGGCGTCGACGGGCTGTCCCTGCCGCTGCTGGCGCTCACCGCCGTCGTCTTCTGCGCCTGCGCGTTCTACTCGCTGCGCGAGCAGCGGCGCCCGCGGGAGCTCGCCGCGCTCTTCCTGGCCCTGCAGGCCACCTGCCTGGGCCTGTTCGTGGCCCAGGACCTGATCCTGTTCTTCCTCTTCTTCGACCTGTCGATCGTCGGGATGTACGCCGCGATCGCCGGCTGGGGGCACGGCCGGCAGGCCGGCCGGTCGGCGCTGCAGTTCTTCCTCTACACCTTCCTGGGCAGCCTGGCGCTGCTGCTGGGCTTCATCGGGCTGTACCTGGCCGCCGACCCGCACACCTTCGACATCCCCGAGCTGATCGCCGCCGCACCGCTGGCCGACTCCCCGGTCGCGGGCGGGTTCGTGCTGGCCGCGCTGCTGGTCGGGCTGGCGATCAAGACGCCCACCGTGCCCTTCCACACCTGGCTCCCGCCGGCGCACACCGACGCCTCGGCCATCGGGTCGGCGGTGCTCGCCGCGGTGCTGCTGAAGATGGGCACCTACGGGTTCGTCCGGATCGCGATGCCGGCGCTGCCCGACGCCTGGCAGAGCGCGGCCTGGGTGGTGCTCGCCGTCGGCGTCGTCTCGGTGCTCTACGGCGCGCTGGTCGCGCTGGCCCAGACCGACCTGAAGCGGATGATCGCCTACACCTCGATCAACCACATGGGCTACGTCCTGGTGGCCGTCGGCGCGGCCGGGCTGGTCGGCAGCGGAACGGCCGCGCGGGAGCTCGCGGTCACCGGCGCGGTGACCCAGATGGTCAGCCACGGGCTGCTCACCGGCGCGCTGTTCCTGCTCGCCGGCGTGCTGCACGACCGCACGGGCACCTACGCGATGGGCGAGTACGGCGGACTGGCCCGCAGCGCGCCGGTCCTCGCCGGGCTGTTCGCCGTCGCCGCGTTCGGCTCGCTGGGCATCCCCGCCTTCAGCGGGTTCGTCGCGGAGTTCCAGATCTTCGCCGGCAGCATCGGGGCGACGGCGTGGGCCGCGGTCGCGCTGCCGGGCATCCTGCTCACCGCCGCGCTCCTCCTGCGCGCGCTGCAGCGGGTCTTCACCGGGGAGACCCGCGGGCGCTCGGTCGGGTTCGCCGACGTGCGGGCGGTGCAGGCGGCCCCGGTCGTCGGGCTGCTCGCCCTGTCCCTGGCCATCGGCGTCGTCCCCTGGCCGCTGCTGGACGTCATCGCCCCGGCCGCGTCCCTCGTCGTGGACCTGGTGAGCCGGTGACGGGGGCGCCGCGGTGATCGTCCAGGACCCCCTGGCCCTGCTGCCGGAGATCTGCCTGCTCGCCGGCGCCGTCGTCACCCTGCTGGCCGGCTCGTTCCTGCCCCAGCAGCGGCAGTGGGCGGCCCGGCTGGTGGCGGTCGCCGCACTCGTGGCCGCCGGGGTGACCGCGGCCCTGGCCATGGGCGCCCCGGCGCGGACGGTGTTCGGCGCCTTCGTCCTCGACACCCCCACCGGCATCGCCCGCCTGGTGGTCGTCGCCTCGACCCTGCTGGTGATCGGCCTGGGGGTGGACGAGCTCGCCGGGCAGGCGCGGGAGAGCGAGACCTACACGCTGCTGCTGCTCGGGTCGCTCGGCGCGGTGGTCCTGGCGGCCACCGACGACCTGCTGGTCCTGGCGGTCGGCTTCCTGCTGGCCAGCATCCCGCTGTACGCGCTGGTCGGGCTGGGCCGCAGCGCCCGGGCCGCCGAGGCGGCGCTGAAGACCTACCTGCTGGGTGCCCTGTCGGGCATCCTCCTGCTGCTGGGCAGCACCGTGCTCTTCGGGGTGGCCGGCAGCACCAGCTACCCGGGCCTGGCCGGCGGGCTGGCCGGTGCGCCGGTGGCCGCGGTCGCCGTCGGGGCGATCGGCGTGCTCGGCGGCCTGCTGTTCAAGGCCGGCGGGGTGCCGCTGCACTTCTGGGTGCCCGACGCGACCCAGGGCGCCGGCACCGCAGCGGCGGCCTTCCTCACCACCGTGCCGAAGATCGGGGCACTGATCGCGATGGTGCGGCTGGTCGACGTGCTGCCCGGCCCGCTGCCGTGGCCGCTGCTGGTGGGGGTCCTCGCCGCGGTGACCATGACGCTGGGCAACCTGGCCGCGCTCGGGCAGACCGACGCCCGCCGGTTGCTGGGCTGGTCGACGGTGAGCCAGGTCGGATACCTGCTCATGCCGGTGGCCGTGGTCGGCGCCACCGACGCCGCGGTGCCCGCACTGCTGACCTACCTCGTCGGCTACGCCGTCACCAACCTCACCGCCTTCGCGGTGCTCGCCGGCGACCCGCGGACGACGTCGCTCGCCGACTCCCGGGGCCTGGCGCGCCGGCGCCCGGGGCAGGCCGCCGCGCTGGTGATCGCCCTGCTCAGCCTGGTCGGCACGCCACCCACCGCGGTCTTCCTCGGCAAGCTCACCGTCTTCACCGCCGCCTGGGACGGCGGCCTGACCTGGTTGGTGGTGGTCGCCGCGGTGAACACCGTGCTCAGCCTGGCCTACTACCTGCGGTGGCTGGTGCCCGCGCTGTCCCGGGACGGCGAGCAGGACGGCGAGCAGCGCGACACCGGGGACGACCAGGACGGCGACCAGCACGACGGCGGGCGGGACGACGACCAGGACGGCGGGCAGGAGCCGCCCGACCACCCGTGGGCGCGGGGGGCCGCGGCCGCCGGTGCGGTCGGGGTGCTCGCCGTGGGACTGGGCGCCGGGGTGGTGACCGCGCTCGTCGGGAGCGGCACGCTGGGCTGAGCGCCGCCGGCACCCCGATCGGGTGGCACCCCACCCCACTGCTTGCACGTCGTGCAAGAATGCACGACGTGCAAGAAACCCCGGGGCTGCGCGAGGCGAAGAAGACGGCGACCCGCCGCCAGCTGCGGGCCGCCGCGACCTCTCTCGCCCTCGAGCACGGCCTCGACGGCGTCACGGTGGAGCAGGTGTGCGCCGCCGCCGGCGTCTCGCTGCGCACCTTCTTCAACTACTTCGAGTCCAAGGAGGCGGCCCTCCTCGGCGACGACCCGCCCTCCGGCAGCCCGGAGGCACGCGCCGCCTTCCTGGCCGGCGGCCCGACCGGCGACCTGCTCAGCGACCTGCTCCTGCTGCTCGACCCGACCGAGCTGATCGAGCAGCAGGGCCGGGAGAGCCTGCTGCAGGCGATGCAGCTGGCCCAGCAGGAGCCCCGGCTGCTGGCCGGCCACATCGCCCGGGAGATCGCCCACGAGGCGGAGATCGCCGCCCTGGTGGCCGCCCGCCGCGGTCTGCCCGAGCCCGACCTCGGCTGCACCGCGCTGGCCACCACCGCGCAGGCGCTGCTCCGCCTGGCCGGCCGCAGCTGGATCGAAGCCGAGGACGGCGCACCGCTGCGCACCCACATCGACCGGACCCGGGCCGCCTACGTCGCCGCGCTCGGATCCACACCCCCCGTCACAGCCTGACCCTTCCGAGGAGCCCCGTGTCCACCGCGACCCCCGCGCCCACCGGCGCCCCACCGATCGTCCTGACCCGGCGGCGGATCAACCTCATCTTCTCGGCGCTCATCGCCGGCATGCTGGTCGCCAGCCTGGACCAGACGATCATCTCCACCGCGATGCCGACGATCGTCGGCGATCTCGGTGGCGTCTCGCACATGGCATGGGTGACCACCGCCTACCTGCTGGCGAGCACCCTCGTCATGCCGGTCTACGGCAAGTTCGGCGACCTCTTCGGACGGCGCACGCTGTTCCTGGTCGCGCTCGGGTTGTTCACCCTGGCCAGCGTCGGCGCCGCCCTCTCCCCCAGCTTCGGCGCGTTCGTCTTCTGGCGCGGGGTCCAGGGCCTCGGTGGCGGCGGCATGATGATCCTGTCCCAGGCGATCATCGCCGACATCGTCCCGGCCCGAGAGCGCGGCAAGTACATGGGGCCGCTGGGTGCAGTCTTCGGCCTGTCGGCAGTGGCCGGGCCGCTGGTCGGCGGGTTCTTCACCGACCACCCCGAGCTGGGCTGGCAGTGGTGCTTCTGGATCAACGTGCCGATCTGCCTGGCCGCGCTCGTCGTCGCCTGGTTCGCCCTCGCCCTGCCGCGCAAGCGGAACACCGAGCCGGTCGACGTGCTGGGCGTGGTCACCCTGTCGACGGCGACCGCGTCGCTGATCTTCTTCACCGACCGGGGTGGCAGCGACGGCTGGACCGACCCGCGGACGCTGGGCCTGATGGCGCTGTTCGCCGTCGCCGTGGTCGCGTTCGTCCGGGTCGAGCTGCGCGCCGCCCAGCCGATCATCCCGATGTCGCTGTTCCGGAACCGCAGCTTCGTGGTGGCCACCGCCCTGGGCGCCGCCGTCGGGCTGGGGATGTTCTCCGCGGTGGCGTTCGTGCCGACCTTCCTGCAGATGGCCTCGGGCACCTCGGCGGCCAACTCCGGCCTGCTGATGCTGCCGATGATGGGTGGCCTGTTCATCACCGCCATCGGCTCGGGCATCGCGACCACCCGGACCGGCCGGTACAAGGTCTTCCCGGTCGTCGGGGTCGCGACCGTCGCCGCCGCCATGGCGTGGATGACGACGCTCAGCGGGCAGACCCCGGTGTGGGTGGTCGGCACCCAGCTGTTCGTCATGGGGCTCGGCCTGGGCCTGATCATGCAGATCGTGGTGCTGATCGCGCAGAACGCCGTCTCGGCCCGCGACATCGGCTCGGCGACGGCGACCAACAACTACTTCCGCGAGGTCGGCGCCACCCTCGGCGTGGCGGTGTTCGGCACCATCTTCACCACCCGCCTCGCCGACAACCTGGGCGGCGCCCTGGCCGCCAACGCCCAGGAGGCCGCAGCGGCGGGGATCGTCTCCCCCGACACGCTCGCGCCCTCCGCGGTGCAGGCCGCCGGTGAGCCGCTGCGCGAGGCGATCGTGGCCGCCTACGCGGACTCGCTGGCGCCGGTGTTCGGCTACCTGCTGCCCGCCTTCGGCATCGCCCTGGTGCTGGCGCTGCTGATCAAGGAGATCCCGCTGTCCGACGTCGCCGGGATGGTCGCCCGGGGCGAGGCGGTCACCGACGAGGACGACCTGCCGGCGCCGGCACCCACCGCGGACGACGGCGCCCCGGACGTGGTGGTCGCCGAGTCGGCGCCGGAGCCGGACGCTCAGCCGCCGGCGGCCCACTCGTAGCGGCAGTCGCGGCAGCGCAGCCGCGACCACCAGCCCGGGTCGTCGCCGGCGTCCGGCACCTCCTCGGGGTCCTGCGCCCCGCAGCCGGGGCAGCGCAGCCGGGCGCTCACCGCGCGCCAACCCCGGCGGGCGGGTGCAGCAGCACCAGCTCCCGGCCGGTGGCCGACATCGCGTCCTGCAGCGAGCGGAGGGCGTGCAGGCCGTCGTCGTCGACGTCCTGCACCCCCTCCAGATCCAGCGTCACCCGCCGGTGACCGCGCCCCTGGAGCACCAGCACGGCACCGCGCATGAGGTCGGCGCCCTGCACGCTCAGCCGGCCGCCGGCCCGGATCGCCCCGGCCTGGGCGTCGACGAACTGCAGGTAGGCGGGCTCCGGCTCGTGCACCGGCCGGATCACGCGGCGACCCGGGAGCGGCGCGGCTCGACGTGCAGCACGTGCTGCAGACCGGTGCGGCGCAGCACGTCCTGAGTGCGCCGGTCGGCGCCGCGCAGCACCACGGCACCCCCGCGGGCACGGCAGATGCGGTGCGCCCACAGGAAGCTGGCCAGCGCCGGGCTGGCGAGGTTCGGCACCTCGGTGAGGTCGACGACGATCCGCCGCGCACCCCCGAGGAGCGCCTGGTGCAACAGCCAGCGCACGTCGGCCAGCCCGTCGCAGACGTCCTCCTCGCAGAGGTGGACCAACCGCTCGTCGCCGGCGCGCTCGTCGGGTCGCGCGGACGTCTGCCGGGCTGCGGTGCTGGTGGTCATCCGGTCCTCCTCGGGCCGCGGCGGGCTCGGTGCGGTCAAGGCTCAGGGTGCCTGCGGGGGGTGACGATCGCCCCATCCGTTCATTTGCGATCCGATGACGACCGCACTGCGGCGGCGCTGCCCGCCGGTCGCATGGCAGCATGACCGCGTGCCGCCGCGTCTCCTCGTCGTCGAGGACGACGACCACATCCGCACCGCGCTCCGCTGGGCCCTGGAGGACGAGGGCTACCTGGTCGAGGAGGCCGTCGACGGTGAGGACGCGGTCCGCCGTGTCGCCGCCGCCGTCCCCGACCTCATGCTCGTCGACCTCATGCTCGGGGCGATGGACGGCTTCGCGGTGGTCCGCGAGGTCCGGCGGGAGCACGACCTGCCGATCATCGTGGTCAGCGCCCGCGCCGACACCCACGACATCGTGGCCGCGCTGGAGGCCGGCGCCGACGACTACGTGACCAAGCCCTTCCAGCTCAAGGAGGTCACCGCCCGGCTGCGCGCCCTGCGCCGCCGGGTGTCCAGCGCTACCCCCCGGCCGGACGCGGCGGAGACCACCACTCCCGAGGTGGTGCTGGACTCCCACGCGGCGGCGCCGCTCGTGCTGCGCCAGGAGCGCGGCACGGTGCACCGGGGCGAGGAGCAGCTGGCCCTCACCCTGACCGAGTTCCGGCTGCTCTGCGAGCTGGCGTCGGTGCCGGGCCGGGTGCTCAGCCGCCAGGACCTGCTCAGCCGGGTCTGGGAGCACGGCTTCTTCGGCGACGAGCGGATCGTCGACGTCCACGTGCGGCGGCTGCGCACCAAGATCGAGCTGGACCCGGGCAACCCCCAGGTCGTCGTCACCGTGCGCGGGCTGGGGTACCGGCTGGACGTGCAGTGAGTCTGGGCACGCAGTGAGATGGACCCAGCGCCCGCGGGGCCTGCGCGCCCGGATCGTGCTGGGGTTCGCCGCGGGCACGCTGCTGGTCTCCGCCGTCCTGGTCGCCACCACCTTCGTGCTGGCCCGCAACTACCTGCTCGACCAGCGGGAGCGCTCCGCCGTTCGGCAGGCTCTGACCGACGCCAGCCTGCTGCGCAGCCGGCTGTCCACCGCCGGCACGGAGGTGGGTGACGTGCTCGGCGACCTGGTGCCCTCCGGCGGCGCCGACGTGGTCGTGCGCAGCGGCGGCGCCTGGTACTCCTCCAGCCTGGAGGTCGGCGCGCGCGACGTCCCGGCGGCGCTGCAGGAGCAGGTGGCCAGCGGTGAACCGGCCACCGCTCGCACCCGCTCGCAGGTCGGCCCGCGGCTCATCGTGGGCGCCTCGCTGCCCGGCACCGACGTGGAGTTCTACGAGGTGTCCACCCTCACCGAGCTGGAGCTGTCGCTGCGCACCCTCGGGGCGGTGCTGGCCGCCGGTGCGGGTGCTGCCACCCTCGCCGGCGCGGCGTTCGGCAGCTGGGCCAGCCGCCGGGCGGTGCAGCCGCTGGAGCAGGTGGCCGGCGCGGCCACCGCGATCGCCGGGGGCGACCTGACCACCCGGCTGCCGCCCACCGACGACCCCGACCTGGTCGCGATCGTGGGGAGCTTCAACAGCATGGTCGACGCGCTCTCCGCCCGGATCGACCGGGACGCCCGCTTCGTCGGCGACGTCAGCCACGAGCTGCGCAGCCCGCTGACCAGCCTGGTGACCACCGTGGAGGTGCTGGCCGGCCGGCGCGACGACCTCACCCCGCGCGGGCGGGAGGCGCTCGCGCTGGTGCAGTCGGAGCTGGACCGGTTCCGCCGCACGCTCGACGACCTGCTCGAGCTGGCCAAGCTGGACAACGCGCGGGACACCCCCGGCGACGCGGCGTCCGGGGCGGCCCCGCCGGTGGTCAGCGTCGCGGCGCTGGTGCGCGAGGTGCTCGAGCGCACCGGCCACCCGGTCGACCTGCTCACGACCGCCGACGACGACCCCAGCACGACGGTGCTGGCCCGCAAGCTCCCGCTGGAGCGGGCCGTGCGGAACCTGGTGGAGAACGCCGACCGGCACGCGGGCGGGGTCAGCGCGGTGCAGGTGCAGCGCCTCGGGGCCTCCGTCGTGCTGCACGTCGACGACGCCGGGCCGGGCGTGGCCGCCGAGGACCGGGAACGGGTCTTCGAGCGTTTCGCCCGCGGCCCCCGCGCCGCCCGCGGGTCGCTGCCCGGGGCCGGGCTCGGGCTGGCGATCGTCGCCGAGACCGCCACCCACCTGGGGGGCGCCGCCTGGTGCGCACCCAGCCCAGCCGGCGGGGCCCGGTTCAGCATCGCGCTGCCGGCGGCGTCGTCGTGAGGGCGCAGGACAGGAGGGCGCAGGGCAGGATCGCGCCGCGCAGGAGGGTTCCGGCACCGCTCACCGCCGTCGCCATCGCGGTGCCCCTCGCGCTGACCTCCTGCGGGGTGCCGACCGGCGGGCCGCCGGAGGCGATCCCGAGCTCCCAGGTGCCCTCGGCCCTCGCGTCGCCGAGCGCGCCGCCGTCGTCGGCCGTGCCGGCGCAGCCCGGCGTCGAGCAGCCGCAGGTGTACCTCGTGGCTCCGTCGGACGTGCTGGTCCCCCGGCCACGCGAGGTGCCCGACGGCGGGACCGCCGTCCGGCTGGCCGACCTGCTCGACGACCTCACCGAGGGGCCGACCCGGGCGGAGCGCGACGACCAGCTGTCCACCGCACTGCCGCCGGGAACTGAGCTGTCGCTGGCCGACCTCTCCGGGTCGACGGCGACGATCGCGTTCCAGGACGACGCGGACGCGCCGTCGGGGCGGGACAGCCGGCGCACCGTCGCGCAGATCGTGCTGACCGCGACCAGCCTGGCCGAGGTGGACGCGGTGCTGCTGAGCCGCAACGGGCTCCCGGTCGAGGCACCGCTGCCCTCCGGCGCCCTGACCTCGGCGCCGCTGACGGCAGAGGACTACGCCCCGCTGCTCACCGCTCCACCGTCGTGAGCGGGCGCTCCGCGGAGGGGGCGTCGACCTCGGAGACCGGGACCGCCCGCGGCAGGCCGCGCTGCTCGCGGTGCGCGTAGAGCACGTCGCGCGGCGGGAGGACATGGCCCTCCGGGCACTGCAGCGTGCCCACCTCACCGACGTAGACCGGCGACGGACGCTCGGCGACGGCGAAGCGCCCGGCCTGCTCCACGAGCCGGCTGTCGCATCGGGGGCAGTGCAGGTTGTGCACGCTCTGTACCCAGACGGAGACCATGCGTCCACCCTGGGCTCTCCGCGGCCGTCCGGGAAGCCCCGCGTCGCGCATGTGGCGATCCGTCACCGGATCGCAAAGGTGAGCCGGTGGCGTGCGGGGGTAGCGCTGGAAGGGCTTGCGCGGGCGACCCCCCGTCGCCCGCCCCGACGACCAGGAGGACCGCATGACCATCGCCGCGCAGATGCTGGACACCTACCCCAAGGACCTCGGCGGGATCGACCGGGAGAAGCTGCTGGCCTGCATCGACGCCTGCTTCGAGTGCGCCCAGGCGTGCACCGCCTGCGCCGACGCCTGCCTCAGCGAGGACATGGTCGCCGAGCTGACCACCTGCATCCGCACCAACACCGACTGCGCCGACGTCTGCGACACGACCGGCCGGGTGCTGTCCCGCCACACCGGGTACGACGCGAACCTGACCCGCGCCGTGCTGGAGGCCTGCGCCGCCGCCTGCCGGGCCTGCGGCGACGAGTGCGCGCGGCACGCCGACATGCACGAGCACTGCCGGGTCTGCGCCGAGGCCTGCCGCCGCTGCGAGCAGGCCTGCCGCGACCTGATCGCCTCGCTCGGCTGACTCCTCCGCCCGCCGCTACGGTGTGGCGGTGATCACTGTCTGCGGGGAACTGGTCGTGGACCTGATCCCGGCCGCTCCGTCCGCGCCGGCCGAGGTCGAGGACACCGCCGCACCGGGCACCCGGCCCGCCGCTCCACCTCCGCCGCGGTACACCGCCTTCCCCGGCGGCAACGCGCTGAACGTCGCGGTGGCGGCCGCCCGGCTCGGCGCTCCGACGCACCTGATGGCGCGGGTGGGCGCCGGGCCGTTCGGTGCGCTGCTGCGCGACCACGCCGCGCGCAACGGCGTGGCCACCGACGCGATGCTCCCCGCCGAGGAGCCGGTCAGCCTGGCGGTGGTCGCGCTGGCCGAGGACGGGTCAGGCAGCTACTCCTTCCACACCCAGGGTGCGGCCGACTGGCAGTGGACCACCGAGGAGCTGGGCCGGGTCTGGCCGGCCGGCACCCGGATCGTGCACGTGGGGTCGATCTCCAGCTGGACGCCGCCCGGGTCCGACGCCATCGCCGCGCTGGTCGCCCGGGTGCGCGCGGAGGGGACGGCGCTGGTCAGCTTCGACCCCAACGTCCGGCCCACCCTGGCCGACGACGCCGACGCCGTCCGCGCGCGGGTCACCGGCCTGCGGCGCGTGGCCGACGTGGTCAAGGTGAGCGCCGAGGACCTGGCCTGGCTGGAGCCCGGCGCCGACCTGGACGAGGCCGCCACCCGCTGGGCGGCCGAGGGGCCGGCGCTGGTGCTGGTCACCGACGGCGGGCGGCCGCTGCGCGCTGCCCGGCCCGGCGGCCCGCTGCTGCGCCGCGAGGTGCCGAGCGTGCCGGTGGCCGACACCGTGGGCGCCGGGGACAGCCTCGCCGCCGGGCTGTTCGCCGGCCTGGTCCGCACCGGCGTCCTCGACCGGACGGCGCTGCTCGACCTGCCCGAGCTTGACCTCGTCGCGCTGCTCGACGACGCGGCGCTGGTCGCGGCCCTGGCCTGCACCCGGCCGGGCGCCGACCCGCCGACGCTCGCCGAGCTCGAGGCCGCCCGCCGCTGACCCGGCGGGACCGGCCGGTCAGGTGATTGTCCGGCCCCCCACCTGGAGGCTGCCGACCCGCAGCTCGCCGAACTCCGCCCGGCGGACGGTGAGCCGGCCGATCCGCAGCAGCCCGATCGCCAGCGCCCCCACCGCCAGGCCACCGGCGGCGAACGAGCCGACGGCGAGCGCGCCCACCGCCCAGCTCCCCACCGCCAGGGCACCGCTGGCGGTCGCTCCCGCGGCGACCCGGCGCACGGCCACGTCCCCGGCCACCACGTCCCCCACCTGCTGGGCGCAGCACCGCTCCTCCTGGTGGTCCATCTCCGGCTCCTCTCGCTCGCCGCGGGCGCGGCCGCCCGGGTGGTGGAGCCGATCGTGCCTGCTGGACACCGGCTGTGGTCCCCCGAGCGCAGGCGTCCGGCCCTGGCGGGCACCGCCGCCCTGCACGAGCATGGGAGCTCCGCGAGGGAGGGAGCCGCCGGCGAGCGGCTGGTCGGCATCCTCAGCCGACGCGACCTGCTGCGCACGCTCGTGCGGTCCGACGACGAGGTCGCCGGCGACGTGCAGCGGCTGGTCGAGGCCTACACCGGGGAGGGTGACGGCTGGTCGGTGAGGGCCGCCGACGGGGTCGTCACCGTGCGCCGAGCCGGGCAGCGCCGTCCCGCGAGTGGCGACGGAACGGGTGATCCCGAGGTGCTGGACCGGGGGCTGTCCACCCTGGCCCGGACGGTCCCGGGGGTCATCGCCGTCGTCGTCGAGCCAGGGGCGGGCGCTAGGGCATCCCGACCGGGGACCCTCGCCCCGGGGCGGGCGGCGGCGGACGCCGCACGATCGGACCACACCCCGCACGCCCGCCCTGGAGCAGCCATGACCGACCAGTCCCCCGCCCCCGTCGCCCCCGTCGTCGTCGGGGTCGATGGCTCCCTCCCCGCCACCGAGGCGGCGCGCGCCGCCGCCACCGAGGCCGCCCGCCGTGGTGCGCCGCTCCACCTCGTCCGGGCGTTCAGCTGGCCGGCGCGGCAGCCGGCCGGGCTGCCGGCCGACGCCGACGCCCGCGCCGCCGCCCGCCGGTCGGCGGACGCCGACCTGCACCGGCTGCGCACCTCGCTGGCGGGCCGGCTGCCCGCCGGCCAGGTCCGCGCCACCCTGGTCGACGGCACCGCCGCCGACGTGCTGCGCGCGGCGGCCGGGTCCGCGGCACTCGTCGTCGTCGGCGCGGTCGGCCTCACCTGGAGCGCCACCTCGCTCGGGACGTGACCGCCGTAGGCCCCTCGCACCTGGCGCAGGACCCGCGCCAGGTCGACCGGCTGGACCGCTGGGGGCTGCGCCCGTGGACCCCCACCTCCCGGCACTGCTAGGTCGTGCTGCGCACCGCGGTCCTCGCCGGCCGCCGGCCGCGCGCCGCGCCGGCATGCCGGGCTTCCCTCCCTGTGGGAGCAGTGCCAATCTGGGCGCGATGAGCAGCCGCGCGCCCCGCCCCGACACCGATCCCGCACCGGCCGCCCCCTCGCCGCTGGCCGGCATGCGGCTGACCGAGCTGCTCGGTGAGGTGCAGGAGCGGCTCGCCGCCGTCGCCCGCTCGCAGGAGCGGGTGCAGGACCTGCTCGACGCCTTCCTCAGCGTCTCCAGCGGCCTGGACCTGGACGCCACCCTCCGCCAGATCGTCGAAGCGGCCACCGGGCTGGTCGACGCGCGGTACGGCGCGCTGGGGGTGCTGCGGTCCAGCGGTGGGCTCGGCGCCTTCATCACCGTCGGGATCGACGAGGAGCTGGCGGCCCGGATGGGGCACCTCCCCGAGGGCAAGGGCGTGCTCGGGCAGCTGATCACCGATCCGCACCCGCTTCGGATCACCGATCTGAGCACCCATCCGGCCTCGGTGGGCATGCCACCGCACCACCCACCGATGCGCAGCTTCCTCGGCGTCCCGGTGCTGGTCAGGGGCGAGGTGTTCGGCAACCTCTACATGACCGAGAAGCGCGACGGCGCCTTCACCGCCGAGGACGAGGCGGTGCTCACCGCACTCGCCGGCGCCGCCGGCATCGCGATCGACAACGCCCGGCTCTACGCCGAGGGCGAGGTCCGCCGGCGCTGGCTGACCGCCGTGGCCGACGTCCGCGCCGCACTGCTCGGCGGCCTCTCCCCCGAGGCGTCCTTCCAGCTGGTGGTCGACCGGGTCGCCGAGCTCACCGACGCCGACGACGCCTGGCTGGTCCGCACCGCCGACGGCGGCGACCGCTTCGAGGTGCAGGCCCAGCGCGGCGAGGGGCTCGCCGACCTCGGCGGCACCACCCTGCGGCTGGCCGACAGCCCCGTGCTGGCCGCGGTGGCGCAGGCCGACGGCGTGGTCACCCTGGACCTCTCGGGGCTCGACCCCGCCGGTCCGGCCGCGCAGCCGCCCTGGGGGCCGGTCATCGCCGTCCCGCTGCGCGGGGTCGACAGCCAGACCGCGGTGCTGATCGCCTGCCGACGGGGTGGGCGCGACCCCTTCGACCCGACGCTGGGCCCGTTGATCAGCTCCTTCGCCGACCAGGTCGCCCTGGCCCTGGACATGGCGGTGCGCCAGCAGGTGGCCCGCCAGCTCGACGTCTACGAGGACCGCGACCGGATCGCCCGGGACCTGCACGACCACGTGATCCAGCGGCTGTTCGCCGCGGGGCTGAGCCTGCAGGCGGCCACCGGCCGGGTCCGCGACCCCGCCGTGCAGCAGCGCCTGCGCGGGGTGATCGACCAGCTGGACGAGACGGTCCGCGACATCCGCACCACGATCTTCGACCTGCACACCACAGACGACGCCGAGCACGCCGACAGCCTCCGCCGGCGGGTGCTGGACATCGTCACCGAGGGCACCGGCGACGGCCTGCACCCGACGGTGCGGATGTCCGGTGCGGTCGACAACCTGGTCACCGGGGAGCTGGCGGTCGACGTCGAGGCCGTGGTGCGGGAGGGCGTCAGCAACGCCGCCCGGCACTCCGGCGCCCGGCACGTGACCGTGACGCTGGACGTCGCCGACGAGGTGGTGCTCGAGGTGCTCGACGACGGGCGGGGCATCGACACCACCGTGGCCCGCAGCGGCCTGCGCAACATGCAGGAGCGGGCCCGCCGGTGGGGTGGGGACAGCGACGTGGCGGCGCTGCCCGAGGGCGGCACCCGGCTGCGCTGGTGCGCACCGCTGCCGGTCCCCGGCCACGGCTGACGGCTCCGGCCGCCGGCCGGGCAGGTCAGGACCTAGGACCCGGGTGCCGCGCCGCCCGGCGGGGCACAGTGGAACGGCAGACGGTTGTGCCCGGCACAGTCGACCGACCCGCGCGATGGAGGAACCCGTGACCGACCGTGTGCTCGAGGTGCTCACCGACGCGGAGTGCCGGCGGCTCCTGGAGACCTCCGCCATCGGGCGGATCGCCTACACCGAAGGGGCGCTGCCGGCGATCCAGCCGGTCTCCTTCGCCGTCGTGGGGGCGGAGATCATCATCCCCACCCGCCGCGGCAGCAAGGTGGCCGCCGCGAGCCGGGGTGCGGTCGTCGCCTTCGAGGTCGACGAGCACGACCCGGCCGACCGCACCGGGTGGAACGTCACCGTCGTGGGCGCCTCCCGGCTGATCAGCGACCCCGCGGAGGTGGCGGCGCTCGACGCGACCGGCGCCCGGGCCTGGGCGCCGGCCGACGACCCCTGCTACGTGGCGATCGGCATGACCCTCCTCCGCGGCCGGCGCATCTCGCTGGGGGCCGCGGTCCCGGCCGCCACCGCCCCCCTGGCCGGCGCCTGACCGGCACCGGACGAGGGGCGGGGGGATCAGCGGAGCCGCGCCGACCCCGACCCGCCGCGCAGCTCGGTGGCGAGGATCGCCGCCTGCGTGCGGCGCTCCAGCCCGAGCTTGGCCAGCAGGTGGGACACGTAGTTCTTCACGGTCTTCTCGGCCAGGAACATCCGCTCGCCGATCTGCCGGTTGGTGAGCCCCTCGCCGATGAGCTCCAGCACGGCCCGCTCCTGGTCGCTGAGCTTGGCCAGCGGGCCGGTCGGCTCGGCGGCCCGGCGCATGCGCTCCATCACGGCCGCGGCGGCGGTGGGGTCCAGCAGCGACCCGCCCCCGGCCACCGTGCGCACCCCGGAGACCAGGTCCTGACCGAGGATCTGCTTCAGCAGGTAGCCCGATGCGCCCGCCATGATCGCCTCGAAGAGCGCCTCGTCGTCGCTGTAGCTGGTCAGCATGATGACCTTGAGGTCGGGCATCTTCGACCGCAGCTCGCGGCAGACGCTGACCCCGTCGCCGTCGGGCAGCCGCACGTCCAGCACCGCGACGTCGGGGCGCAGCGCCGGTACCCGGGCCAGCGCCTCCGCCGCGTTCTTCGCCTCGCCGACCACGGTGATGCCCGGGTCGGTCTCCAGCACGTCGGCGACACCGCGCCGGACGATCTCGTGGTCGTCGAGCAGGAACACCCGCACCGGGGTGGTCGCCGCGTCCGTGGTCACCAGCTGCCTGCCTCTCCCGCACCGGGGTCTCCGGGCGCGCCGGCCTCCCACGCTAGAGGCTGCCGACCGCACGGGGCACGGGCCCAAGGTCCCGAGCGGCGCGGGACCGGTGGACCGGGTCCTTGGTCCCTCGCCGGCGGCCGCGCCGACGGCGGATGCTGGCGGGAGCCCGCCACCGCGACCGCCCAGGAGGGGACATGACCGACCCGGCGAGCGTCTTCCGGTTCGAGCACGACGAGCACGGCGTGACAGCCCTGGCCGGCAGCGGCCGGCCGGTCGCCCACGTGGAGGTGCACGAGGACGAGGCCGGGGTGCGGCTGGAGTTCTGGCTGGCCCAGGCGACACCCCCGCGGGTGCGGACCGAGCTCGCCCGGTCGGTCTTCGAGCACGCCGCCCTGCATCCCCGGCGCACCGTGCTGGCCGCCGTCCCGCACGGTCAGCACGACGTCCTGGCCGAGCTGCGGGCGCACGTGTCCGGCAGTCGGACGCACGTCGCCGGGGCCACCTGCCTGCTCGAGGGACGGGTCCGGTGACCCGCATCCCGCCCTGGGCGGACCTCACCCCACGCCAGCAGGCCCTCGTCCTCGCCCTGGCCTCCGTCCAGCTGTCCCTGGCCGCCACCGCGTGGGCCGACCTGGCCACCCGGCCGGCCGCCGAGGTGAACGGCGGCAAGGCCCGGTGGGCGCTCGTCATCGCGGTGGGCTGGATCGGTCCGCTGGCCTGGTTCCGCCGGGGGCGGCGCCGCTGACCGCTACGCGCGAACGCGACCGGCCCCCGTCCACCTGAGGGGACGGGGGCCGGCTGCGTGCGGTGGGCCCTCAGGCCCGGGTGGTCACTTCCGGACGTCGATGGCGACCGAGGTGGTCGCGGTCACCGGCGCCCCGAAGGAGTCGGTCATCGACAGGGTGCAGTCGAACGCCGCCGTTCCGACCTGCGTGGGGTTGCCGCGCAGGGTGAAGTTGGCGTTCTGGCCGGCCGGGTAGTCGCGGTTGCCGACCTGCCGGGCCGACCCGGGGGCCAGCTGCAGCGTCATCGCCGGGCCGGACGTCTGAGCGCAGGAGTACTGGAAGCTGTCGCCCAGCAGCACGCCCGTGCCCTTGTTGCCGAACTGCACGACCAGCTGGACGGTCTGCTTGACGTTCGCCCGGACGACCGGCCCGTGGTTGATCTGCTGGTAGAGCCGGGTCGTGGTGGCCGGTGGGGTGACCACCACGTCGAAGGTCCCCGGCGTGGCCACGTTCCCGGCCGCGTCGGCGGCGGTGCAGGTGACCGTCGTGGTGCCGATCGGGAACAGCGCGCCCGAGGGCGTGTCGCAGGTCGGCACGATCGCGCCGTCCCGGGTGTCCCCGGTGACCGGCGGCGTGTAGGTCACCTGGGCACCGTCGACGCCGGTGGAGGTGGCCTGGACCGGGTCCTTCGCCGCGATCCGCGGCGGCGAGACGTCCGCCGGGCGGGCCGGCAGCCGGCTCGGGTCGACGATGCCCCAGTAGGCCGGGGTGACCTGCAGGTCGTCGTCGAACGGCGTCGGCTGCTCCCACGGCCGGGCCGCCGGCCAGGTGCGCAGCCAGCTCCGGGCGTTGCTGATGCCCCACACGGTCACCGACTCGATCGACCCGGAGTGCTCGCGGAACACCGAGAACAGGTCACGCCAGTAGTAGCCCAGCTCGGCGGCGGCCGCGGCGTCGTCGGCGTAGGCCGGCGCGTGCTGCGGAACCGTGCCGTTGCTGACGTCGGCGCCGTTGTTCTCCTTGGAGTCGCTCACGTCCAGCTCGGTGATCGCCTGCAGCAGCGGGCGGCCGGTCTCGGCGCTGAGCCGTTCCACACCGGCGAGGGAGTCGCCCACCCACTGCACCGGGCGGGCGAAGTCCACGTGCACCTGGTGGCCGACGCCGTCGATCGGCACGCCGCGCTCGATGAGGCTGCGGACCAGCTCGAGGTAGTCGGCCCGCTTCTCCGGCATCTCGGTGTTGTAGTCGTTGATGAACAGTGCGGCGTCCGGGAAGTACCGGTCGGCGAGCCGGAACGCCTCGTCGACGAACTGCTCGCCGAGCACCTGGAACCAGCGGCTGTCGCGCATGTCGTGCGGGTTGGCGTTGGCGCCGTCGTTGATGACCTCGTTGACCACGTCCCAGGCCCAGATCGGGCTGTTGCCGTCGGGGTACCGGGCGTCGATGTGGTCGGCGATCCCCTTGATGTGCGCCTCCAGCCGGGCCCGCAACAGGGCCTGGTCGGCGGGGCTGCTGGTCAGGTCGCGGTCGCCGTCCTTGAAGAACCAGGCCGGGGTCTGCGAGTGCCAGGCGAGCACGTGGCCGTACACGTCGACGTCGTTGGCGTCGGCGAAGTCCAGCAGCCGGTCGAGGTTGGTGAAGTCGAAGTTCCCCTCGGTGGGCTGCACGACCTCGGGCTTCCCGTCGTTCTCCGGCGTGATGGCGCCGTAGTGCTTGGTCACCAGCTGGGCGGCCCGGCCCACGGTCTCCCGGGAGTCGATGGCCACGCCGACGTGCTCGAAGCCCTGGTCGCCGAGCACGTCCTGCAGCGCCGGGACGTCCTGGATCGGCGTCTCGGCGAACGGGGCGACGGTGACGTCGTCGATCAGGAAGCTCGTGTTCGCGTCGCCCTCGACGTACAGCTGCGCCGAGTCGATCGGCGCCCCGAGGGTGTAGGTGCCACGCAGCCGGGTCCACTCGGCGTCGGTGACGACCGCGCTGGCGCCGCCGATGTTCTCGTAGTTGGTCTGCGTGCCGCGGTTGCGCTGGATCGAGGCGCGCAGCGACGCCGAGCCCTCGCCGGGCGCCAGCTTGGCCCAGACGGTCACCTGCACGGTCTGGCCGACGGCCAGGTTGCGGGTGACGTCGACGGTCGGGCCCTGCCAGTTCTGCAGCCGGTTGGTGGCCAGCAGGCTGGCCGAGCCGCTGTGGGCGTCGGAGGTCGTGCGCTCGACCCGGGCGTCACCGCGCGGGCCCCAGCCCTGCAACCCGTCCTCGAAGTCCGTGGCCAGCGGGGCCAGCGTGCCCGGCTCCTGCGGCGTGGCCGCCTCGCCGACGATGGACACGTCGTCGAGGAAGAAGGCCTGGGAGGCGTCGGGGCTCTCGAAGTACGGCTCCAGCTGGCTGCTGGCGGTGGCGAACTCGTAGGTGCCGCTCACCTTCGTCCAGCTGCTGTCGGACACCGCGACCTGCCAGGCCACCGAGTCGTAGGCCGTGGAGCCGCCCTCGGGCGTGCGCGCGACGCTCAGCGTGACCAGGTCGCTGCCCGACCCCGCGGGCAGCTTGACCCACCCCTCGATGGTGTAGCGCCCGGCCGGCATGAACGACCGGGCGTCCAGGCCCGGGCCGTGCCAGGTGTCGCCGCGGCCGGTGACCGCCAGGCTCGCCTCGCCCGTACGGGCCTCCTCGGTGCTGACCGCCACCTGCGCGGCGCCGCGGCCGAACCAGCCGTCGGTGCCGGTCTCGAAGCCGGTGGTGTGCACCGTGGTCGGTGCGGCGGTGGCCGCGGGCGCGGCGACCACGCCGGCCCCCGCCACCAGGCCGAGCATCGCTGCTCCGCCGACCAGACGTCGTTGTCTCATGTGCTCGTGTTCTCCTCGGGATGGATCGCGCAGCCACTGTGCTTCCGGATGGATCCCGGGCGGTTATCGAAACTTTCCGGTACCGCGCCGACCGAAGTGAAGCTCACCACTTCGGGGGAAGTCAATGGATCGGCGTCGACCAATCTCGGGCGACCGCCGCGTGTCCGCGGCGGTCGAGCTCATGGCGCCGGTGACCCGGCACCCGACCTCGACTCCGCACGCACCCCAGCCCGCACGCGACGGAGCCCGGCCCCGCGACGCGGGACCGGGCTCGGTGTCGTGGGGCGCGACGGGCGCGCCGCGGACGTCAGGCGGGCTGGAGCACCTTGTTCTCGAAGAGCGCCAGCGCCGCCGCGGTGTTCGACGCCGCCACGAAGTAGGTGTCGTGCACCCGCGTGATGTCGTCGTCCAGCGCACCGCGCATGATCAGCCACATGATCATCTCGATGCCCTCGGAGCCGGCGAGCCGCACGTAGTCCTCGCGGGACAGCGCCGCCAGCTTCTCCGGGTCGGTCTGGATCTCCTCCAGGAACTGCCGGTCGAAGTCGGAGTTGATGAACCCCGCCCGCGCACCGGCCAGCTGGTGGGACATGCCACCGGTGCCCAGCACCCCGACCGTGATGTCCTCGGGGAAGCTGCGGATCGCCCGGCCCAGCGCCTTGCCCAGCGCGTAGCAGCGCGCCGCGGTCGGCTGCGGGTACTGGATGACGTTGACCAGCAGCGGCACGACCGGGCACGGCCACGCCTCCCCCGGGTCCGGAGTCCACACCGACAGCGGCACGGTCAGGCCGTGGTCGACCTCCAGCTCCTGGAAGACCGTGAGGTCGAAGCCCTCGTCGACCAGGTTCTCCAGCAGGTGCAGGGAGAGGTCGGGGTGGCCGACCACCTCGGGCACCGGCCGCTGGCCGAAGCCCTCGTCGGCGACCGGGTAGCGCTCGGCGGTGCCGATGCCGAAGGTCGGCACGATGTCCAGGTCGATGCCGTTGGCGTGGTCGTTGTAGATCACGATCGCCACGTCGGGCTTGTGCTCGGCCAGCCACTCACGGGCCGGCTGGTAGCCGTCGAACAGCGGCTTCCAGTTGTCGTCCTGGGTCTTGTCCCGGTCCATCGCCGCGCCGATGGACGGCACGTGCGAGGTCGCCAGCCCCCAGATCACCTCGGCCATCAGGACCGCCCTCCCGCGGCGAGCGCCGCCTTGAACTCGTCCTCGGTCATCCCGGTGAACACACCGCCGAGGTACTGCATGGAACGCCCGTCCATCATGGCGAGCTTGTAGACGTAGAAGATGCTGCCGCCGAGGTCGATCATCGCCTGCCAGTCCCGCTCGGTGACCGCGCGCGTCTGCTCGGGGGTGAGCCCGAACTCCGCGCAGTAGGCCGGCTCGTCGGACAGGAAGCGGTCCCGGGCCTCCTTGGTGCGCAGGCTCATGAACAGCTTGTTCATCTTGAACCCGCGCCGGCTGGTGGCGCCGTCGAAGATGGGCGTGCCCGGCACGTCGATCTTCGACCGCGGTGGTGCGCTGGTCTGTTCGGTGGTCATGAGGGCCTCCTCGCCCGTCGGCCGTGCTCCCTGCTGGTGTCCGTGCCGTGCCTGGTGCCGGTGCCGCTCACGTGCGCTCCTGCGGGTGGGTGGCCAGCGCCTCGACGTGCACGTCGAGCCAGGGGGCCATGGGCAGCGACATCAGTGCGTCGTGCAGCTCGGCCGGGTCGGCCGCCTCGTAGAGGCCGACGGTGGCGTTGCGGCCGGGCACCCGCCACAGCCGCTTGAGCACGCCCGCCTCGCGCAGCTCGACCGCGCGCGCCCGCTCACCGGCGCGCAGCTCAGCCCGCCGCTCGGGCGGGAAGTCGGCGGGCAACCGGTTCTCCGACCGGACCAGGAACTCCATCTGCAGGTCTCCTCCCCGCTCAGGCCAGCTCGTGCAGCACGTCGGCCAGCGCCTTCGGCGCGGTCACCATCGCCTCGTGCCCGGTCTCCAGCTCGTGCACCGGCCAGCCACGTTCCCGTGCCCGGTCGGCCTGCGACTGGAACACCCGCATCCAGCTGACGCACTCGATGAACGCGGCCGGCACCCCGTCAGCGGCACCGGAGAGCCGCAGCGGGTCGGTGTAGGTCTTCCACGGGTGCGCGGTCAGCCGCGGGGTCAGCCAGTCGACGTCGGCCTGCTCGGTCACCCCGAGCACCGACAGCTTCCGCACCGGGACCAGCCAACCGAAGCCCTGCTCGGCCGCCGACTCCGCCCAGTGGTGGGCCACCGTCTCCGGCTGCAGCGAGACCGCGGTCTCCCCGTCGGACCCCACGAAGGCGTCGAGGAACACCCGCCGGCGGATGCGCTCGGGCACCCGGTCGGCGACCATGCTGATCACGTGGCCGGCGTAGCTGTGCCCGACGAGCACGACGTCGCGCAGGTCCAGCACCTCGATCAGCCGGACGACGTCCTCGGTGTGGGTGTCCAGCCCGACCTGGGGCGAGAGCAGGTGCGCCCGCTCGGAGAGCCCGGTGAGCGTGGGGGCGTGCACCTCGTGGCCGGCGGCGCGCAGCAGCGGCGCGACCCGGTCCCAGCACCAGCCGCCGTGCCAGGCGCCGTGCACGAGGACGAAGGTGCTCATGCCCGCTCCTCCAGCTCGCTCGCGGGGACGTAGGTGACGCCCAGGGCGGCCAGCTTCTCGCGCATGCCGTAGACGTCGAGGCCGAGCACCCCGGCCTGGAACTGCTCGCGCTTGGCCTGCTCGTTGGCCTCCCGCGCGGTGGAGGCCTCGGCCACGACGGGCGCGTCGGCGCGCGGGACGACGAGCACGCCGTCGTCGTCGGCGACGATCACGTCACCGGGGCGCACCAGCGCGCCGGCGGCGACGACCGGCACGTTCACCGACCCGGGCGTGGCCTTGACCGTGCCCTGCGCGGAGACCGCCCGGGACCACACCGGGAAGCCCATCGCGGTCAGGTCGGCGACGTCCCGGACACCGGCGTCGATGACCAGGCCGAGCACGCCGCGGGTGGCCAGCTGGGTGGCGAACAGCTCGCCGAACATGCCGTCGGTCGACGGCGAGGTCGTGGCCACCACCAGCACGTCACCGGGGCCGCACTGCTCGATGCTGGCGTGGATCATCAGGTTGTCCCCGGGCTGGCTGAGCACCGTGACGGCGCGGCCGGCGATCCGGGCGCCGGGGTAGATCGGGCGCAGCACCGGGTGGGTGAGGCCGCGCCGGCCCATCGCCTCGTGCGCGGTGGCCACCCCGGCCTTCGCCAGCACCGCCACGGCGTCGGCGTCCGGGCGCGGGGTGTCGGTGACGATGACGTGCCGGCTCACCACAGCTGGTTCCCCACCGTCGGGAAGGTGCGCTGGAAGGCCTCGGCCTGGGTGACGCCCTTCGGGGCGCCGTTGCGCCGGGCCTGCACGCCGCGCCGGGTGCCGAGCTGGGTGTAGTAGTCGACCAGGTGCCCCTGCCCGCCGCCCATGCACTGCATCGCCTTGCTCTTGAGCTCGAACACCGGGGTGATGTCCAGCAGCAGCTCGGGGACGAACCCGCAGACCTCGGGCTGGTGCGGCTCGAACTGCAGCACCTGCGCGGCCCCCAGTGGCGTCGCGCCCGGGTCGTGCCCGTGCGCCTGGGCGACCATCCGGGTGAGCAGCGTCGTCTCGTGCGCCAGGTTGTGGTCGCGGTTGTACGGGTCGTTGGCCACGTGGGTGAGGAGCACGTCGGGCAGCCGCTCGCGCATCACCCCGACGATCCGGTCCTGCGCGGCCTCGTCGACCCGCAGCGGGTAGTCGCCGAGGTCCAGGAAGTCGATGCTGGCACCGAGCAGCCCCGCGGCCTCGGTGGCCTCGGCCCGCCGGGCGTCCTTGACCCCCTGGAGGGTCATCCCCTCCTTGGCCCACAGCCCCTGCGACTCACCGCGCTCGCCGAAGCTCAGGCAGAGCACGTGGACCGACGCGCCGCGCTGGGCCGAGAGGGCGATGGCTCCCCCCGCCCGCCAGACGAAGTCGGCCGAGTGGGCGCTGATCACCAGCACGGACGGGTTGTCGGGCATCGGGTGCGCGCGCTCCTCGGTTCGGGGTGCCGCCGTCGGGAGTGACCGGTGACACGTCCACGCTAGGCCTGCGAGGCCTCCGGCGGTATCCGTCGGCGGTCAGCTCGTGACCGGGCAGTGCGACAGGTGCCGGCTACGTCATCCGTCGCAGCGTCATCCGTCGCAGCGCCATCCGTCGCAGTCATCCCGTCGCAGTCATCCCGTCGGCGTCAGCTGGGCGGTGGGATGAGCCCGTCGCGGATGGCGAGCAGCGCGGCCTGGGTGCGGGAGGTCAGCTGCAGCTTGGAGAGCACGTTGCTCACGTGCGTGCGGGCGGTGCGCTCGCTGATCACCAGCCGGTCGGCGATCTCCCGGTTCGAGTGGCCCTGCGCCACCAGCACCAGGATCTCCCGCTCCCGGGTGGTCAGCGCGGCCAGCCCCACCTGCGGCCCGGACATCCGCCGGGTCAGCTGGCGGGCGACCGCGGAGTCCAGGTGCACCTCCCCCGCCGCCGCCGCCCGCACCGCGGCGACCACCTCGGTCGGCTCGGCGTCCTTGAGCACGTACCCGGAGGCGCCGGCGGCCAGGGCCGCGTGCACCCGCTCCACCTCACCGAAGCTGGTCAGCACCACCACCGCGACGCCCGGGTGCACCCGCGCGATCGCCTCGGTGGCCTCGATGCCCCCCATCCGCGGCATCTGCAGGTCCATCAGGACGACGTCGGGCAGCGGCGCACCGGTGGTCTGCCGCTGGGTCAGCTGGGCCAGCGCGTCCTGCCCGTCGCCGGCCTCGGCGATCACCTCGAGGGCGGGAACCGCGTCGACGTAGGCGAGGATCCCGCGCCGGACGACGGCGTGGTCGTCGACGACCATCAGCCGGATCACCCCCGTCGCCGGCGCACCGGCCTCCTGGCCCCCCTGCTCCTGCTCGCTCACCGGTCCAGCCCTCCCTGGGTCCGCTCTCGTCCCTGCTCGACCAACGGCAGCGTGAGCCGCACCTGCCAGCCGCCACCGTCGCGTGGTCCGGCGGTGCAGCGCCCGCCCCACCGCTCGGCCCGCTCGCGCATCGACACCAGCCCGAGCGTGGGGCCGGCCGGCACCTCCGCCGCACCGCGCCCGTCGTCCAGGACGGTCACCACCAGGCAGTGCTCCGCCGGGTCGAGGGCGAAGCGGACCTCCACCGCGGAGGCCTGCGCGTGCTTCACCACGTTGTGCAGCGCCTCCTGCACCACGCGGTAGACGTCCTCCTGCACCGTCAGCTCCCAGGCGGGCTCGACGTCGCCCTCGGCGAGCACCTCGATCACCAGACCGGTCCGCACCTCGACGCTGTCGGCGTGCGCGCGCACCGCCTCGACCAGGCCCCGGTCGGCCAGCTCCAGCGGCCGCAGCTCGAAGACCAGCCCGCGCAGGTCGGCCAGGGCGCTCTGCGCCAGCTCGGCCAGCTCGCCGGCGGCGGCCCGCACCCCGGCCGGCCCGGCGTCCCCGGCGTCCAGCTGGGCGCGCAGCGCGCCGGCCTGGAGCCGCATGGAGAACAGCTGCTGGACCACCGAGTCGTGCAGGTCCCGGGCCAGCCGGCGGCGCTCGTCGGACTCCGCCTCCGACCGGGTGTGGGCCAGCAGCGCCGCGATGTGGATGGCGACCGCGGCCTGGTCGGCCATCGCCTCGAGGAAGGCCAGCGAACTGGCGCTGGGGTCCTCCCCCGGCTTGTAGTACGCGTTCATGACGCCGACGGTGCGCCCCCCCACCACCAGCGGGACCGAGGCGAAGCTGTCCCACTCGGGGGTGTCCATCACCGCGTGCAGCGGCGCCCAGCGGGGGTCGGCCATGATCACCGGCTTGCGGTGCCGGACCACCACCGGCCGGCCGGTGGCGAAGGCGTCCATGAAGCGGACGTGGGCCCCCAGCCGGCGGACCGCCGACAACCGCTCGGTGAAGTCCGCGGCGTCCCCGAAGCCGGCCATGCCCAGCACCCGCACCTCGGCCCGCGGGTCGTCCAGGGCGAAGATCTGCACCGCGCCCAGCTGGGCGGTCCGCACCACCTCCTGGGCCACCGCGTCCAGGGTCGTCCGCAGCGAGCGGACGCCGGCCACGCGGGCCGCGGCGCGGGTGATGGCGGTCAGCCGGTCCTGCTGGCGCAGCTCGTCGGTGACGTCGCTGAACCAGACGGCGGCGTGCCCGTCGGGCAGCGTGGTCAGCCGGTACTCGAGCGTGCGTCGACGGCCGTCCGCGGTGGTGACCGCCTGCAGCGCGCCGCTGCCGTCGGGCACCCCGAGGCCGGCGGCCGAGGTGCCGAAGGGGACGAACCCCGGCGGCAGGTCACCGTCGGCCAGCCCGAGGATGACCCGCCCGGCGCGGTTGACCCGCACCAGCCGACCCTCGGGGTCGAGCACGCCGAGACCGTCGGCGGACACCTCGACCAGGGCGACCAGCAGCTCCTGCGCCGTCCGCTCCTGCGCCACCGTCCCTGCGCCCATCGCCACCCACCCCCAGCTCGGGTCCGGCCGCACCGGTGCGGCCGTACGACCAGAGCGTGGCAGGTCGGGCATCGGGGCAGGACGGGGTGTCACCCCGCGGGGGTCCGCCACCGGTCGGTCACCCCGCGGCGGGGCCGGGGAGGAACTGCCCGGGGACGTCATGGCCGGCGACGTCATGGCCGGCGACGTCATGTCCGGCGACGCTGTGGCCGCCGCCCGCGGCGAGCGTGCCGGCGGAGCGCGCCAGGACCGTCGCGCACGGCGCCGCGGACCACGTGCTGGTGCTGGCGGACACGGGCCGTGCTCCTCTCGACGCGGGTGGGCCGTGCACCGGTCGCGACCGGTGGACGCCTGCTGCTGTGATGCAACCCGGAACGACAACGGCTGTCGCGCGCGCCCGGGCGCGATCGCCCTACGTCATCCGTCCCACGGGCGGCGGACCCGCCGGGATCGGGCACCGGTACCACCGAGACGGATGACGTAGCCGGGCCCGCCGCCGGGTGACGAGTTGCGGACAGCTGTCCGATCCGCCTTCCGTCGAGCCGTCGGCCTGCCTACGGTGGACGGCGAACCACCCCGGGCCGTACGTACCGGCCCTGGTCACCGCCGACCCCCGGGAGCATCCGTGCCGTCCCTCGCAGACCTGCCCGAGATCACCACAAACCTCTTCATCAACGGCGAGGTGCACACCGCCGACGACTCACTCCAGGTCATCGACCCCGCCGACGGCGTCTCGATCGTCGGCTACGCCGCGGCCGCCAGCGCCAAGCAGGCCGAGCAGGCCGTCGCCGCCGCGCACCGCGCCTTCCCGGCCTGGGCCGCCCGCACCCCGGCCGAACGCGCCGAGCTGATCACCGCCGCCCTCGCGCCGCTGGAGGCCGACCGGCCGGCGACGGCCGAGGTGCTCACCCGGGAGAACGGCAAGATCCGGATGGAGTCCTTCATCGACTCCATCGTGTTCGCCCACCGCTTCGGCCTGGCCACCGCGCTGGTCGACGAGGTCGACCGGGTCGTCGAGCTGCCCGCGCCGCCGACCGACCTGCGCATCTCGTACCTGCCGCTGGGCGTCGTGACGATCATCGTGCCGTTCAACTGGCCGCTGGCGATCCTCGCCGCCTCGCTGCCCCAGGCGCTGCTCGCCGGCAACACCGTGGTGGTCAAGCCGCCGCCGTCCTGCCCGCTGGCCACCGTGCGCACCGTGCAGCAGGTCGCCGAGCTGCTGCCGCCGGGCGTGCTCAACGTGGTCACCGGCGCCGACGCCGAGATCGGCGCGGCGCTGATCCAGGACGACCGGGTGAAGAAGGTGTGCTTCACCGGCAGCCCCGGCGGCGGCAAGCGGATCATGGCGATGGCCAGCGAGTCGCTGACCCGCGTGGCGCTCGAGCTGGGCGGCAACGACCCCGCGCTGATCCTGGCCGACGCCGTGCTCGACGAGGACGCCTTCCAGAAGCTGTACAGCGGCACGTTCGACTCCACCGGCCAGATCTGCATGGCGGCCAAGCGGATCTACGTGCACCGCTCCCGCTACGACGAGGTCGTCGAGGGCCTGTCCGCGGCGCTGTCCGGCGTCCGGTTGGGCCACGGGCTCGACGAGGGCGTGAACATGGGCCCGCTGCACAGCCCCAAGCAGAAGGAGTACGTGCAGGAGCTGGTCGACTCCGCCCGCTCCGCCCGCTCCGCCGGCTACGAGGTGCGCGAGTTCGGTGAGCCGGCCCCGGGTGCGGACACCTCCCGCGGCAACTTCCTGCGGCCCTCCATCGTGCTCGACCCCAGCGACGACGCCCGCATCGTGGTCGAGGAGCAGTTCGGGCCGACCATCCCGATCCTGCCCTTCGACGACGAGGAGGACGCGATCGCCCGGGCCAACGACACCTGGTCGGGCCTGTGCTCCTCGGTGTGGACCGGCGACCGGGACCGCGCCGCCGCGGTGGGCGCCCGGCTGCGCACCGGCTACACGTTCGTGAACTCCCACGGTGCCGGCGTGCTCGACGAGCGCGCTCCCTTCGGTGGCTTCGACGGCAGCGGAATGGGCCGCGAGCTGGGCATCGAGGGCATCCGCGAGTTCATGGACACCCACTCGGTCGGCCTGCCGCCGCAGTGAGTGCCCCGGGGCCCCGCGGCGACGTCGCGGGGCCCCGGCCGCAGGCGCCCGGGGTCGGTCACGCGCTCCCGAGCACGGTGGTCAGCGCCGTCCGCAGCCAGTCGGCGGCCTGCCCGGCCGACTCCGGCGCATCGAGGTGGCGGGCGGCGACGTAGCAGTCCGGCCGCACCAGGAGCACCCCCGCGTCGCCGATCTCCCGTCGTTCCGCCCAGGTGCCGTAGGGGTCCTCGAACGGCTCCCCCGGCCCGATCGACACCAGGGTGATCGAGAGCCCCAGCTCCTCCCCCAGGGCGGCTGCCGCGTCCAGCCACGACCGCCCGCCGATGCCGGTGACCACGCTGAACCGGCCGGAGCCGACCAGGTCGAGCGTCGACACCCGGCGCCCCGCCCGGGTGACCCAGGTGTGCGGCAGCTTCGCCCCGGGCCAGGTGGTGGGCTGGGCGTAGAGCACCGGGTCCCGCTGGTAGGCCGGCATCGGCGTCCCGTCGGGCACGACGGCGCCGGAGGCGTAGCGCTGGTTGTGCTCGACACCGTGCGCGTCGAACTCGTACGCCTTGTAGGCGATCGCCTCCCGCAGCGCCGCCCGCACCTTCTCCCCCGCCGGTCCCGGCGCCTTGCGCAGCGCGAGCTGCTGCGCCAGCCGGTCGACGTCGGTCGTGTCGGTCAGGTCGAGGGCGGCGAGGATGCGCCCGGTGTCGGCGATGCTCTGGTTGGCCCGCTCGACGATCTGCCGGGCGATCGGCGCCCGCTCGGCGTCGTAGCTGTCCAGCAGCCGGGGCGAGGCCGTGCCGGCCACCACGTGCGCGAGCTTCCAGGCCAGGTTGTAGGAGTCCTGGATGGAGGTGTTGGACCCCAGGCCGTTCGTCGGCGGGTGGCGGTGCACGGCGTCACCGGCGCAGAACACCCGCCCGCGGGACAACGTGGTGGCGAAGTGGTGGTTCACCGTCCACGGCGAGCGGGAGGTCACCTCCATCTCGAAGTCGTCGGAGCCCACCAGGGCCACGGCGAGCTCCCGGACGACGTCGTCGGTGAGCGTGGGCGGCCCGGCGGCGACCTCGTAGCCCCACATCAGCATCCACTCGGTCCACGGCTTGATCATCCGGAGCACGCCGAGGCCGACGCCCTCCTTCTCCGCGCCGGGCTGCAGCATCCAGTACAGGACCGAGGGGCGGTGCGCGACCAGGTGGGTGAGGTCGGCCCGGAAGACGATGCTCAGCGCGCCGGCCACCGCACCGGGGCCTTCGAAGGGCAGGTCGAGGTCGGCGGCGACGGCGCTGCGCGCACCGTCGGCGCCGACCAGGTACCGCGACCGGATCGTGTGCTCGGCACCGGTCAGCCGGTCGCGCACCGTCGTCGTCACGCCGTCGTCGTCCTGCACGTGGCGCAGGTACTCGGTGTCGAACCGCAGCCGGGCGCCCCGCTCCTGGGCGGCCTTGGCCAGCACCGGCTCGGTGATCGTCTGCGGCGCGTCGAGCATGGTGCAGGGGCTGGCCAGCTCGTAGTCGGCGTGGCGCACGGTGTCGGTGCCCCAGGAGGGGATCCGGCCCAGCTCCTCACCGACCAGGCTGGTGCAGAAGGTGGTGTTGCCCATCTGCTCCCACGGGGTGGCCAGCGCCAGCAGCGTCTCCTCGACGCCCATGTCGCGCATCGCCTCCATCGTGCGCTGGTTGGTGATGTGCGCGCGAGGGGTGTCCGCCAGCCGGCTGTACTTGGTGACCAGCAGGGTGCGGGTGCCGTAGCTGGCCAGGAAGAGCGCGGCCGACGCACCCGCCGGACCTGATCCGACCACCAGCACGTCGGTCTCGACGTCGGCTCCGCCAGCGCTCATCTGCATCTCCCGGGGGCTGCGAGGGTGGCGCGTACGGCGGTCCGCGGTACGGCCACCCCAGGCCTACCGACACCCATCCACTGTGTCAAGGGTCACATGCCCCCTCGCCGTACCGGCACGGACGACGCGGTAGTTGAACGGACGACTGTCCGTTGGCGCGTCCGCAGGGGTGACCGCCCGCCCACCCCGTGCCATCCTGAGCGCGGCCGGACGACGGAAGGGGGCCACCGATGGCAGGGCGCGGCAGCGGGCCGGACTTCGTGGAGGCCCTCGCGCGCGGGCTCGACGTGCTGGCGTGCTTCGGCGCCGATCGGCCGACGATGACGCTGAGCGAGGTGGCCACCGCGGCCGGGCTGGCCCGGCCCACCGCCCGGCGGTTGCTGCTCACCCTCGAGGAGCTGGGGTTCGTCCGCACCGCCGGGAACGGGTTCCAGCTGACCCCGAAGGTGCTCACCCTCGGTACGGCCTACGTCGGTGCACTGGGCCTGTGGGACATCGCCCGGCCACACCTGGAGACCCTGGTCGCCCAGACCGGGGAGTCGTCGTCGATGGCCCAGCTCGACGGCTCGGACATCGTCTACGTCGCCCGGGTCGCCGTGCCGAAGCTGATCGCGCTGCGCGTGGAGATCGGCACCCGCTTCCCGGCGGCGCAGACGTCGCAGGGCAAGGTGCTGCTGGCCGCCCTCTCCCCCGCCGAGCTGGACGCCGTGCTCGCCCAGCCCAGCCGGGCCGGGCTGCCGCCCTACATCGGCTCCTCGGCCGAGCAGATGCACAGCGAGCTCACCGAGGTGCGGGCGCGGGGCTGGGCGCTGGCCGACGAGGAGCTGGCGCCCGGCGTCCGCTCGGTCGCCGTCCCGGTCCGCGACGGCTCGGGAGCGGTCCGCGCCGCGATGAACGTGACCGTGCACGCCGCGGAGACCAGCACCGACCGGCTGCTCGGCGAGCACCTGCCCCGGCTGCTGCGCACCGCCGGTGAGGTCAGCGCCGAATGGGCGCTGTGGCAGTCGCGCCCGCACGTGACGGTGCCCCGCACCGGCGAAGCCCGCGGCACCGCCTGACCCCCGGGAGTCAGGCGGGGAGGAGCACCTGCCGCCGCCCGCCGCCGGCGGCGGTGGCCGCCCATGCCTCGGGCGCGCGGTCCAGCGGCAGCACCTCGTGCTCGACGCCCAGCGCGCCGGCCGCCGCGTGCCCGAGCACCGCGGTCAGCGCCGCGGCCCGCTGCTCCGCGGTCAGCGCGTTGTTCGTGTAGCCGAGCACGTCCGCGGCGCGGCTGCGCAGAACCGCGGAGGAGAACTCGGCGGCGTCGGAGCCAGAGCCGCCCAGGTTCACCAGCCGGCCGCCGTGGGCGAGCACCCGGCTGGCGGCGGTGGCCGCCTCGCCGAAGACCGGGTCGACGACGACGTCCACCGCGCCTCCGCACGCGGCACCGAGCCGTTCGGTGAGCGCGGCGACGTCCCCGCCGGTGCGCACCACCTCGTCGGCGCCGGCGCGGGAGGCCCGTCCCGCGGCGACGTCGGACCGGCACAGCCCCACCACCCGGCCGGCGCCCAGTGCCCGGGCGGCGCCGACGGCGACCTGGCCGACCGCCCCGCCGGCGCCGAGCACCAGCACCGTCTCCCCCGGCTGCAGCCGGGCGCGCCAGGTCAGCGACATCCACGCGGCGACGGCGGACAGGCCGAGGGCCGCCACCGCCGGGTCGGGCACCCCGTCGGGCAGCGGCACCACGTCGGCATCCGGGACGGCGCACCGCTCGGCGAGGCTGCCGTCGCCGGGCGCCATGCCCGCCGAGGTGGCGAACCAGACCCGGGTGCCGGCCGCCAGCGCGCCCGACTCCTCGACCACACCTACGCCCTGCACGCCCGGGACGTAGGGCACCGCCGGGCGCCCGAAGTAGGAGCTGCCGGAGGCACACAGCAGGTCCAGCGGGACCACCGGCGCCGCGGTCACCCGCACCGTCGTCGACCCCGGGCCGACTCCCGGGGCGGGGTGCTCCCCCACCGCCGGCGGCCGGCCCGGCTCCTGCACCAGGACCGCGCGCACGTCAGGTGGCCCGCACGTCAGGTCGCGATGTCCGGGTACGGCATGGAGATGTGCTGCATCGCCCTGCCGTAGGCCTTCTGGTACTCCAGCGGCCCGTGGTCGCGCTCGAACATGGCGATGAACAGGGTCAGCGTGAGGAACGGGTGCGCCCCCAGCTGGAACAGTGCCACGTGGTCGTGCTCGCGCAGCGCCCGCCGCTCCTCCTCGGTGAACGCCAGCCAGGTCGTCTTCTCGTCGACGATGCAGTTGAGCAGCTGGTTCGCCCGCTCGCGCTCCCACCACTCGACGGTTCCGGCCGGGTCCTCGCGGTACCGCTCGACCAGCTCGGGGTCGCGGTCGACGGTGTAGAGGAACTTGTCCAGCAGGTACTTGCTCACGCCGGCACCCCCGCCCCGTCAGCAGCCGCCCCGGCAGCGGCCGTCCCGGTCGGCAGGCCGTTGGGGTACCAGGTGAAGTACGCCTCCATGGTGTGGAACAGGTCCAGGGTGTCGACGTGGTCGGCCTTCTGGCCCTCCCCGGCGACGCCCATCATCAGCATGAAGTCCATGAAGCCGTGGGTCGCGTTGCCCGGGTGGTGCAGCGACTCCAGCGAGACCTCGGCCAGGCAGCCCTCGATGTCGCCGCTGGCGATCCACTCGACGGCCTTGCGGTCGAACTCCGGGTCGGGCCCGTGCTCACCGAACTGGCGCGGCCCGCCGAGCTCGAGGCTGAGGTGGCCGGTGCCGATGATCGCCACGCGCTCGTCGGACTCCCACGACTCCACCCAGGTGCGCAGCGCCTTGCCGAGCTGGACGAACCGCTTCGGCTGCGGCAGCGGCGGGGCGAAGATGTTCGTGTACACCGGCACGATCGGCAGGTCGGCCTCCGGCCGCAGCGCGATGATCGGGCAGGTGACGCTGTGGTCGATGCGCAGCTCGTTGCTGAAGGCCAGGTCGAACCCGTCGTCCAGCCCGGTGCGCAGGATGTGCGCGGCCAGGTCCTCCTGACCCCGCAGGGTCATCTTCGGCAGGCCGAACTCGCGTTCCTCGTTGTACCAGTTGGCGTCGAAGAAGGGCGCCTTGCCGACGAGGAACTGCGGCATGTTGTCCAGCCACAGCTGGTGGAAGTGGTCGCTGCCGACCATCACCAGCACGTCGGGCTCGGCGCGGTTGAGCGTCTCGGCGAACGCCTCCTGCTTGGCCACCCACTCGTCGGCGAACGGCGGCCGGTCGGCACCGGTCGACGTCTTGGCCCGGTAGTAGAACGGGTGGTGGGTGGACGCGATGACCGCGGCCAGCTCAGCCATGAGTACCTCCGTTGGTCTCAGTGGGAGGAGGAGAGGACGGAAGAGCGTCGGGGACGTACGGGTCGGGGTCGACGGACCGGTTGTTCAGGTCGACCGAGAGGAAGACGTCGTTGGCCACCGGGTGGCGCAGCTCCTCGGCCAGCTGGCCGATGAGCCCGGCGGTGCGGGCCAGCAGCGCGAAACCGCGCAGCAGCTCCAGCGGCAGGCCGAGGTCGGCGAGCGCGGCACCGCAGACGCCGGCGCCGTTGAGCGGCAGGGTCTTGCCGAGCACCCGGGGGTGCACCCGGCCGATGGCGGCGAACAGCGACAGGTGCGGGCCGTAGAGGCCCTCCTCCGCGGCGATCTCGAACAGCCGGGGGGTGCGCGGGTCGCCCTGCTTGTGCACGTGGTGGCCCAGCCCCGGCACGAACCGCCGGGCGGCGCGCTGCGCGGTGACGGTCTCCAGGGCCAGGGCGTCCCAGCCGGCGTCGTCGGTGGGCAGGCCGCCGTCCACGCCGGTGAGCACCTCGTGCAGGAACCGGCCGCAGTCCTCGGTGACCCCGAGGAAGCGCGAGCCGCCGCCGAGCAGTCCGGCGGCCAGCGCGCCCTGCACCGAGTCGGGCGCGGACAGCCAGGTCAGGCGGGTGACGATCGCCGTCGGGGTGAAGCCGTGGTCGGCGAGCGCCGCCAGCACCGCCTCGAAGACGCGGGTCTCCCCCGGGGTGGGACGGCGCTGGGTGGCCAGCCAGAACGCCAGCTCGCCGAAGCCCACCGAGCCCATGACGTCGCGGGCCAGGTCGGTGCCGAGCAGGGTGATCGACTCCAGGCTCGAGGCCCCCAGCGCGGTGGGGTACTCGGGGCGGTCGCTCATCGCGCGTCCTCCTGCGGCCCGGTCAGCCAGCGCCGGAGCTCCGCGCCGTGCTCGTCCAGCCCGGGCGGGGGCAGCCGGTAGTCGGCGGGGGTCGCGGAGAAGGTGATCGGGTTGCGCACCGAGGGGACGGCCGAGCTGCCGTCGCCGACCGACACGACCGGGTCCAGCCCGATCCGCTCGGCGAACGCGACTCCCTGGTCCACGGTGTTGATGGGACCACACGGGACGCCCGCGGCGATGATGTCGGCGAACCACTCGTCCTTCGTGCGGGTGCGCAGCCGCTCGACCAGCAGCGGGCGGAGCTCGTCCCGGTTGGCGGTGCGGTCCTCGTTGCGGCTGAACCGCGGGTCGTCGGCGAGCTCGGGGACACCGAGCACCTCGACCAGCTTGCGGAACTGCCCGTTGTTGCCGGCGGTGATGATCAGGTCGCCGTCCGAGCACGGCAGCGGCTCGTAGGGGAACAGGCTCGGGTGGCTGTTGCCCATCCGGAACGGCACCACCCCGCCGGCCACCACGGCGCTGGCGTGGTTGACCAGCCCGGACAGCGCCGAGGACAGCAGGTTCACCTCGACGTGCTGCCCACGGCCGGTCTCGTGCCGGGCGTTGAGGGCGGACAGGACCCCGATGGTGGCGTGCAGCCCGGCCATCACGTCGAACACCGAGATGCCGGCCCGGTACGGGTCGCCGTCGGGGTCGCCGGTGAGGCTCATCAGCCCGGAGATCGCCTGCACGATGAGGTCGTAGCCGGGCAGCTCGGCGCCGCCGGGCTGGCTGCCGAACCCGGTGATCGAGGCGTAGACGACCGCTGGGTTGGTCGCGCTGACCGTCGCGTAGTCCAGGCCGAAGCGGGCCAGTCCGCCGGTCTTGAAGTTCTCCACGACGATGTCGGCGCGCCGGGCCAGCTCGCGCGCCACGGCGACGTCGTCGGGGTCCTTGAGGTCCAGGGCGATCGACCGCTTGTTGCGGTTGACGCCCAGGTAGTAGGTGGAGACCCCCTCGCGCACCGGCGGCTGCCAGGTGCGGGTGTCGTCGCCGTTGGGACCTTCCACCTTGACCACCTCCGCCCCGAGGTCGGCCAGCAGCATGGTCGCGTAGGGGCCGGCCAGGATCCGGGAGAAGTCGGCGACCAGCAGGCCGCTGAGCGGGCCCGGACGCGGGGCGGCGCGGGGCGGACCGGGGTGCTCGGGCATCGGGACAGGCACTCCTCGACGGTGAGGGCCGCCATACGGACGGCCGTCCGGCGGACGCCCGGAGTCTTCGACGGCGCGCCTCCGGTGTCAACCCCGGCGATGGCGCCACGCCTGCCTCGTGCTCGTCCGACGTGCTCCCCTTGACATGTGGCGGGCGCCACGATGAAGGTGAGCCCGAATGTGGTGACCGATGGACGGACGCCCGTCCGCAAGCCTCGATCCCCTGGAGGAACCGTGTCCGATCCCGACACCGGAGTCGCGGACCAGCCGGCCGGCCGGCCCGTCGTGCTGCGTGGCGGCACCGTGCTGACCATGGACGACGCGCACACCGTGCTGCACGAGGCCGACGTGCTGGTGGTCGACGACCGCATCGCCGCCGTCGGCCCCGCCCTCGAGGTGCCCGCCGGGACCCTGGAGATCGACGCCACCGGCGGCATCGTGATGCCCGGCATGATCGACACCCACCGGCACATGTGGCAGACCGCGATGCGGGGCTACGGCGCCGACTGGACCCTCACCCAGTACTTCGTCTGGTACTACCTCGAGCACGGCAAGGCGTTCCGCCCCGAGGACGTGCACGCGGGCAACCTGGTGTCGGCGTGGGACGCGCTGGAGGCCGGCGTCACCACCACCGTCGACTGGTCGCACGGCCTGCAGACGGTCGACCACGCCGAGGCCGCCGCCGATGCGCTGCTCGCCGTCCCCGGCCGGTTCGTGCTGGCCTACGGCAACATCCAGGCCGGCCCCTGGGAGTGGACCGCCGACCCGGCCGTGCAGGGCTTCCTCACCCGGCGCCGCGACGAGGGCCGGCTCGGCCTGCAGCTGGCGTTCGACGTCACCGGTGACCCGGCGTTCCCGGAGAAGGCGGCCTTCGAGGTGGCCCGGGAGCTCGGCCTGCCGGTGACCACGCACGCCGGCGTGTGGGGCGCGACCAACGACGACGGCATCCGGCTCATGCACGAGAACGACTTCATGACCCCGGAGACGGTGTACGTGCACGCCGCGACGCTGACCACCGACTCGTACCACCGGATCGCCGCGACCGGCGGCTCGATCTCGGTCTCCACCGAGTCCGAGCAGAGCGCCGGGCAGGGCTACCCGCCCACCTGGCAGGTGCGCCGGCACGACATCCCGGTGTCGCTGTCGATGGACACCAGCGTCTGGTGGAGCGGCGACCTGTTCTCCGCGATGCGGACGACGCTGGGCGCGGACCGCTCGCGCGAGCACCTGGAGGCACACGCCAAGGGCGAGACCGTCACCCACGTGCACCTGCGCGCCGAGCAGGTCGTCGACTGGGCCACCCGCGGTGGCGCGAAGGCGCTGGGCCGCGACGACCTCGGCAGCCTCGAGGTGGGCAAGAAGGCCGATGTCGTGCTGATCAAGAACGACGCGTCCCCGGTGTCCTTCCCGCTGCTGAACCCCTACGGCCACGTGGCCTTCCAGGCGCAGCGGGGCGATGTGCACACCGTGCTCGTCGACGGCCGGGTGGTGAAGTCCGCGCACCGCCTGGTCGGCGCCGACCTGCCGGCGGTGCGCGCCACCGTCGAGTCGACCGTGGAGCACCTGCGCTCGACCCTCGGCGAGGAGGTGTGGGCCTCGGGCATGAACCCGGATCTCCCCGGCGACGAGGTGCTGGACAACCCCTACACCTACACCGAGTACAAGTCGCACTCCACGCACGGCGCGCGCGGCGGCGTCTTCGGCGAGCCCTCCGACGACGTGCACACCCGGCACTGAGCCCCGCCCCGCCGCCCGCGCCGCACCGGCCGGGCGGCGGGGTTGCGCTCATGTGCACTTGAGGGGGTTGGCTCAGGCGGACGCCGGCCGCACCGGTCGGCGCCGTCCGAGAGGAGCTCCCCCGATGCCCCGACTCCGCGCGCTGTTCTCGCGCACGACCGTCTCGGCCCACTGCGACCTGCCCTGCGGCGTCTACGACCCGGCCCAGGCCCGGATCGAGGCCGAGTCGGTGAAGGCGATCCAGGAGAAGTACCAGGCCAGCGACGACGAGGTCTTCCGGACCCGCTGCATCCTGATCAAGGAGCAGCGGGCGGACCTGGTCAAGCACCACCTGTGGGTGCTGTGGACCGACTACTTCAAGCCCCCGCACTTCGAGAAGTACCCGCAGCTGCACGAGCTGTTCAACAAGGCCACCAAGCAGGCCGGCGCCGCCGGCGGCAAGGGCAGCATGGACCCCGCCGAGGGTCAGAAGCTGCTCGACTACATCGCCGAGATCGACAGGATCTTCTGGGAGACCAAGGCGGCGTGAGGAAGGACCTCCCTGCCCCTCGGACGGCGGCGGTCCCGGCCGGCGCCCTCCGGGGGGCGTTCGGGGCGGTGCCGACCGGCGTGGTCGCCGTCGGCGGCCTGATCGGCCGCGCCCTGGACGGCCCTCGCGACGGCCCCCTCGACGGCCCCCCCGACGGACCCCTCGACGGCACTGCGCCGCTGGCGATGGTGGCCTCCACCTTCACCGGCGTCTCGCTGGACCCGCCGCTGGTGTCGCTGTGCGTCCAGCACGGCATCCGCACCTGGCCGGCGCTGCGCGCGCTGCCCCGGCTGGGGATCAGCGTGCTCGCCGAGGGGCAGGGCGAGCTGGCGCGCGCCCTCGCCTCGCGCCGTCCGGAGCGGTTCGACGCGGTGGACTGGACCGCCACCGCCGACGGCGCGCTGCGCATCGAGCCCGCGACGGCGTGGTTCGACTGCGCGGTGGAGTCCGAGCTGCCGGCCGGGGACCACCTGATCGTGCTGCTACGGGTGCTCGACCTCGACGTCGTGCCGGGGCGGGCGCCGCTGGTCTGGCACGGCAGCGCGTTCGCCGCCCTGGGCTGAGCCGGGCGCCGGTCGGTCGGGGCGAGCGGCCCGCCGGGGCGCCTGCCACCGGGCCCCGGCGCCCAGCGCCCCGGCCGCGTCCCCGGGGTTGACCAGTGAACAGGTGGCCAGCGACAGGCAGCCGCAGCCGATGCACGAGCCGAGGTCGACCCGCAGCCGCTGCAGACCGGCGACCGCCTCGTCCACCCGCGCCAGCCAGGCGCCGGTGAGCCGGGACCACTCCTCGGCGGTCGGCGCCCGGTCGGCGGGCACCTCCGCGAGCAGCTGCTGGATCTCCGCCAGCGACAGCCCGACCCGCTGGGCCGCGGCGACCACCGCGAGTCGCCGGAGCACGTGCCGGGCGAAGAACCGCTTGTTGCCCGGCCCGCGCACGGAGGCGACCAGCCCGCGGGACTCGTAGAAGCGCAGCGTCGGCAGGCTGAGCCCGCTGCGCCGGGACACCTCGCTGATGCTCAGCAGCCCGGCACCGGCACCGGGGCCGGTCACTCCGCGACCGGTCCCCGCGCCGCGCGGAGCAGCTCCGCCCGGTCGACCACCTTGACCCGCTCCCGCCCGGCCTGCTCGCCGAGCGAGCGCTCGAAGGCGTCCACCAGCTCCCAGCCGGCCCACTCGACCAGGTGCACGCCGCGCCGGCGCAGCAGCGCGGGGACGGCCTCCGGGTCCCGCTGGGCCGCGCGGGGCAGCCCGGGCAGGTCGGCGACCAGGTGCCCGACCGTCTCCGCGGCGTCGGACTTCGTGTGCCCGATCAGGCCGACCGGCCCGCGCTTCACCCAGCCGCTGGCGTAGAGCCCCGGCAGCCCCGAGCCGTCCGGCCCCAGCACCCGCCCCTCTGCGTTGGGCACGAGCCCGGCGACGGCGTCGAACGGCACACCGGGCAGCGGGGAGCTGCGGTAGCCGACCGCGCGGTAGACCGCCTGCACGTCGAGCACGGAGGTCTCCCCGGTGTCGACGACGGTGCCGCCGCCGGCCAGCGCCGTGCGGGCCAGCTCCACGCCGGTCACCCGGTCGGTGCCCAGCAGCCGCGCCGGGCGGGTGAGGAAGTGCAGGTGCAGCCGCCGCGGCGCGGTCCGGGCCGCGGGGTCCTGGGTGGCGAAGCCGGTGAGCGTCTCCACCACCTGGGCCAGCTGGTGGGATGCGGCCACGGCCGCGCGCGACGCGTCGTCGAACTGCAGGTCGGCGGGGTCGACGACGACGTCGACGCCGGGCACCTCACCGAGTTCCCGCAGCTCCAGCGGCGTGAAGCGGGCCTGCGCCGGACCGCGGCGGGCCAGCAGGTGCACGTCGGTGACGGCGCTGGCGGCCAGCTGGGCGCGGACGGTGTCGGGTACGTCGGTGTCGGCGAGCCCCGCGTCGTCGCGGACGAGCATCCGGGCGACGTCCAGCGCGACGTTGCCGGCGCCGACGACGGCGACGACCGGGGTCTCCAGCGGCCAGTCGCGTGAGGCCTCGGGGTGACCGGCGTACCAGGAGACGAACTCCGCGGCCCCGTGCGAGCCGGGGAGCTCGGCTCCCGGGACGCGCAGCTCGGCGTCGCGGTTCGCGCCGGTGGTGAGCACGACCGCGTCGTAGGCGGACTGCAGGTCCGCCAGGCTCAGGTCGGTGCCGAACTCCACGTTGCCGAGGAACCGGATGCCCCCGCGGGCGACCATCCGGTGCAGCGACCTGGTGATCATCCGGGTGATCCGGGGGTGGTCGGGGGCGACGCCGTAGCGGACCAGCCCGAAGGGCGCCGGCAGCCGCTCGAACAGGTCGACCTCCACGGCCACTTCCCGGTGCCGGCTCAGCGCGTCGGCGGCGAAGAACCCGGCCGGCCCGGCGCCGATCACCGCCACCCGGTACGGCGCGGCGCTCACGCGGTCCCCGCCCGGGCGCGCAGCAGGTCGGCGACGTCGGCCAGGCCGACCTCCACCCGGCTGTACACCTCCGGGTCGAGCACCAGCGCGCCGTCGAAGGACCCCGCGCCGGCGTAGAACGCCACCGGCACGGTGAGCGCCTGGAAGAAGGCGAACAGCGGCCGCAGCTGGTGCTCCAGCACCAGGGCGTGCCGGTCGCTGCCGCCGGTGGCCACCAGCAGCACGGGCTTGTTGGCCAGGGCGTACTGGTCGACCAGGTCGAACAAGTGCTTGAACATGCCCGGGTAGCTGGCGCGGTAGACCGGCACCGCGGGGATCAGCAGGTCGGCGGTCTCCACCAGCCGCAGCGCCGCCTCGACGTCGGCGGGGACGTCGTCGCGCGTGACCGCGCCGGTGAAGCCGGTACCCAGCCCGTACACGTCGACCCGGTGCGCCTCGATCGGCATGAGGTCGGCGAGGGTGTCGGTGACCACCCCGGCCAGGCCCATCGTCTTCGACCCCTCGGTGCGCGGACTGCCGTTGACGACGACGACCTGCAGCGCCCGGCTCACGCCCCGGCCCCCGCTGGCACCCGGACCTCCCGGCGGAGCACCGGGGCGACCTCGGTGCCGAACAGCTCGATCGCGGCCAGGTGCTCGCGCTGCGGCACGCCACCGAAGCCCAGCTGGACGTTGGCGCGGGTGACGCCGTACAGCTCGGCGAAGGTGGCGATCTTGTCGATGACCTCCTGCGGGCTGCCCACGACGAGGCCGCCGCCGGGGGTGGCCTGCGCGTCGAACGCGCGCCGCGGCAGGTCGAAGCCGCGGCCGCGCTGGTGGTTGTTCTCCCGCATGCCCACGGAGAAGTACGGGAACATCGTGTCCCGCGCCGCCTGGCTGGTCCGGCCGACGTAGCCGTGGGTGTTGATGCTGATCGGCAGGGCCGCCGGGTCGTGCCCGGCCTGGGCCGCCGCCTGCCGGTAGTACCCGACGGTCGGCACGTGGGAGTTCACCGGGCCGAGCAGGATGGCCAGCGCCATCGGCAGCCCGAGCATGCCGGCGCGCACCGCCGAGGACGGCGTGCCCCCGACGCCCACCCAGATCGGCAGCTCCTCCTGCAGCGGGCGCGGGGCGACGTCGGCGGCCACCAGCGGGGCCCGGTGCCGGCCGGACCAGGTGACCGGGTTGGTGCCCCGGATGGCCAGCAGCAGGTCGAGCTTCTCGGCGAAGAGCTCCGCGTAGTCCTCCAGCGAGTAGCCGAACAGCGGGAAGGACTCGGTGTAGGAGCCGCGCCCGGCGATGAGCTCGGCCCGCCCGCCGGAGATCAGGTCGAGGGTGGCGAAGTCCTGGAACACCCGGACCGGGTCGTCGGAGCTGAGCACGGTCACCGCGCTGGTCAGCCGGATCCGCTCGGTGCGCGCGGCGGCGGCGGACAGCAGCGGCACCGGCGAGGAGGCGACGAAGTCCGAGCGGTGGTGCTCCCCCACGCCGAAGACGTCCAGCCCGACCTGGTCGGCGAGGACCGCCTGCTCGATCGTCTCGCGGACGCGGGTCTGCGGCGACGGCGTCGTGCCGGTGGACAGGTCCGGGGTCACCTCGCCGAAGGTGATGATGCCCAACTCGAAGGCCACGGGGCTCCCTCTCTCTCGTGCGGGTGGTCTGCGCACCACCGTACGCCGATTTGCTGACGTGTCAGCGACTTGCCGGTTACCCTCGTCGACATGGACGACGTCGCCTGGCTGGACGAGCGGGAGGAGCGGGTGTGGCGCGCCTTCCTGGCGCTGGGCCGCGCGGTGGACGTCGCCGTCGACCGGCAGCTCACCGCCGAGGGGCTCTCCACCGCGGAGTACGCGGTGCTGGCCTCGCTGTCGGAGGCGCCCCAGGACGCGGTGCGGGCCCGGGAGCTCGCCCGCGAGATCGGCTGGGAGTCCAGCCGGCTGGCCCACCAGCTGCGCCGGATGGAGAACCGCGGCCTGCTCACCCGCGGCCAGTGCCCCGACGACGCGCGGGGGACGATGGTGCACCTGACCGCCGAGGGGCGGGCGGCGCTCACCCGGGCCGCGCCGGGGCACGTGCGCACCGTCCGCGCGCACTTCGTCGACCTGCTCACCGCCGAGGAGCAGACGGTGCTGGCCGCGGTCCTGGAGCGCCTCGCCGCCGCCCGGGACAACGGCGGGACCGGACCGGGCTGAACGGGGCCGGTCCACTTTCCGCGCGGAAAGCGCACCGAACCACCTCGCTTTCCGCACGGAAAGCGTGGCGGGGGCTCGCTGGCTAGCCTGGGCCGGTGATCCTGATCGTCGTGAAGTTCCCCGTCCGCCCCGAGTTCGCCGACCGCTGGCCCGAGCTGGTCGCCGAGTTCACCACCGCGGTGCGCGCCGAGCCCGGCAACGTCATGTTCGAGTGGTCGCGCAGCGTCGAGGAGCCGAACAGCTACCTGCTGGTGGAGGGCTTTGCCGACGCCGACGCCGGCGCCGCGCACACCTCGTCCGCGCACTTCCAGAAGGCGATCGGCGAGATGCCCGACTGGGTCGCCGCGACCCCGTCGATCATGTACGTCGACTCCGCCGACCTCTCCGGCTGGGGCCCGATGGCAGAGGTGCAGCCCCGCGGCTGACCGCCGTCCGCGCACCGGCCGGGAGACGCCTCCCGGCCGGTGTGCGACCGTTCCCGCATGGTGACCCGAGCATGGTGAACGTGCTGTCCATCCAGTCGCACGTGGCCTACGGCCACGCCGGCAACGCCTCTGCGGTCTTCCCGCTGCAGCGGCTGGGCATCGAGGTCTGGCCGGTGCACACCGTCCAGTTCTCCAACCACACCGGCTACGGGTCCTGGACCGGCCGGGTCTTCGACGGCCAGGCCGTCGAAGAGGTCGTGCAGGGGATCGCCGACCGCGGTGTGCTCGGCAACTGCGACGCGGTGCTGTCGGGGTACATGGGCTCGGCCGACATCGGCCACGCGGTCGTCGGGGCAGTCGCCGAGGTCCGCGCCGCGAACCCCGACGCCGTCTGGTGCTGCGACCCGGTGATCGGCGATGTGGGGCGCGGCGTCTTCGTGCGGCCGGGCATCCCGGAGTTCATGCGCGAGGTCGCCGTCCCGGCCGCTGACCTGGTCACCCCGAACCACTTCGAGCTCGACCTGCTGGCCGGCACCCGCACCACCTCGCTGACGTCGGTGAAGGACGCCGTCGCCGCGGTGCAGGCGTTGGGCCCCCGCGTCGTGCTCACCACCTCGCTGATCGCCGAGGACACCCCCGACGACGCCGTCGACCTGCTGGCCTCGGAGGGCGGACGGCACTTCCGGGTGCGCACCCCCCGCCTCGGGGTCTCGGTCAACGGCGCCGGCGATGCGATCGCCGCGCTCTTCCTCGCCCACTGGCTGGAGACCCGCTCGGCCGCCGAGTCGCTGGGCCGCGCGGCCGCATCGGTGTTCGGGCTGCTGCGCCGCACCGCGGAGGCGGGGTCCCGGGAGATCCTGCTGGTGGCCGCCCAGGACGAGTACGTCTCCCCCACCCGGACCTTCGACGTGACCGAGGTCTGAGCCGGGTGGTGCGGGGGTGACCGCCTGGCTGCTCTGCGGTCTGGTGGTCGTCGTGGCCACCATGGCCCAGGCCACCGCGGGCGTCGGCTTCGGCGTCGTGGCGGGGCCGCTGGTGCTGCTGGTCCGGCCCGACCTGGTGCCCGGGCCGATCCTGCTGATCGGGCTGTTCGTCACCGTGGCCGTCGCCTGGTCCGAACGCGCGGCGTGGGAGCCGCGGGTGCTGGGCGGGGCGGCGCTGGCCAGCGTCCCCGGCGCGCTCGGCGGGGTGCTGCTGCTCCGTGCGCTGGACGACGACGTCCTCGCGCTGACGGTCGGCGCTCTCGTCCTGGTCGCCTGTCTCGTCACGGCGGTCGGCCTGCAGCTGCCGTCGGGGCCGGCGGCACTGCGGTGGGCGGGGCTGACGGCCGGCGTGTTCTCGACCGTGGCCGCGGCGCCCGGGCCGCCGATGGTGGTGACCTACCGGCCACCCAGCGCGGCGAGCCAGCGGGCGAACCTCGCGCTGTTCTTCGTGGTCACCTCGGTCGTGTCGCTCGCACTGCTGTCCGTCGGCGGCGAGCTCACCGGACCGGCCGCCCTGAGCGGCGTCGCCCTGCTGCCGTGCGTGCTGCTGGGTCAGCTGCTCGCCCGACCGGTCCGGCGGCGGGTGGACCTCGCCGTGGTCCGCCGGCTGGCGCTGGGCCTGTGCGCCGCCTCGGGCGTGCTGCTGCTGGCGACGACCCTGGCCGGCTGACGACCGGTCCGG
Source organism: Modestobacter sp. SYSU DS0657 (assembly GCF_054050925.1). NCBI lineage: Bacteria > Bacillati > Actinomycetota > Actinomycetes > Geodermatophilales > Geodermatophilaceae > Modestobacter > Modestobacter sp. SYSU DS0657. The sequence continues at coordinate 141,995 of NZ_JBJHAG010000001.1, read as the reverse complement.
CCGGCGCCGGGGGCATCGGGTAGGAACGGCGCATGGCCGACGACTTCCCCTCCTGCACCCAGCTGCTCGCCGAGGAGCAGGAGCTCCAGTTCACCCGGTTCGACAACGACGACGCCTGGGCGCTGGGTTCGGCCCTGGTCACCCGGGCCCGCGCCGAGGGTCTGCCGGTGGCCGTCGACATCAGCCGGAACGGCCACCAGCTCTTCCACGCCTCCCTGCCGGGGACGGCGCCGGACAACGACACCTGGATCCGCCGCAAGGCCGCCGTCGTCGACCGGTTCGGGCACAGCTCCCTCTACGTCGGGCAGCGGGCCCGCGAGGAGGGGACGACGTTCGAGGAGCAGTTCGGCCTGGACCCCGACCGCTACCGGGCCCACGGCGGGGCGTTCCCGGTGCTGGTGCGTGACGTCGGCCCGGTCGGCGTCGTCGTGGTCTCCGGGTTGCCGCAGGTCGCCGACCACGAACTGGTGGTCGCCGTCCTGCGGGAGCACCTCGCGGCCCAGCCCGGCTGACCTGCGGGGCCGGGGCGCGGCGCGCCCCGACCCGCGGCGATCAGTGCTTGCCGTGGGTGAGCTTCTCCATGCCCGAGGTGGAGTCCGCTGCCGCCTTCTTGGCGGCCCGCTTCTCCTTGATGCTGCTGGAGGACTTCTTCGAGGCGTTCTTGTCGACCATGACCACTCCCTCATCGGGAACCGGTCGGCTCCAGGACTGCGACGCTACGCCCGATCCGGCTCCCCGGAGGGCACGCCGGCCGGAGTGCGCGGCCGGAGTGCGCGATCGGAGTGCGCGGCCGGAGTGGGGGGGGGGGGGGGGGGGGGGGGGGGGGGGGGGCGGGGGGGGCGGGGGGGGGGGGGGGGGCGGGGGGGGGGCCCCGGGGCCGGCCGGCCGCGGGGGCGGGCGGGGCGCGGCCCCCCCCCCCCCCCCCCCCGCCCCCCCCCCCCCCCCCCCCCCCCCCCCCCCCCCCCCCCCCCCCCCCCCCCCCCCCCCCCCCCCCCCCCCCCCCACCACATGCCCATGATCAACACCGGCTGGGCGCCGTCGGTGGGACGTCAGTCCCGCGGTCGACCCACCCCGTCGGGGAGGTGGTCGGCGGGCAGGCCGGCCAGCCCGGTCGGCTGGTCCGGCGCGGCCTCGTGCCGGCCACCCTCGGGACGGTCCTCGTCCGCCTCGGCGGCCTCGGGCCGGCCACCCTCCGTCGAGTCGCCCTCGGCCAGCCGTCGGTCGGTGCGGTCGGCGTCCTCCACCGGCGGCTCCACCGACGTCGGCGCCGCGGCCCCGGCGGCGTGGGCGCTCGCCAGCGCCGGGTCGTGCGCGGCGGGGTCGGTGGCCTCGCCGGCACCGGCCTGCTGCGCCTGGATGCCGGACTGGGTGCGCAGCGGCAGCTGGGGCAGGAAGACCAGCACGAAGAAGCCCAGGGCCACCACGCCCGCCGCGATCAGGAAGACCAGGTCGATCGAGTCGGAGAAGCCGGTCTTGAACGGCAGCGCCACGGCGCTGGGCAGCTCCTGGATGAACGAGGTGTCCGACAGGTCGCTGGCGTTGCCGGCGGCCGCCTGCAGCTGCGGTGCCAGCTCGGGGTCGGCGGCCGCGGCGTCGGAGACCGCGCTGCCGATGTCGGTGGGCAGCCGGGTGAACAGCACCGAGAGGAAGACCGCCGTCCCCAGCGTGCCGCCCATCTGCCGGAAGAACGTCACCGACGAGGTGGCGACCCCGATCTCCCGCGGGCTGACCGCGTTCTGCACCGCCAGGATGACCGGCTGGAAGTTGAAGCCCAGGCCCAGCCCCATCAGCGTCATGAACGGGAACATCACCAGCACCGAGGTGTCCGCGCCGACGATGAACGACAGCGACACCAGGGCGGCGACGATGAACACCACGCCGATGAGCGGGAACGGCTTGTACTTCTCGGTGCGGGCGATGGTCTGGCCGGCGATGACCGAGCCGAGCATGATGCCCAGCACCAGCGGGATCATCTCCAGTCCTGCCTCGGTCGGGCTGGAGCCGTGCACGATCTGCAGGTACTGGGGCAGCAGCAGGATGCCGCCGAACATGCCGGCGCCCAGCACGATGCTGCTGAGGCTGCTCACGGCGAAGGTGCGGTTGGCGAACATCCGCAGCGGCAGCAGGGCGTCGTCCCGGTAGGCCCGCTCGGCGAGGACGAACAGCGCGAACCCGACGACGGCCAGGGCGTAGCAGGTCAGCGCTCCGGTGCTGCCCCAGCCCCAGGTGCGGCCCTGCTCGGCGACGATCAGCAGCGGGACGAGGAAGAGCACCAGCGCGAGGGCGCCCGGCCAGTCGATCCGGTGCTCGCGGCGGGTGTGCGGCAGGTGCAGCACCCGGAACACGACGACCAGGGCCAGGATGCCCAGGGGCACGTTCACGTAGAAGATCCAGCGCCAGCCGGTGATGCCCAGGATCGAGGACTGGCCGGCGAGGAACCCGCCGATGACCGGGCCCAGCACGCTGGAGGTGCCGAAGACGGCCATGAACCAGCCCTGGTACTTCGAGCGCTCCCGCGGCGGCACGATGTCGGCGATGATCGCCAGGGCGAGCGACATCAGCCCACCGGCGCCGATCCCCTGGACGGCCCGGTACACGGCCAGCTGGTACATCGTGTCGGCGAGCCCGCACAGCGCCGACCCGACGACGAAGACGGCGATGGCGAACAGGTAGAACGGCCGGCGGCCGTACATGTCGCTCAGCTTGCCGTACAGCGGGGTGGCGATCGTGGAGGTGATCAGGAAGGCGGTGGTCGCCCATGCCTGCAGGTCGTAGCCGTTCAGGTCGTCGGCGATCGTGCGGATCGCCGTGGAGACCACCGTCTGGTCCAGCGCGGCGAGGAACATGCCGAGCAGCAGGCCGCCCAGGATCGTCATGATCTGGCGGTGGGTGAACACCCCGGCGGCGTCGGGGGCCGCTGCGGCGGCGCGGGCACCGCGACGGTTCGCCACGGGCGCGCGGTCGCTGGTCTGGGTCATCGGTCCTTCTCGGGGGAGTCCACGGGGCCGCCGACGGCGGAGCCCAGGGTGGGGAGGTGGTCGGTGAGGTCCTGCACGAACCGGCGCAGCTGGGCGGTGAAGCCGGCCAGCTCACCCGGTGCCCAGTCGGCGGTCACCGCGGCGAGCAGCGCCTCGCGCTCCTGGCGGAGCTGATCGAGGACCGCCTCGCCTGCCGGGGTGACGACCAGCCGGCTGACCCGGCCGTCCTGCTCGTCGGCGACCCGCCGCACCAGCCCGCGGTCGACGAGCAGGGTGACGTGCCGGCTCACGGTGGACGGGTCGGCGTGCACCAGCTCGGCGAGGGCGCCCTGACGCAGTGGGCCGAGCCGGGTGAGGGGGAACAGCAGCACGTGGGCGGCGCGCTCGCGGGCGTCGGGCGCCGCACCGGCCGTGCCGGTGGCCTTGAGCGCGTGCATGACGCGCATCAGCCGGGCCAGCTCGTCGGAGAGCGACGTCGGCGAGTCGTCGGCCGCAGCGGTGCCCGGGGCGGACGCGAGGTCGGTCACGGCGTCTCCGGTCGTCGATGGTGCGGACGGCGCCGCACTGCGCCGGGAACGGTTGCACTCTACAAACCGTTGCGCCACGCATGCAACAAGTTGTGCCGGGCATGCAGTGTGATGCGGGCAACGCCCGGGGCGGGGATGGGACGCTGGAGGCCGTCCGCACCGGAGAGGAACCCCGAACGACCGTGAGCACCCCGCACGACGAGCTGCGCTCGCGGCTGTCCGCGTTGACCCTCGCCGACGAGCACCGGCTCCGCCGGCGCCTCGACGGCACCCGGCGCACCAAGGACCCGGCCGCCCGCGCCCGCCAGCGCGAGCGGATCGCCGAGGACGTCGCCGCCGCGGAGGCCCGCATCGCCGCGCGGCGGGCCGCCGTCCCGGTCGTCGCGTACCCCGACGAGCTGCCGGTCAGCCAGCGACGCGACGACATCGCCGCGGCCGTCCGCGACCACCAGGTCGTCGTCGTCGCCGGCGAGACCGGCTCGGGCAAGACCACCCAGCTGCCGAAGATCCTGCTCGAGCTCGGCCGCGGGGTGCGTGGCCGGATCGGGCACACCCAGCCGCGGCGCATCGCGGCCCGGACGGTGGCCGAGCGGATCGCCGAGGAGATCGGCAGCCCGCTGGGCGACGTCGTCGGCTGGAAGGTGCGGTTCACCGACGAGGTCGGCGACCGGACGCTGGTCAAGCTGATGACCGACGGCGTGCTGCTGGCCGAGGTGCAGCGCGACCGGATGCTCCGCCAGTACGACACGATCATCATCGACGAGGCGCACGAGCGGAGCCTCAACATCGACTTCCTGCTGGGCTACCTGGCCCGGCTGCTGCCCCGCCGGCCGGACCTGAAGCTGGTGATCACCTCCGCGACGATCGACGTCGACCGGATCGCCAAGCACTTCACCGGCCTCCCGGTCGCCCCTGACCGCCGAAACGGCCATGTCGGCGGTCAGGGAGGCGAGGGGGACGGCGCGGAGGTGCCGGTCGTCGAGGTCAGTGGGCGCACCTACCCGGTCGAGGTCCGCTACCGGCCGGTGGTCGACCCCGACGACCCGGACGCCGACCCCGATCGCGACCAGGTGAGCGCGATCGTCGACGCCTGCAGCGAGCTGATCGCCGAGGGGCCGGGCGACGTGCTGGTCTTCCTCGCCGGTGAGCGGGAGATCCGGGACACCGCCGAGGCGCTGGGTGGCGTGACGGAGCGGTCCGGCGCCCCGATCGAGGTGCTCCCGCTCTACTCCCGGCTGTCGGCCGCCGACCAGCACAAGGTCTTCCAGGCGCACACCGGCCGGCGGATCGTGCTGGCCACCAACGTCGCCGAGACGTCGCTGACCGTGCCGGGCATCAGGTACGTCGTCGACCCCGGGACCGCCCGGATCTCCCGGTACAGCCATCGCACCAAGGTCCAGCGGTTGCCGATCGAGCCGATCAGCCAGGCCTCGGCCCGGCAGCGGTCGGGCCGGTGCGGGCGGACCAGCGAGGGCATCGCGATCCGGCTGTACAGCGAGGACGACTACGACGGTCGCCCGGAGTACACCGATCCGGAGATCCTGCGCACCAACCTCGCCTCGGTGCTGCTGCAGATGGCATCGCTGGACCTGGGCGACGTCGCCGACTTCCCGTTCGTCGACCCGCCGGACCGCCGGGCGGTCGCCGACGGCCTGGCGCTGCTGGAGGAGCTCGCCGCCCTCGACGGGGAGGGGAAGCTGACCGAGACCGGCCGGGCGCTGGCCGCGCTGCCGCTGGACCCGCGGATCGCCCGGATGGTCGTGGAGGCCGACCGGCGCGGGGTGCTGGAGGAGGTGCTGGTCATCGCCGCCGGGCTCACCGTGCAGGACGTGCGGGAGCGCCCGGCCGAGCACCAGCAGGCCGCCGACGAGCTGCACCGCCGGTTCGCCGACGAGAACTCCGACTTCCTCGCGCTGCTCAACCTCTGGCGGTACCTGGGGGAGAAGCAGGACGAGCTCTCCGGCAACCAGTTCCGGCGCACCGTGAAGCGCGAGTTCCTCCACTACCTCCGCATCCGCGAGTGGCAGGACCTGCACGGCCAGCTGCGCAGCACCGCCCGCCGGCTGGGCATGACCACCGGTGCCCTCGCGCCCGAGCCCGACGAGCGCGGGGTGACCGCCTCCCTGCTGGCCGGGCTGCTCTCCCAGGTGGGCGTGCAGGCCGAGCCTGCCAAGAACCGCGACGGCAAGCCCGGCCGTCCGGGCCGGGAGTACCTGGGCACCCGCAACACCCGGTTCGTGATCGCCCCGGGTACGCCGCTGGCGAAGAAGCCGCCGCGCTGGGTGGTCGCCGCGGAGCTGGTGGAGACCAGCCGACTGTTCGCCCGCACCGTGGCCCGGATCGACCCGGAGGTCGTCGAGCGGCTCGCCGAGCACCTGGTCAAGCGGACCTACAGCGAGCCCCGCTGGGACGCCAAGCGCGGTTCGGTCGTGGCCACCGAGCGGGTCACCCTCTACGGGCTGCCGCTGGTCGTGGGCCGGCGCGTGCAGTACGGCTCGATCGACCCGGTCGTCTCCCGGGAGCTGTTCATCCGGCACGCCCTGGTGCAGGGGGAGTGGACGACGCACCACCGGTTCTGGGCGGAGAACCAGGCGGCGATCGAGCGGGTCGCCGAGCTGGAGGAGCGGGCCCGCCGCCGGGACATCCGGGTCGACGACGAGACGGTCCTCGAGCTGTACGACGAGCGGATCCCCGCCGACGTCGTCTCCACCCGGCACTTCGACCGGTGGTGGAAGCAGGCCCGCCGGGAGACCCCGGACCTGCTCACCTTCACCCCGGAGATGCTGACCAACGCCGCGGTCGCCGGGCAGGTGCAGGTCGAGGACTACCCGGACCAGGTGCAGCTGACGCAGGGGCTCACCCTGCCGCTGTCCTACGCGTTCGACCCGGGCGCGCCCGAGGACGGCGTCACCGTCGACGTGCCGCTGGGCGTGCTGGACGCCGTCGCGGACCGCACGGCGGGCGAGTCGCTGGCGTTCACGGTCCCAGGGCTGCGGGAGGAGCTGGTCACCGAGCTGCTGCGCTCGCTGCCCAAGCAGCTGCGCCGGGGTCTGGTGCCGATCCCCGACCGGGCGCGTCAGGTGCTGCCGCTCATCGACCCGACGGAGCCCCTGCTGCCGGCGCTGGAGCGGGAGCTGCGCCGGGCGACCTCGGTGGTCATCCCACCCGATGCCTGGAACCCCGCGGAGGTGCCGGCGCACCTGCGGGCGACCTTCCGGGTGCTCGACGACCAGCACCGGCCGCTCGCCACCGGCAAGGACCTGGCCGCGCTGCGGGCGCAGGTCGCCCCGCAGGCCCGGGCGAGCCTGGCCCGGGCGGCGTCGACCTACGAGCGCACCGGGCAGACGAGCTGGACGTTCGACACCCTGCCGCGCTCGGTGGAGGTGCAGCGGGGTGGGCACGTGGTCACCGCGTACCCGGCGCTGGTCGACGAGGGCGAGACGGTGGGGGTCCGGGTGGTCGCCACCGAGGCGGAGGCGACCCGGCTGAGCTGGCGCGGGGCCCGGCGGCTGCTGCTCCTGACCGTCGGTCCGCCGGTGAAGCAGGTGGTCAAGGGGCTCGGCCCGCGCAGCCGGCTGGCGCTGCAGTTCAACCCGGACGGGGAGATCCCGGATCTGGTCGCCGACTGCGCCGACGCCGCCGCCGACGAGCTGGTCGCCGCGGCCGGCGGTCCGCCGCGGGACGAGGCTGCCTGGGCCGCGCTGGTCGAGGCGGCTCGCGCCCAGTTGCTGCCGCTGACCAGCGACGCCGTCCGGCGGGTCGAGGCGGTGCTCACCCAGGCGCGCGAGGTGGCCGTCGCCATCGGTGCGGCACCGGGCCGGCGGGTGCCCGAGGCGGCCATCGCGGACCTGCGCCGGCAGATGGGCGGACTGCTGCACAAGGGCTTCGTGGCGGCGGCCGGTCGACGGCGGCTGCCGGACCTGGTGCGCTACCTGACCGCGATGGCCTACCGGCTGGAGCGGCTGCCGGCCAACGCGGCTCGGGACGCCCTGCTGATGGAGACCGTCGCCGCGGTCACCGCCGAGTACGAGCAGCTGCGCCGGCAGGTGCCGGCCAGCGGCGCGCCGGACGACCCGGTCGCGCGCGTGCGGTGGATGGTCGAGGAGCTGCGGGTGGGGCTGTTCGCCCAGGCGGTGGGCACCCCGCGGCCGGTCTCGGAGCAGCGGGTCTACAAGGCGATCGACCAGCTGCTGCCCTGAGCCGGGCGGTCAGGTCCGGTCCTGGCCGGCCTCCCTGAGCAGGGTGGAGATCCGCTGCCGGGTGACGCCGAACAGCGCGGCGATGCGGTTGATGCTCACGCCCTCGGCGTGGAGCGCCGTTGCCTGCTCCCGCCGCCAGGCGTGCCCGGCGGCGGACAGCGTGCCGAGCACCGCGCTGATGCTCTCGACCACGAGCGGACGGCGCTCCCCGGTCACGACCTCGAGCCAGGGCCGGCCGTTGCGGCGGGCCTCGAGCAGCTTCTCCGCCCGGTCACGGGCGTGCTCCAGCTGGGCCACGCAGGCGTCCAGCTCGGTGACCAGCTGGGCCAGCGCCCGGGCGGCCGGGTCGTCGGGTGTTCCGGCGCCGGTCATGGCGGCTCCTCGTCGGGAAGGCGGTGGGAACCGGTTCAGTAGCACACTATCTAACGACACACCTATTGCATGCAATGGGGGTTGCATCAAAGCACCGCCGGTGCGATTGTCGTCCACAATCCAGTCGCGCCGCGCTGGTCCGGACCGGAACGAGGCCGCGATGTCCACCTTCACCGCAAGCGTCGACCTGCCTCCGATCCCGGGCAGCGTCCCGCTGGCCCGACGGCTGGTCCGGGACGTGCTGCGCGCCTGGGACGTCCCGCAGGACCGGGAGGACGCCGAGCTGCTGGCGACCGAAGTGGTGGCCAACGTCGTCGACCACGCAGGTGCCGACTCCTTCACCCTGGAGCTGACGCTGGCCGGCGCCTGGTTGCGCATCGCGGTCGTGGACGGCTCGGCCGTCCGCCCGGTCGTCCGGGCGCTGGACCACCAGGCCGAGCGGGGCCGGGGCATGCGGCTGGTGGATGCGATCGCCGACCGCTGGGGGGCCGAGGACCACCGGGACGGCAAGCGGGTCTGGTTCGAGCTCGCGCCGGTCGCCGTGGGTGAGCCGCCCGCCGGCTGACCGCTCGGCGTTTGCACCCCGGGGGCAGCGGGGAGGGCCGCTGGGACAGCAGCCCAGTGGACGACGGGAGTCGAGATGACCGAGCCCAGCAACGTGCACCCGGCCGGCGAGGAGCTGACCGACGAGGAGATGGTGGAGGCCGTCGAGGGCTCCACCGACAGCGCTTCGGAGAACGCCGACCGCGCCGGCCGGGACTGGGACGGCGACCCCTCGCAGGCGCCCCGGCAGTGACTGTGCCAGCTGCGGGGCTCCCGGGCCCCGCAGCCGGTCGCACTCGCGTCTGAGGCCCGCCGGCCAGCCCCGTCGCCAGCGCTCCGGGCACCGGGCCTCCCGCCAGGCGGGAGTCCGCTGTGGCCGCGCTCACATGCTGTGGCACCGTGTGCCGGTCCACGTCGCCGTCGACGAAGGCAGGCGCATGAGCATCCTCGGCACCCGGGTCGTCCGCACGGAGGACCCGCTCTTCCTGACCCGCGGGGCGGTGTACACCGACGATCTCGCCGACGAGAGGCTCACCGGCGCCCTGCACGCCACGTTCGTCCGGTCCCAGGTCGCGCACGGCCGGCTGCTCTCGGTCGACACCTCCGCCGCCCTGGACGCACCGGGCGTCGTCGCGGTCGTCACCGCAGCCGACCTGGCCGACCTCGCGCCGATCCCGGCGGGCTTCCCGTTCGTCCACCCCTCGGTCACCCGCGACTGGCTGGCCCGCGACGTCGTCCGGTTCGTCGGCGACCCGATCGCCGTGGTGCTCACCGAGGAGCGCTACCAGGGGGAGGACGCCGCCGAGCTGGTGGCCGTGGACGTCGACCCGCTGCCGGCCGTCGTCGGCACCGAGGCGGCCGCGCGCGGCGACGTCCTGCTGTTCCCGGAGGCCGGCAGCAACGTGCTGGCCGCCTTCGGCGAGCCCGCGCCCGAGGACCTCTTCGCCGGCTGCGAGATCGTGGTGACCCGGCGGATCGTCAACCAGCGGGTCGCCCCGGTACCGCTGGAGACCCGCGCGGCGGCCGCGGTCTGGGGCGACGACGGCCGGGTCACCATCTGGTGCTCCAACCAGGGCGCCCAGCTCGCCCAGCGCGAGATCGCCGGCTGGCTCGGCCTGGACCCGGCGCTGGTGCACCTGATCACCCCCGCCGTCGGCGGGGGCTTCGGCGCCAAGATCGGCGCCGACCCGGAGTTCGCGCTGGTCGCGCAGCTGGCGAAGCTCACCGGCCGCCCGGTGCGGTGGGCGGAGAACCGCTCGGAGAACCTGGTCGGGATGCTGCACGGCCGCGGCCAGGACCAGGTGGTCACCATCGGCGGCCGCCGGGACGGCACGATCGAGGCCTACAGCCTCGTCGTCGACCAGGACGCCGGCGCCTACCCGCGGATCGGCGTCGTGCTGCCCACGCTGACGATGATGATGACCCCGGGCGTCTACGCCTTCCCGCGGGTGCACGCGCAGGCCCGGGCACTGGCCACGAACACCACCTCGATCGGTGCCTACCGCGGCGCCGGGCGGCCGGAGGCCACCGCCGCGGTCGAACGGGCGATCGACCTCTTCGCCGCGGAGATCGGCCTGGACCCGGCCGAGGTGCGGCGGACCAACCTCGTCCCGCCCTTCGACACCCCGCACACCACCCCGACCGGCGCCACCTACGACACCGGCGACTACGCCGCGGCCCTGGAGAAGGCGCTGGACGCGGCCGGCTACGCGGAGCTGCGCGCCGAGCAGGCCCGCCGACGGGCCGCCGGGGACGTGCGGCAGCTGGGCATCGGGCTGTCGGTCTACGTGGAGATCACCGGCGCGGGAGGCGAGGCCGGAGCGCCGCACGAGGACGCGAGCATCGAGGTGCACCCCGACGGCACCGCGACCGTGCTCACCGGCACCTCCCCGCACGGGCAGGGCCACGCCACCGCCTGGGCGATGATCGCCAGCGACCAGCTCGGCATCCCGATCGAGAGGATCACCGTGCTGCACGGCGACACCGACCTGGTGCCGACGGGCGGGGGCACCATGGGCTCGCGCAGCCTCCAGCAGGGCGGCGCCGCGGTGCACCAGGCCGCCGGGGAGCTGGTCGAGCTGGCCCGCGCCCGCGCCGCGGAGCGGCTGGAGGTCGACCCCACCGACCTCGTCGTCGACCTCGGCCTGGCCGGGCTGGCGGTGGCGGGGTCCCCCGGCACGGGGGTGAGCTTCGCCGAGCTCGCCGCCGACGAGCAGCTGCTGGTGCGCACCACCTTCAGCGCCGCGGCGCCCACGTTCCCGTTCGGCGCACACGTCGTCGTCGTCGAGGTCGACGTCGAGTCGGGCAAGGCCGAGGTGGTGCGGGTCGTGGCGGTCGACGACGCCGGCACGATCCTCAACCCGCTGCTGGCCGACGGTCAGCGGCACGGCGGGCTCGCCCAGGGGGTGGCCCAGGCGCTGCTGGAGGAGGTGCTCTACGACGCCGACGGCAACCCGCAGACCTCCACGCTGGCCGACTACCCGTTCGTCTCGGCCACCGAGCTGCCCAGCTTCGAACTGGTGGAGATGGCCACCCCCACCCCGATGAACCCGCTGGGTGCCAAGGGCATCGGCGAGGCCGGGACCATCGGCGCCACCCCGGCGACCCAGAACGCCGTCATCGACGCGGTCGCGCACCTCGGCGTCCGGCACATCGACATGCCCACCACCCCGATGCGGGTGTGGCGGGCCATCCAGCAGGCAGCCCAGCAGGCGCAGCAGGAGGGGGACCGGTGAAGGTCACGATCACCGTCAACGGCCAGGAGCGCACCGACGACGTCGAGCCGCGGATGCTGCTGGCGCACTGGCTGCGCGACGCCTGCGGGCTCACCGCCACCAACATCGGCTGCGACTCGACGTCCTGCGGGGCGTGCACCGTCGTCGTCGACGGGCTGACCGTGAAGAGCTGCACCGTGCTCACCGCGCAGACCGACGGGGCGCAGGTGACCACCCTGGAGGGGCTGGCCGGGCCGGACGGCGAGCTGCACCCGGTGCAGGCCGCGTTCCGCGCCGAGCACGGCCTGCAGTGCGGGTTCTGCACCCCCGGCATGGTGATGGCCGCGATCGGGGTGCTCGCCGACAACCCCGATCCCAGCGACCGGGAGGTCCGGGAGGGGCTGGAGGGCAACCTCTGCCGGTGCACCGGTTACCACAACATCGTCCGTGCGGTGCAGGCCGCGGCGCAGGCCGGTCCCGCCGCCGGTCAGGTGCCCGGCCCGGCCGGGGTGACGGAGTGATCCCCGCGCCGTTCGAGCTGGTCCGCGCCGGGTCGGTCGAGGAGGCGCTCGCCGCGCTGACCGAGCACGGCGACGACGCCAAGGTGCTCGCCGGCGGCCACTCGCTGCTGCCGCTGATGAAGCTGCGGCTGGCCGTGCCCGCCGTGCTGGTCGACATCAGCGGCATCCCCGACCTCTCCTACGTGCGGGTCGAGGGCGCGGAAGTCGCGATCGGCGCGGGCACCCGGCACCACGAGCTGCAGCGCTCCGCCGTCGCCGGCACCGAGGTGCCGCTGCTGCCGCACGTCGCCGGCCGGGTCGGCGACCCGCAGGTGCGCCACCGCGGCACCCTCGGCGGCACCGTCGCGCACAGCGACCCCGCCTCCGACCTGCCCACCGCCCTGCTCGCCCTCGGCGGCGACGTCGTCCTGCAGGGGCCGGGCGGGCGGCGCACCGTGCCGGTGACCGACTTCTGGCTGGGGTTCTTCGAGACCGCGCTGGAGCCCGACGAGCTGGTGGTGGAGCTGCGGGTGCCGCGCACCGGCGCCGCCGGCTGGGGCTACCAGAAGTTCACCCGCCGGGAGAACGACTGGCCGATCGTCGCGGCGGCCGCGGTGCAGGGGCGGGTGGCGCTGGCGAACATGGCCGGCGCCGTCGTCCGGGCCACCGCGACCGAGGAGGCGCTGGCCGCCGGGGCGTCGATCGCCGAGGCAGCCCAGCTCGCGGACCAGGGGCTCTCGCCGTCCTCGGACATGCACGCCGACGCCGACTACCGCCGGCACCTGGCCCGGCTGCTCACCCGCCGCGCCCTGGAGCAGGCCGCCCGCTGACCGGTGCCCCGGTCTCGCTTTCCGCGCGGAAAGCGAGACCGACACCTCGCTTTCCGCGCGGAAAGCGAGGTGTCGGGGGTCCTGCGACTAGCGGGCGGGGGTGAGCATCCCGGCGCCGACCGTGGCGTTGGTGGCCTCGTCGATGAGGATGAACCGCCCGGTCGCCCGGTTGCGGTGGTAGTCGTCGACGAACAGCGGCTGGGTGGTGCGCAGCGTGACCCGGCCGATGTCGTTGAGCCCGAGGCTGCTGGACTCCAGGTCGCGGTGCAGGGTGTTCACGTCCAGCCGGTACTGCACGTCCTTGACCACGGCGCGCACCGAGCGGGTGGTGTGCTTGACCGCGAGCCGCTGCCGGGCCTGCAGCGGCTGGTCGGACATCCAGCAGACCATCGCGTCGAGGTCCTGGGTGACCTGCGGGGCGTTCTGCGGGCGGCAGATCAGGTCGCCGCGGGAGACGTCGAGGTCGTCGGTGAGCCGGACGGTGACCGACATGGGCGGGAACGCGGCGTCGACCGGGCCGTCGGGGCCGTCGATGCCGGCGATCGTCGTGGTCAGCCCGCTGGGCAGCACCTGCACCTCGTCGCCGGTGCGCAGCACGCCGCCGGCGACCCGGCCGGCGTAGCCGCGGTAGTCGTGGAAGGCGTCGGACTGCGGGCGGATCACGTACTGCACGGGGAACCGGGTGTCGACCAGGTTGCGGTCGCTGGCCACGTGCACGTGCTCGAGGTGGTGCAGCAGCGAGGTGCCCTCGTACCAGGGCATGTTCGCCGAGCGGGTGACCACGTTGTCGCCCTGCAGCGCCGAGATCGGGACGACGGTGACGTCGGGGACCTCGAGCTTGGTGGCGAAGGCGGTGAACTCGTCGCGGATGCCCTCGTAGACGGCCTCGGACCAGTCGACGAGGTCCATCTTGTTCACCGCGACCACCAGGTGCGGCACCCGCAGCAGGGAGGCGAGGAAGGCGTGCCGGCGGCTCTGCTCGACCATGCCCTTGCGGGCGTCGACCAGCACGATCGCCAGGTCGGCGGTCGAGGCGCCGGTGACCATGTTCCGGGTGTACTGCACGTGCCCGGGGGTGTCGGCGAGGATGAAGGTGCGCCGCGGGGTGGTGAAGTACCGGTAGGCGACGTCGATCGTGATGCCCTGCTCGCGCTCGGCGCGCAGGCCGTCGGTGAGCAGCGCCAGGTCGACGTAGTCGCCGCGGCTGGCCCGCTCGATCGCCGCGTACTGGTCCTCGAAGACCGCCTTGCTGTCGAACAGCAGGCGCCCGATGAGGGTGCTCTTGCCGTCGTCGACCGAGCCGGCGGTGGCGATCCGCAGGATGTCCTTGCGGGCGGTGGCGATCTCCGCGGCGGCCTGGGAGAGAGCGCTCATCAGAAGTACCCCTCCTTCTTCCGGTCCTCCATGGCGGCGTCGCTGACCTTGTCGTCGCCGCGGGTGGCGCCACGTTCGGTCAGCCGGGTCACCGCGATCTCGGCGATGACCTCCGCGACCGTGGTGGCGGTCGAGCGGACCGCGGCGGTCAGGTTGGCGTCGCCGACGGTGCGGTAGCGGACGCTCTCGCGCAGCACCTGCTCGCCCTCGCGGGGGGTGATGAACTCGTTGACCGCGTAGAGCATCCCCTGCCGGTCGACGACGTCGCGCTCGCGCGCCAGGTACAGCGGCGGGATGGCGATCTCCTCCTGCGCGATGTAGCCCCAGATGTCCAGCTCGGTCCAGTTGGACAGCGGGAACACCCGGATCGACTCGCCGAGGTGGATCCGCCCGTTGTAGAGGTCCCAGAGCTCCGGCCGCTGGTTCTTCGGGTCCCACTGGCCGAACTCGTCGCGGAAGGAGAACATCCGCTCCTTGGCCCGGGCCTTGTCCTCGTCTCGGCGGGCCCCGCCGAAGAGCGCGGTGAAGCCGTGCTCCTCGACCGCGTCCAGCAGCACCGGGGTCTGGATCCGGTTGCGGGAGCCGTTGGGCTCCTCGCGCACCGTGCCGGCGGCGATCGCGTCGGGCACCGAGGCGACCACCAGCTCCACCCCCAGCTCGGCGACCCGCTTGTCCCGGAACTCCAGCACCTCGGGGAAGTTCAGCCCGGTGTCGACGTGCATCACCGGGAAGGGGATGCGGGCCGGGGCGAACGCCTTGCGGGCCAGCTCCAGCATGACGATGGAGTCCTTGCCGCCGGAGAAGAGCAGCACCGGGCGCTCGGACTCCGCGGCCACCTCGCGCATGACGTGGATTGACTCGGCCTCCAGCGTCTGCAGCTGGGTGAGCCGGTGGTCGGGCAGTGAGGCGAGCGGCGTCACGCTGTCGAGCTCCCGGGAACGGCGGGCAGGGGCATGCGCGCCGTCACGGGGACGACGTCACTCGTGGGCCAACCCCATCGGGCTGATGGGGATTCCCGGCACCAGTGTCCGGCATGGCCCGGGCGGTCAGGCCCCCGGCTCCTCCGCGGGTCCGTCCGGCTCCCCGGGCGCCACCTCCTGCGGGCCCGAGCGGGGCAGCCGGACGGCGAAGGTGGCCCCCTCGCCCGGGGCGGTGGTCAGCTCCACCCGGCCGCCGTGCGCGGCCACCAGCGAGGCGACGATCGACAGCCCCAGCCCGGTTCCCCCGGCGGCCCGCGTCCGGGAGGCGTCGGCGCGGTAGAACCGCTCGAACACCCGGTCGGCGTCGGCCCGTGCCAGGCCCGGGCCGTCGTCGGCGACGGCCAGCACGACGGAGTCCGGGTCCTCCGGGTCCGCGGCGACCCGCACGGTGACCCGGGCCTCGACCGGGGTGTGGGTGAGCGCGTTGGTCACCAGGTTGCCCACCACCTGCCGCAGCCGGGCCTCGTCACCGCGCACCACCGGCGCATCGGTCAGCGAGTCGTCCAGGTGCAGGCTCACCGAGCGGTCCGGTTGGACGGCGCGGGCGTCGTGGACGGCGTCACCGGCCACCTGGGCCAGGTCGACCGGGCCCAGCGACAGCGGGCGCTGCTGGTCCAGCCGGGCCAGCTGGAGGAGGTCCTCCACCAGCGAGCCCATCCGGGTGGCCTCGGACTCGATGCGCTGCATCAGCCGCCCGGTGTCCTCCGGCCCGCGGACCGCGCCCTGCCGGTGCAGCTCGGCGAACCCGCGGATCGAGGTCAGCGGGGTGCGGAGCTCGTGGCTGGCGTCGGCGACGAACCGGCGCATCCGCGCCTCGGAGGCCCGGGCCTGCTCCTCGGAGCTCTGCTGGGCGCGGAAGGAGCTCTCGATCCGGCCGAGCATGCCGTTGAGCGCGGTCGACAGCCGGCCGACCTCGGTGCGGTCGTCGCCGGCCCGCACCCGGCGGGACAGGTCGCCGCCGGCGATGGCGCGAGCGGTGTCCTCCACCTCCTCCAGCGGGCGCAGGCTGTTGCGCACCAGCAGGTAGCCGGCGACGCCGAGGACCACCAGCACCGTCACCCCGACCACCAGCTCGATGGCGATCAGCCGCGCGAGCACGGCCTGGTCGGTGGACACGTCGACCCCGTAGACGATGCTGAAGGTGGGCGTCACCGGTTGGACGACGACCCGCCAGCGGGTGCGGCCGTCGCCGGACCGCACGGTGAACGGTTCCTGGCCGGACGCCGCCACCTGGTTGGTGTCCACGTCGTCCAGGTCCGGTGTGGTGTCCGACGTCCGTCCGTCGGACAGCTCGGCGAAGGCCCCGTCGGGACCGACGCAGGCCAGGAACGTCCCGCGCCCGGCGAGCTGGGCGTCGGGGGTGGTGCAGGCACGCTGCAGCGTGGGCAGGTCGTTGGCCAGCTGCGCGGCGTAGCTGACCACCTCCTGGTCCCGCTGCCCGACGAGGTACTCGCGCAGCAGCGAGGTGGCGGCGAACCCGGTGGCGGTCAGCGCGGCGGCGACCAGCGCGACCAGCAGGGCGACCATGGTGACCCGCAGCGGGATCCGCGGCGCCCGGTCCGGGGGCGCCTCCGCCGCGGCGGGTGCCGTGAGGTCGTCCGCGCCGTCGTCCGGGCCGGACGTGAGCGCGCCGGCGGAGCTGGTGCCCGCCGGCACGCCGTCGGTCCGGGTGCCCGTCACGCGGTCAGGCGCCGCGGGGCAGGCGCAGCGAGTAGCCCACGCCGCGCAGGGTGTGCAGCAGCCGGGGCTCGGTGGTGTCGATCTTCCGCCGCAGGTAGGAGATGTAGGACTCCACGACGTTGGCCTCGCCGTTGAAGTCGTAGTTCCACACGTGGTCGAGGATCTGCGCCTTGGACAGCACCCGGCCGGCGTTGGTCATCAGGTAGCGCAGCAGCTTGAACTCCGTCGGGGAGAGGCTCACCAGCTTCCCCGCCTTGATGACCTCGTGCGACTCCTCGTCGAGCTCGATGTCGGCGAAGACCAGCTTGGGCGACTCGGCGACCCGCTGCGCGCCCTGGGCGCGGCGGAGGACCGCCCGGATCCGGGCGAGCACCTCGTCGAGGCTGAACGGCTTGGTCACGTAGTCGTCCCCGCCGAGGGTCAGGCCGGTGACCTTGTCCTCGCCTGCGTCGCGGGCGGTCAGGAAGAGGACGGGGGTGTGCGTGCCGTTCTCCCGCATCCGGCGGACGACGCCGAAGCCGTCGAGGCCGGGCATCATCACGTCGAGGACCAGCAGGTCGGGGCGGAACTCCTCGGCCAGGGCCAGCGCCTGCTGCCCGTCGGCGGCCGTGGCCACCTCGAACCCGGCGAAGCGCAGGCTGGCCGACAGCAGCTCGCGGATGTTCGGCTCGTCGTCGACCACGAGCAGCCGGGCCTCCGGCGCCGCGGTGGTCGGGCTGCTGGTGGGCACTGTCCCTCCCGATGGAGCCGGTCCGGCGATCGTCATGCCGCCAGCTTCGTGGCCGTGGCTGCGTCCCTCCTGGACGGTACCTGTGAGGACGCTGCGAAGCCCGCGCTCACGCGGCGGTGCTGTCCGTCAGCCGGCGGGGGACATGGCCCGGCCGCGGCGCCAGTAGCCGATCGCGTGGTGCTGCCCGCGGCGCAGGCCCCAGCGGCCCCGCAGGTCGGCCCGGACCGCCCGGACGGCCGCGGACTCGGCCGCCACCCAGGCGAAGACGTCGTCCCCGTCCGGGCGGGGGAGGGCTGCGACGGCGTCGGTCAGCAGTGTGCTGAGCCCCGGCTCCGTGCCGCCCCGGTGCAGCCAGCGGAGCTCGATCCCGGCGGGGGCGGGGAGTTGCTGCTCCTCCTCCGGTCCGGCGACCTCGAGGAGGGCGATCCCGCGGGTGTCCGGGGCGGCGTCGGCCAGCACCCGGCTGATCGCGGGGATCGCCGTCTCGTCGCCTGCCAGCAGCAGCCACCCGGCCGGTGCGGAACCCAGCGGTGCGGCGCTGGCCACGCCGAGGAGGGCGCCGGGCGTCGCCGCGGCCGCCCACGAGGCGGCCGGCCCGTCGCCGTGCAGCACGAAGTCGACGTCGAGCTCGCCGGCGGCCGGGTCCTGCCGGCGCGCGGTGTAGCTGCGCAGGCTCACCCCGTGGCTGCCCTGGGGCCAGACGATCCGGCCGTCCCGGGCGACCTGCGGCCACCGCGGGTCGGCATCGCCCGCGCGCGGGACCAGCAGGGACAGCGTGGGTCCGGCTGCCGCGACCACTGGTGCGGAGGCGCTCAGGGTGACCCGGCGGACGGCCGGCGTGACGTCGCGCACGGCGGTGACGGTGAGGACGTCGACCGGGCGGGCGTCCGGGGCGCTGCTGGCGGGCTGCGGGTCGGCGGGGGCACTCACGGTCGCCCAGCCTAAGCGGGCCGACCCGACCGGCCCCGGGGGAAAGGGGCCAGCCGGGCCGGCGTTCGCGGACGGTCCTGTCACGGAACGTGACCAGTGCGTGGCGCTGGTCAGCGGAGACGTTCTGGACACCCCGTCGAGTGAGCACGCTACGTGACGATCTTCGCCGGGGCATTCCCTGGTCGGGTGACCCCCCTCGATGGGGTGACCCCGCCGACGGCTCCGCGCTGGGCCCCGGAGCCCGGTCTGCCGTCGATGTGTGCGGTGTCGCCGGCCCGGGCAGGCACCCCCGCACGACGGGTGCCGAGCCGGAGGCCCCACCGCGCAGAGGAGGCCGGGATGCCCGAGGAGTTCAGCAAGGGCGACCACGTGACGTGGAAGAGCCACGGCGGTGAGGCCGAGGGCACGGTCCAGCGGGAGATCACCTCGGACACGAAGGCCGCCGGCCGGACCGTGCGGGCCAGCGAGGACGACCCGCAGTACGAGGTCAAGAGCGAGAAGAGCGGTGGGACCGCCGTCCACAAGCCCAGCGCACTCGAGAAGGACTGACCGTGGCGGCCCGAGGGCCGCAGGAGGAGGAGACGTGAGCGAGACCGGAGGCTTCGACGCCGCTTCGAGCCGGAGCACCAAGCACAACCCGCGCCTGGACCAGGAGCTCGAGCACGAGGTGCAGGGGATGATGAAGGCCGAGCGGGCGACCCGTTCGGAGGAGTGGCGCGAGGTGGAGCCCGTCGGGGAGGACCAGCCCGACATCGACGCCGACCCGGCCGGCACGCTGACCGGAGGCGTCCCGCAGGGCATGACGGCGAACGCGGTGGTGGCCCGGGCCGAGCTCGCGCGCTGGCTGGACCGCGCCGACTTCCCGGCGACGGGCGGGGACCTGGTGGAGGCCGCCCGCGACCACCGGGCGCCGGACGTCGTCGCCGACGAGCTGGCCAAGCTCCCGGGGGACCAGGTCTACGACCGGATCGGTGACGTGGTCCGGGCGCTGGGGTACCCGACCGAGACCTGAGTCGCCGCACGGCAGGACCGGGCCGGCACCGCCCCAGCGGGGCGCGGTGCCGGCCCGGTGCGTCTCAGTCGCCCGCGGACCCGGCGCCCGCGGACCCGGCGCCCTCCTCGTCGGCGATCTCCTCGGCCCCGCGACGGCGGAAGATCTTCGACCCGGGGAAGCCCTTCACCACCTGGCGCATGTCCTGCACGGTGTCCAGCAGCTGGTGCACGTCGGGGGCGACGTCGCCGAGGGTGACGAGCACCGGGAGCACGTCCTCGTCCAGGTGGGTCACCATCGCCGGCAGGCGGTCGATCAGGTGGACCAGGGCCTGCACCTCCTCGGGGTGCATCTCCTCGGCCAGCCTGGTCGCCACCGGCGCCATGTCCTCCAGCGCCGGGCGGTAGGCGTCCAGCAGTGGTGCGAAGGCCGACAGCAGGGCCTCGGCCCGCCGCAGCAGGCCATCGGCGTCCGCCGTGGTGCCGCCCACCGCCGTCACCAGCTCGCCGGCCAGCTCGGTGGTGCGGCCGGCGGCCGCGACCGCGGCGTCGGCGGCGGTCTGGGTGTCCCGGACGGCGGTGATCGCCTCGTCCGCCGCCTGCTGGGTGCCCCGGACGGCGGTGATCGCCTCGTCGGCGCCCTGCTGGGTGCCCCGCACGGCGGCGATCGCGGCATCGGCGGCGAGCTGGGTCTCGCGGACCGCCGCGATGGCGGCGTCGGCGCTCTGCCGGGTGTCGTCCACCGCGGCGATGGCGGCGTCCGCGACCTGGCGCGTGCCGTCCATGCCGGCGATCGCCGCGTCCGCGGTACGGCGGGTCGCCTCCATGCCGGCGATCGCGGCGTCGGCGTGCGACCGGGTGGCATCGATGTTCGCCATCGCCGTCTCGGCGCGCTGGACCGCCTGCTCGGCCCGGTCGAGCAGGCCGCCGACGCGGGTGAGCAGCTGCTCGGCCTGCCCGACCGCGCTGACCACCCGTGGGAGCAGGGCGAGCCCTTGGCCGATGCCCTCGCGCAGTCCGTCGACCGCGCCCAGCAGGTCCGATGGCCCGGGGATGGGCAGCTTCACGGCGTCCTCACCGGTGGAACGGTACTGAGCGAACCGGTACCTCGCCGGTCGAACGGTGGCCCACGACGGGCCGACTCGGCCGCGGTGCACCCGCGCGTTCGGCCCTGATCGCGCCGGTCACCCGTATCGTGGAACGGTCCGTGCTCGACCGGTCACCGGTCGGCGCGGCGCGAGCGGCCCGGACGCGGCGCCGCAGAACCACGACGATGGAGTGCCCAGACCGGTGGCGGACGACCCCAGGCGACGCGGCCCCGACGGTGACCGGTCACCGTCGAGGCCCGCGGCCCCGGGCGCGGCCGGCCCAGCGGCACCGCTCACGGTCGACGAGCTGCTGGCCCGGACGGGCGCGGGCGCGGGCGTGCGCCGCCGTCGGGCGGAGCGGCGGGAGGCGGCCGAGGGCACCGGCTCGACCCCCGTGGTCGGGGGCCCCGGGGACGACGGTGCTCAGCCCTCACGCCGGGAGGGCCGGCCGAACGGCGCCTCCCGCCCGGCTTCGGCCCCGCCACCGGTCCTGCCGACGGGCTGGCAGCCGGCGCTGCCGGCCGAGCCGGCGGCCACGGGCGAGGCCCGGCCGGCGACCTGGTTCCAGCCGGCTGCTCCCGGCCCCCACCCTGCCGCGCCGCCGCGGCCGACGCCGCACGCGCGCCGCCCCGGAGCTCCCGAGACGGGCGCCCAGCCGACCCCGCCCCCCACGACGGGCGTCGTTCCGGCCGCGCCGCCGCGGCCGTCGCCGGGACCGGCGACCCCCCGTCCTTCCGACGTTGCCCCGTCCGGTCCCCGTCCCGCCGGTGGCAGTTCGGCCGCTGACCGTCCGGCCATCGCCCCGGAGGCCGCCCCGCGGGCTCCAGCGCCGCCCCAGCGGCCGCACACCGCGTCGCCCGAGCGGCCGCGCACGGCGCCGCCCCAGCCACCGCGGGTCGCGACGCCGCCGCGTCCTGCCGACCAGCCCGAGCCGGTGGTGCCGGTTCGGCCGGCGTCCTCCCCGCTGCCCGAGGTGCCCTCCCGGCCGCCGCTGCCCGCCCAGCCCTCCGTCCCGGTGCCGGGGGTGCGGCGCAGCCTGCCCGTGCCGCCCATCCCCGGCCGGGACGCCCCCGTCCCCCCGCCACCGGCCGAGCAGCCCGCCCCCGTCCGGCGCCGGGCGCCGGCCGGGCCGGGGCGCCGACGGCTGGCGCGCGCCGGCGTCGCGGTGGCTGCCCTGCTCGCCACCGTCCTCGCCTTCTACGTGGGGCTCTACTTCTACGCCGACGTCAGCCTGCAGCGGGTCGACGCGCTCGCCACCGACGGACCCGAGGTGCTCGCCCCGCAGCTGCAGGAGACGTCACGGACCTACCTCGTGGTCGGCACCGATCTGCCCGGCCGCACCGGCCCGGCCGCGGTGAGCACCCTGGTCGCGCACGTCAGCGGCGACGGCGGCTCGGCGGTGCTGGTCTCTGTCCCGCCCACCGCCCTCACCGACACACCCACCTGCCGGGGCGCCGACGGGGAGGTGCGGGAGGCGGTCACCGAGCCCTTCGCCACCGCGCTGCTCGACGGCGGACCGGCCTGCCTGGTCCGGGCGGTGCAGCAGGTTTCCGGACTGCGGATCGACCACTACCTGCAGCTGGACGCGGCCCGGCTGCCGGAGCTGGTCGACGCGCTGGACGACGTCACCATGTGCCTCCCCGTGCCGACGGGCGACGCCGCGCTCGCGCTGCCTGCCGGTGTGCACGAGCTGACCGGTGAGCAGGCCGCCGGCTACCTGCGCCCGGGCGGAGACGGCCACGACGTCACCGGGGACGCAGTGGCGCAGCGCCAGGAGAGGCTGCTCGCCGCCACGATGGGCACCGCCGTGGCCGGCAGCACGCTGGCCGACCCGATGACCCTGACCCGTTTCCTCAGCCGCGCCTCCGACGCGCTGACCGTCGACGCCGACACCACGCTCGGCGACGTGCGCACCTTCGGGACCACCTTCGCCGACCTGGACGCCGATGCGGTCGATCGGGCTGCCCTGCCGGTGAGCCGGATCGGGTACGTCCCCGCCGGCGGCGACCAGGCGGCCGTGGTGGTCGACGCGACCGCCACCCGGCAGCTGTTCGACGCGGTCATCGACTCCGGGCGGCTGCCGGCGGCCGAGGAGGTCGCGGCCGAGGCCGCACCGGCGGACTCCCCGCCGGCGCCCGCCGAGGCCGACCCGGTGCCGGAGGGGACCACGGTCAGCGTCGAGCCGGCCGGGGTCACCGTCGACGTGCTGGACGGTACCGGCGGGGAACGGACGGCGGAGGTCGCCGACGGGCTGGCGGCGCAGGGCTTCCGGGTCGCCGCCCGCGGGGTGGAGCCCGCAGCGGTCGACCGCACCGTCGTCCGGTACGGCCCGGCGTCCCTGGAGCCGGCCCGCACCGTGGCCGCCGCCGTCCCCGGTGCCGTGCTCGTGGAGAGCGACCAGGTCGGGGGTGCCGTGCAGCTGGTGGTCGGCCCGGACTACACCGGTCTCGCGCCGGTCGCCCTCGGCACCCCGGTGCCGGGCGCCGCAGCCCCGGCGCCGGCACCGGCGCCCGAGGGCACCGCCGACTGCGGCTGACCTCGCCGCCCGGTTCGCCACGGCGGGCACCTGCTGCGAGGGCGAGCCCTGTGCTCCCGGCATGCGCCTGTCGTCGGTTCCGGTCCGGGAGCCGGCGGGCAGCGCACAACGACGTACGCAGGGAGCGCCGGGCCGGCGCCGCCCCGGACACGGCGCCGCCCCGGACACGACGCCGCCCCGGACACGACGCCGCCCCCGGTGCAGCGCCGGTGAGGGCGCCGCGCCGGGGGCGTCGGCGAGTGGATCAGCCTGGAGGTCAGGCAGCGATCACCCGAAGCGGCCGGAGATGTAGTCCTCGGTCGCCTTCTGGTCGGGGTTGCTGAAGATCTTCTCGGTCGGGTTGTACTCGATGAGACGCCCCGGCTGACCCACGCCGTTGAGGTTGAAGAACCCGGTGGTCTCGCTGACCCGCGCGGCCTGCTGCATGTTGTGCGTGACGATGACGATGGTGAAGCGCTCCTTCAGCTCCATCATCAAATCCTCGACGGCGAGGGTGGAGATCGGGTCGAGCGCCGAGCACGGCTCGTCCATCAGCAGCACCTCGGGCTCGATGGCGATCGCCCGGGCGATGCACAGCCGCTGCTGCTGGCCACCGGACAGACCGGAGCCCGGCCGGTCGAGGCGGTCGGAGACCTCGGCCCAGAGGTTCGCGCCCTTGAGCGAGCGCTCGACCAGGTCGTCGAGGTCGGACTTCTTCATCTTCTTGCTGTTCAGCCGCACGCCCGCCACGACGTTGTCGTAGATGGACATGGTCGGGAACGGGTTGGGCCGCTGGAAGACCATGCCGATCTGCCGGCGGACGTCGACCGGGTCGACGTCGCCGCCGTACAGGTCCTGCCCCTCGATGACCACCTTGCCCTCGACGCGCGCGCCGGGGATCACCTCGTGCATGCGGTTGAGCGACCGCAGGAACGTCGACTTGCCACAGCCGGAGGGGCCGATCAGCGCGGTGATGCTGCGCGGCTCGATGGAGAGGTTGACGCCCTCGACGGCCTTGAAGTTGCCGTAGTAGATGTCGAGGTCGGAGACGTCGATGCGCTTGGCCACAGGGAGATCCTCCGGATCGGGTCGGTCAGCGACCGGTCTTGGGGGCGAAGAAGCGGCTGATCAGGCGAGCGACGACGTTGAGGCCCATGACCAGCATGATGAGCACCAGGGCTGCTGTCCAGGCCCGGTCGATCGCGTTCTGCGGCGGCACGCCCGGCTGGGTGAGCTGGTAGTACGCGTACACCGGCAGTGTCGCCATCCGCCCGTCGAACGGGTTGAAGTTGGTGGCGTTGGTGATGCCGACGGTGATCAGCAGCGGTGCGGTCTCGCCGATGACCCGGGCGATGGCCAGCGTGACGCCGGTGCCGAGGCCGGCGATCGCGGTGGGGATGACGACCTTGACGATGGTCCGCCACTTGGATACACCGAGCGCGTAGGAGGCCTCGCGGAGCTCGTTGGGGACGAGCTTCAGCACCTCCTCGGCCGAGCGGACGACCACCGGGATCATCAGCACCGACAGCGCCACGGCGCCCATGATCCCCAGCCGGATGCCCGGGCCGAAGAACAGCACGAACAGGGCATAGGCGAAGAGGCCGGCGACGATCGAGGGGATCCCGGTCATCACGTCGACCAGGAAGGTGATCGACCGCTTGAGCCGGCCGGAGCCGTACTCGACCAGGTAGATGGCGGTCATCAGGCCGATCGGCACGGAGATGAGCGTGGTCAGCGCGGTGATGATCAGCGTGCCCATGATGGCGTGGTAGGCGCCACCGCCCGGGCCGATGACTCCTTGCAGCGAGGCGGTGAAGAACTCGGCGTCGAAGCGCTCCGCCCCGCGGCGCACCACCTCGTAGATCAGCGAGACCAGCGGCACCATGGCGATCCCGAAGGCGCTGACCACGAGGCAGGTGATCAACCGGTCGGTGGCCTTGCGCCGGCCCTCGGTGAACCGGGAGAGCAGGTAGGTGCCCAGCGTCCCCAGCGCCACGGTGTAGATGACGAACAGCACGACGTTCCAGCTGGTCAGCAGCAGGATCGCCAGCGCGACCAGTGCGGCTGCGCCGAACATCGCCCACGGCACCCACGGCGCCTGCTTCGCGTGGTGGCCCAGTTCGGGCTGCCCCTGCGCCGGAGCGGCCGGCGCGGTGCTGGGCTGCTGCGTCGACGTGCTCATCAGTTCGCTCCGGAGAAGTCGGCCCGGCGGTTGACGACCCACCGGGCGAGCATGTTGACCAGGAGGGTGATCACGAACAGCGCCAGCCCGCTCGCGATCAGGGTGTTGACGGCGAGCCCGGTCGACTCCGGGAACTGCAGGGCGATGTTCGCCGCGATGGTCTGCGGGTTCGCGCTGGAGATGAGTGCCCAGGTGATGCCGGCCGCCGAGCCGGACAGGATGATCGCCACGGCCATCGTCTCGCCGAGCGCGCGGCCCAGCCCGAGCATCGCGCCGCCGATGATCCCCGACTTGCCGTAGGGGATGACGGCCATCTTGATCATCTCCCAGCGGGTGGCGCCCAGCGCGAGGGCGGCCTCGGTGTGCAGCGTCGGCACCTGGCTGAACACCTCGCGGGAGATGGCGCTGACGATCGGCAGGATCATTACACCGAGCACCAGCCCGATGGTCAGCATGGTGCGGCCGGTGGAGGAGACCGGCCCGGCGAAGAACGGGAGGAAGCCGAGGGTCTCCTCCAGCCAGCGGTAGAAGGGCACCAGCCGCGGCGCCAGCCAGGCGATGCCCCAGAAGCCGTACACGATGCTCGGGATGGCGGCGAGCAGGTCGACCACGTAGCCCAGCCCGGCGGCCAGCCGGCGCGGCGCGAAGAACGTGATGAACAGTGCGATCGCCACCGCGAGGGGAGTGGCCACCAGCAGGGCGATCACCGCCGAGAGCAGCGTCCCGAAGATCAGCGGCCCGATGTAGGAGGCCAGACCACCCCCACCGGGGAGCTCGTCCGCGGAGGCGGTCAGCGCCGGGACCGACTCGCTGATCAGGAAGACGGCCACCCCGGCCAGGATGACCAGGATGAGGATGCCGGCGCCCTTGGCGGTG
This sequence comes from Modestobacter sp. SYSU DS0657, assembly GCF_054050925.1. Taxonomy (NCBI): domain Bacteria; kingdom Bacillati; phylum Actinomycetota; class Actinomycetes; order Geodermatophilales; family Geodermatophilaceae; genus Modestobacter; species Modestobacter sp. SYSU DS0657. The sequence continues at coordinate 115,987 of NZ_JBJHAG010000001.1, read as the reverse complement.
CCGGCGAAGATGCGGTCGCCCGGCCTGCGCTTGGGCGGCTGCTGGGTGGGGGGTGCGTTGGTGGTGGAGGTCACCGATCGCTCCGGGGGGCTCGAACTGCTGGGCGCTGGAAGTGGTGCAGTGGATCACGCGCCACGGCGGCCCGGGGTGTCCGGGTGGACACTCCGGGCCGCCGCAGCGCGCTGATGGCCGACTCGGTCAGCTGGCGGCCGAGATGGCGTCGATGGCGCCCTGGGCCTGCTCGCGCAGGGTGTCCGAGATGGGGGCGCTGCCTGCGGCCTCGGCCGCAGCCTGCTGGCCCTCCTCGCTGATCACGTAGCCCATGAAGCTCTTGACCAGGTCGGCGGTCTCCTGGTCCTCGTACTCGATGCAGCCGACGTGGTAGCTGACCAGCACGATCGGGTAGTTGCCCGACTCGGTGGTGTCGCGGGCGAGCTCGATGGCGAAGTCGTACTCGCCCCGGCCCTCCAGCGTCTCCGAGTTCTCCACCACGGCGGCGGCAGCCTCGGCGGTGGGCTCGACGAACTCGTCGCCGACGCCGATGTTGGCCACGCCCAGGTCGCCGGCCTGGCTCAGGTCGGCGTAGCCGATGCTGCCGTTCCCGGCCCCCACGGCGCTGACCACGCCGGAGGTGCCCTGGGCGGCCTCGCCACCGGGCACGGGCCACTCGCCATCGGGCTCGTGCGGCCATGCCTCGCCGGCCGCGGCAGCCAGGTACTCGGTGAAGTTCTCCGTGGTGCCGGAGTCGTCGCTGCGGTTCACCGGGGTGATCGGCAGGTCGGGGAGGGTGGCGTCGGGGTTGTCCGCCGCGATCGCCGGGTCGTTCCAGTTGGTGATCTGCTGGTTGAAGATGCCGGCGAGGACCTCCGGGGAGAGGTTGAGCTCGTCGACGCCCTCGAGGTTGTAGATGACGGCGATCGGCGCGATGTAGTTGGTCAGCTCGAAGATGCCGGCCGTGCCACAACGCTCCTCGGCCTGCGCGAGCTCCTCCTCGTCCAGGGCGGCGTCCGAACCGGCGAAGTCGGTGCCGCCGGCGAGGAACTGCTCACGGCCACCGCCGGAGCCGACCGGGTCGTAGTTGACGGTGACGTCCGGCTGGACGCTGGAGTAGCCCGCCGTCCAGCCCTGCATGGCGGCCTGCTGGCTGCTGGCGCCGGCGCCCACGAGGGTGCCGCTGAGCTGCTCGCTGGCGGAGCCGCCGCCGGAACCGTTGTCGGATCCACCGCCCTCGTTGGAGGCGCCGCAGGCGGCGAGGGCGAGGGTGGCGGCGAGCCCCGCGGACAGGGCCGCAGCGCGCGTCGTCGTGCTGAGCTTCAACTCAGTGGCCTTTCGCTGGTGTGCCCGGACGTCGGAGCCGGGCAGCGGGAACCGAACGACGAGGACGCTAAGCAGGCCAGGTGGACGGATCCGGGTGTCACGGTGAACGAACGGTGAACGCGAGCCGAGCCTTCGGCCACAGGGCGGAGGACGTTGTACGTCGAACGGGTGAACGAGCTCGTGGCGAGGTGGCCGTTATCGCTTCGTTACGGTAATGCGTGGCCTGGCTCACTCTCGAGCGCGTCGCGGCCGGGGCTGCGGTCAGGAGCGGTCGGAGCCCCGCCGCCAGGCGACGTCGACGGCGTGCCGGACGAACCCGCTGCGCTCGTAGAGCCGCACCGCCGCGGTGTTGTCCTCCTCGACGTACAGCAGCACCGCGCCCAGTCCCAGCCGGCGCAGGTGCGCGAGCCCCAGGTCGGTCAGCGCGCGGCCCAGGCGCATGCCCTGCGCGTCGGGGTCGATGCCCAGCACGTAGATTTCGCCCACCGGGTCGGGCCCGGCCTCGCCGGCGGGGTGCACCTTGGTCCAGTGCGAGCCGAGCAGTCGGCCGCCGTCGTCGGGGTCGCCCTCCCAGGCCAGGAAGAAGCCCGCCGGGTCGAACCACGGCTCCGCCTCGCGCAGCGCGACGTCCTCGGCGGTCCAGCGGCCCTGCTCCGGGTGGGCGGCGAACGCGCGGGCGTTCACCCGCAGCCAGGCGGCCTCGTCGGTGCCCGGGCGGAAGGTGCGCACCGTGACCCCCGGCGGCAGCGCCGGCTGCGGGTCGGGGTCGACGTCGGTGAGCGGGCGGCGCATCTGCAGCAGCACCCGGGCCCGTTCGTAGCCGCGGGCCCGGGCGAGTTCGGCCGAGCCCGGCCGCTCGCCGTGCGCCCAGACGCGCAACGGCCGGTCGCCGGCGAGCGTCTCGAGGTGGGCCAGCAGCGCGGTGCCGATGCCGCGCCGGCGGGCGGCCGGCGCGACCACCAGCTCCGCCTCCGCCTCGGCCTCGCCGGGGGCGACCTCGAGCCGGGCGTAGCCCACGAGGGAGCCGTCGGCCGCTCGGGCGACGACGTCCCGGCCGCCGGCCGGACCGCCGTGCTGCAGTCGCAGCTCGGCCTCCTCCGACACCGGCCGGACGCCGTCAGCGGTGAGCGCCGCGCCCAGGAGCGCCCGCACCTCGGCGACGGCCTCCCGCGGGAGGCCGTCGCCGTCGGTGATGTCGGTGGTCGTCCCGGCCACGCCGCTCAGGAGACCGGCGCGCCGGTGTCGGTGGCGGTCGCGTGGGCCGCGGCGGTGGCGTCGGCGACCTGCTGGTCGAGCTTGTAGCCCACGTTGCGCACGGTGCCGATCAGCGCCTCGTGCTCGGTGCCGAGCTTGGCCCGCAGGCGGCGGACGTGGACGTCGACCGTGCGGGTGCCGCCGAAGTAGTCGTACCCCCAGATCTCCTGCAGCAGCTGCGCGCGGGAGAAGACCCGGCCCGGGTGCTGGGCGAGGTACTTGAGGAGCTCGAACTCCTTGTAGGTCAGGTCGAGCGGGCGGCCGCGGAGCTTGGCGGAGTAGCTGTGCTCGTCGATGACCAGCTCGCCGGCCTTGGTCACCCCGCCGTCTCCGCCGTCGACCGGCGTGGCGGCGGCCATGCGCCGGGCGGTGGCCCACTTCAGCCGGGCGTCGACCTCGGCGGGGCCGGCGGTGTCGAGCACCACGTCGTCGACGCCCCAGTCGGCCGACAGCGCGACCAGGCCGCCCTCGGAGAGGACGGCGACCAGCGAGGCCGCGACCCCGGTGGAGGCCAGCAGCGAGCAGAGCGTGCGGGCGGAGACCAGGTCGTGCCGGGCGTCGACCAGCACGACGTCACCGGCGTCGCCGTCGAGCAGGCTGGACAGCTCCGGGGCGACGACGCGCACCTGGTGGGCGAGCAGCCCGAGGGCCGGCAGCACCTCGGTCGTCGCCTGCCGGGCCGAGGTCATGAGCACGAGTCGCATGGGGGTCTCCTCACCGTGCTGCCATCTGGCGGGCCGTCGACGCCGATGTCGAGGTGAGCAGGCAGGATAGCGGACGTGCGGCGCCGATCCGCCCTCCCGGGCGACGGCGCGCTGCTGCGGGTCCACACCGACGACGGCGTGCAGCTCGCCGGCTTCTCCGCCCCCGCCCTGCCCGGGGCGCCCGCCGGGCGGCCGACGTTCGTGCTGGCGCACGGGTTCGGCGGCTCCGGGAGAACGGGGTGACCGCGCCGCTGGCCGAGCGGATCGGCCGCTGGGCGGTGGCGGCCGTCGGTCCCCCCGACACGTCGCGCCGGGGTGCCCCGACGGCGACGGGGGTCTCTGGGACGATCAGCGGGTGACCTCCGCCGCGCCCGACACCCTGCCGTCGTCGCAGCTGTCGTCGCGCCGCCACCACCTCCCGGCCGCCCTCGCCGTGGTCGTGGCGGCCGCACTGCTGGCCGGGCTGCCGGAGCTGCTGGGCACGCCCGGCCGGGTGGCGGCCGTCGCCGTGCTGCAGGTGGCCCTGGTCGCCGGCTGGGTGGTGGCCACCGGCATCCGCGGGGCGGTCGGGTCGGTGCTGCTGGGGGTGCTCGCCGCCGCCGGCGCCGACGTCGCGCTGCTGCTGCCCGAGCGCCCCGAGCTGGACGGGCTGCTGGTCGTGCTCGGGCTGGGCTTCCTGGCCGCCGTCGTCCACCAGATGACCCGCCCCGCGCCGCGGCTGTACCTGGTGGCCTCGCTGGCCGGGGTGCTGCTCCTGCTGTGCTCGGTGTGCGCCCTCGCGGTGCAGCTGGGGGTCGCGCGGATCGACGACGGCCCGACGGCGGCGACCACCGGGGCGATCGTGGTGGGCACGGCGCTCGTGGTCGGCCACCTGGTCGACCTGCTGCTGCCCCGCCCGGTGCTGGCTCCCGGGGTGCCCCGCGGCCTGGTCGGCCTGGTGCTGGCCGTGCTGGCCGGCGTCGCCGTCGCCCTGCTGGCCGGCGGTGGGGGGCCGCTGGTGGAGCAGCTCTGGTCCGCGATGTACGGGGCGACGCTGGCCGGGGTGGCCACGCTGACCGCGGTGGGCGCCTCCTACGTCGTGGTCGAGCGCGGGGAGCCGAGCTGGGCGCTCCCGGTCGTGCAGGCGCTGCTCCCCTTCGCCGCCGCGGCGCCGTTCGCGTACGCGCTCACCCTCTACGCGACGGGCTGAGCGGCGGTGCGGACGCTCGTGGTGCTGCTCCTCCTGCTGGCCGGACTGCTCGTCGTCGCCGACCGGGTGGGGGTGGCCGTGGCCGAGGACCAGGTGGCCGGCCAGCTCGTCGAGCGGGGCGGGCTCGCGGGTGAGCCGGAGGTGGACATCGCCGGGTTCCCGTTCCTGACCCAGGCGGTCGCCGGCCGCTACGAGGAGGTGCGCATCCAGGCCACCGCCGAGGAGCTGGGGCAGCCGGCCGGCACCTCGGCCGACGTGGTGCTGCGCGGCGTCGAGGTGCCGCTGTCCGACGTCTTCTCCGGATCGGTGCAGGAGATCCCGGTGGAGCGGGTCGACGGGACGGCGACGCTGTCCTACGCGCTGCTGAGCCAACAGCTGGGTGGGGACACCACGCTGCGCCCCGCCGGGGGTGACAGGCTGGAGATCACCAGCACCCTGGACGTGCTCGGGGTCGAGTTCCCGGTCAGCGCGACCGGCACGGTCTCCCTCGACGGTCAGGAACTGGTGGTCGACGTCGCGGAGGCGTCGGCCGTCGGCATCGACGTCCCCGGCTCCTTCGTCGACCGGGCTGCCGACCTGCTCGACTTCCGCTACACCGTGCCCGAGCTGCCCTTCGGGCTGCAGCTCACCGGTGTGGACCCGCAGGACGACGGCGTCCGGGCCCGGGTCGAGGCGACCGACACCGTGCTGCGCGGCTGACCAGCACGGCGGAATGCGCCCGTGGTGGGCGGGCGTTCCCCCCGAGGTGACCGGTCCCGCGCAGTCGCTCGCCGTGCTGGCGGCGCTCGGCGCCCGCCCGGCGGAGGCCGACCTCACCGTCGTGCAGTTCTCCACCGCCTTCTGCGGGTCGTGCCGCGCCACGCGTGCGCGGCTGCGGCAGCTGGAGAGCACCCGGCCGGGGCTGCGGCACCTGCACGTCGACGCCGAGAGCCACCTGGACGCGGTGCGCGCGCTGGAGGTCCGGGTGACCCCGACGCTCATCGCGCTGGACCGGTCCGGGGCGGTGGTCGCACGGCTCTCCGGGGCGCCGCGCCCGCAGGAGCTGACCGCCCTGGTCGACGCCCATGTCCCACCTGCCCGGTGATCCGTTACCCTCGGCAGTCGTGGGCACCCTGCTGACCTCGCGACGCACAGTCGACCTGTGCCGCGTCGGCAGCTGCCTCTGTCCGGCCTGCTGAGGAACCACGCCTCCCCTCCGGCCCCGCCGTCCCCTCCCGCCCGAGCCCGTGTGCCGGCGGTCGACTGGGTACCGGCCCCGCGAACGCACCGCAGATCGCGCACCATCCACCTATCCGATGGAGGAACCGCACCCATGAGCCGTAGCGACGTGCTCGTCACCGCCGACTGGGCCCAGGAGCACCTGGGTGACCCCGGCATCGTCTTCGTCGAGGTCGACGAGGACACCAGCGCCTACGACAAGGGCCACCTCGAGGGCGCTGTCAAGCTGGACTGGAAGACCGACCTGCAGGACGCCGAGTCCCGCGACTTCGTCGACCGCGAGGGCTTCAGCGCCCTGATGTCGGCCAAGGGCATCAGCAACGACGACACCGTGGTGCTGTACGGCGGCAACAACAACTGGTTCGCCGCCTACGCCTACTGGTACTTCAAGGTCTACGGGCACCGTGACGTCAAGCTGATCGACGGTGGCCGCAAGAAGTGGGAGCTGGACAGCCGCCCGCTGTCCACCGACGCCGTCGAGCGCCCGGCCACCCAGTACCAGGCCGCCGAGCCCGACACCTCGATCCGCGCGTTCCGCGACGAGGTCGTGGCCGCGATCGGCGCGCAGAACCTGGTCGACGTCCGCTCGCCCGACGAGTTCTCCGGCAAGCTCACCGCCCCGGCGCACCTGCCGCAGGAGGGTGCCCAGCGTCCCGGCCACGTCCCCAGCGCGATCAACGTGCCGTGGAGCAAGGCCGCCAACGAGGACGGCACCTTCAAGAGCGACGACGAGCTGCGCAAGCTCTATGAGGACGCCGGGCTGGACAGCGGCAAGGACACCATCGCCTACTGCCGCATCGGCGAGCGCTCGAGCCACACCTGGTTCGTGCTGCGGGAGCTGCTGGGCCAGGAGAACGTCAAGAACTACGACGGTTCCTGGACCGAGTACGGCTCGCTGGTCGGCGTCCCGATCGCGAAGGGCGCCTGACATGTGCGGCGCCCCGAAGCAGGGCGGTGCCCTGGCCGGGATCGACCTGACCACCCAGACGGTGATCCAGGGTTCGGTCTGGCACGACGGCTCCCCGGTGGCCGGCGCCTACGTGCGCCTGCTCGACGCCACGGGCGAGTTCACCGCCGAGGTGGTGACCAGCCCCGAGGGTGAGTTCCGGTTCTTCGCGGCGCCGGGTACGTGGACCCTGCGCACGCTGGCTCCGGTGGGCCGCGCCGAGCGCACGGTCGACGCCGAGGTCGGGCTGAACGAGACCACCCTCGCCATTTCCTGACGGCGGGCCCCGCGCGGGGCCGGTCAGCGCCCGTCCCGGCTCCGGCCGGGGCGGGCGCTGTCGCGTTCCCGCCCGGGTCGACCCGCTGGGGTGGGCGGCGGACTCAGGTGTCCCGGATGCCGACGAGCCCGGCGAGGTCGCGCATCCCGTCGTCGAAGAACGCGTCGGCGTCGGCCACCGAGCCGACGAAGTGGCCGAACAGCTCGAAGCTGATCATGCCGAACAGGCCGCTCCACGCGCGCAGTCCACGCGCGCGCACGGTGTCGTCGATCGCCGGGTGCTCCCCGCCCAGCACCGGGGTGACGTCGGCGCTGACCGTGCCGGTCGGCCGGCCGGTCGCCGGGGCCAGCGACCCGGCGCGGGCGGCGTCGCCCAGCACCCCGCCCAGTACGGCACCCACCCGGGCGGCCGCCGGGACGGTGTCCCGCGGCGCCCGGTAGCCGGGCACGGGGGAGCCGTAGAGCAGGGCGTACTCGTGCGGGTGGTCCCGGGCCCAGCGGCGCACGGCCCGGCAGATCCCGAGCCACCGGGTCATCGGCGGCGCCGTCGGGTCGTCCGCCTGCTCGGCTGCCTCCCCGAGGGCGTCGTAGCCGTCGATGATCAGCCGGGTGAGCAGGTCGTCGCGGCTGGGGAAGTACCGGTAGACCGCCGAGGACACCATGCCCAGCTCCCGGGCGACGGCGCGCAGCGACAGGCCGGCGGCGCCCACGGTGGCCAGCTGGGCGCGGGCCAGTGCGGTGATCTCCTCGGTCAGCTCGGCGCGGGCGCGCTCACGGGCGGTCGGGGGCACGGGTCGATCGTGCCACTGGGAGAGCATCGATCACAACCGAGAGCGGCGCTCTTGACAGGATCCGACGAAGGGGTCATCGTCGGCATCGACGAGAGCACCGCTCTCGCACGAGCTCCCTGGAGGGGACATGGCGCGACACGTGGTGGTCGGCAAGGGCCCGGTCGGTTCGGCGACGGCCCGGCTGCTGGCCGAGCAGGGGCACGAGGTGGTCGTGCTCTCCCGCAGCGGCGGCACCAGCACCGATGCCGTCCGGCACGCGGCCGTCGATGCGGCCGATGCCGAGGCGCTGGTGCGCGCCGTCGGCCGGGCCGACGTGCTCTACAACGCGGTCAACCCGCCCAGCTACACGACCTGGGCCCGGGACTGGCCGCCGGTGGCCGCCGCGCTGCTGACCGCCGCCGAGCGCTCCGGTGCCGGGCTGGTGATCATGGGCAACCTCTACGGGTACGGCCGCCCGTCCGGCCCGATGACGCCGCAGACCCCGCTGGCCGCCACGGACGTGAAGGGCCAGCTGCGGGCCCGGATGTGGACCGACGCGCTCGCCGCGCAGCAGGCCGGGCGGGTGCGGGTCACCGAGGCCCGGGCGTCGGACTTCGTCGGGCCCGGCGTCCCTGCCGCCCAGTCGCACCTGATCCGCCAGCTGGACACCCTGCGCCGCGGCCGGCGGGCGTGGGTGATCGGGAACCCCGACGTCCCGCGCAGCTGGACCAACGTTCCCGACGCCGCGGCCACCCTGGTCGCGCTGGGCAGCGATGACCGGTCCTGGGGCCGCGCGTGGCACGTGCCCAGCTCCGCGCCCCTCTCCCAGCGGCGGGCGCTGACCGACCTGGCCCGGGCCATGGGTGCACCGCCGGCCAAGGTCACCGGAACCCCCTGGCCGGTGCTGCGCGCCGCGGGGCTCGCCGTCCCGCTGATGCGGGAGATCGTGGCGATCCGGCACCAGTGGGACCAGGAGTTCGTGCTGGACGCGTCCGAGACGACGGCGACCTTCGGGCTGACCGCGACGCCCTGGGACGACGTCGTCCGGACGACGGTGCAGAGCTGGTCGGCGGCCCAGGACGGGGCCGCGGGAGCCGGCATGGGAGCGCGCGGATAGCGTGGCCCCATGGGTCTGTTCTCCGCCTGGTTCCTGGTGGCGTGCACCGCGCTGACCGCCGTCGGCTGCGCGGCGTCCGCGTGGCGGCTGACGCGCCGCGCACGTCCGGAGCGCGCCCGATGACCGCGCCCACGCCGCCGGGACTGCCCCCGCAGCCGGCCAGCGGCCCGACCGAGCTCCCGGTGCCCGACACCGTCGACGTCCGCGAGGGCCCGGAGGTCGCCCACGAGCTGCTGTCCCTGCTCCCGCTGCTGGGCGAGTGGCACGGCGAGGGGCAGGCCGCCGGGTCCGGCGGCGACCACCGCTTCGGGCAGTGGGTGCGCTTCGCCCACGACGGCCGGGGGTTCCTCTTCTACGAGTCGCGCACCTGGCGGCTGAGCGACGACGGCGAGGTCGTCGGCGCCGACCAGCGGGAGACCGGCTTCTGGCGCCCGCGCGGCGAGGACGAGGTGGAGGTGCTCGTCGCCTCCCCGGCCGGCCTGGTCGAGATCTACGCCGGCACGGCCCGGACGACGACGAGCTGGGAGCTGGTCAGCGACGTGCTGGCCCGCACCCCCGACCACCCCGACACCAGCCGCGCCACCCGGCTCTACGGGATCGTCGACGGCGCGCTGATGTACGCCATCGACCGGGCTGCCGGCGACCAGCCGCTGCGGCCGACCATGTCCGCCCGCCTGGAGAGGATCCGCTGACCGTGCCCAGCCCCGCGCCCCGCACCCCGCGGCAGGTCGCCGACGCCTACGTCGAGGCGATCTCCGACCTCGACCCGCTCGTGGCCACCGCCTTGGGCACCCGGCCCGGTGACGACCGGCTGCCGGACACCAGCCCCGCCGGTGCCGAGGCGGAGGCGGAGCTGGTCCGCCGCACGCTCACCGAGCTCGACCGGGTGCTGGCCGAGGACCCGGCGCTGGCCGAGGACCCGGTCGAGCGGCGGTGTGCCCGGCTGCTGCGGGAGCGGCTGACCGCCGCCCTGGATTTGCACGAGGCCGGCGAGCACCTCCGTTCGGTGTCCAACCTGTTCTCCCCGGTGCACTCCATCCGGCAGGTCTTCTCGCTGATGCCGACCGCGAGCACCGAGGACTGGGCGGTGCTGGCGCGGCGGCTGGCCCGGGTGCCGGAGGCCTACCGCGGCTACCGCGCGTCCTTGTCCGCGGGTGCGGCCCGCGGGCTGTTCGCCGCGCCGCGTCAGGTGCAGACCGTCGTCGGCCAGCTCGACGAGTGGCTGACCGGCCCGTACTTCGCCGGCCTGGTGGCCGCGGGCCCCGACGAGCTGCGCGCTGAGCTGGACGCCGCCGCGCAGGCCGCCGACGCCGCCGTCGCCGAGGTCCGGGACTTCCTCCGCGACGAGTACGCCCCGCAGACCGAGGGGACGCCGGACGCCGTGGGCCGCGAGCGGTACGCCCGCTTCGCCCGGTCCTGGAACGGGAGCGACCTCGGCGCGAACGGTGGCCTCGAGGAGGCCTACGCCTGGGGCTGGGCCGAGCACCAGCGGATCCTCGCCGAGCAGCGCACGCTGGCCGAGCTGGTCCTGCCGGGCAGCACGCCGATGGAGGCGATGCGCTGGCTCAACGAGCACGGCGAGGCGGTCGAGGGCGTCGAGGCCATCCGGCAGCGGCTGCAGACCATGATGGACGAGGCGATGGACGCGCTCGACGGGGTGCACTTCGACATCGCCGAGCCGGTGCGCCGGGTCGAGGCGATGATCGCGCCCCCGGGCAGCGCCGCCGCGCCCTACTACACCCGCCCCACGCAGGACTTCTCCCGGCCCGGCCGCACCTGGCTGCCCACCTTGGGGAAGGACCGCTTCCCGCTGTGGGACCTGGTCTCCACCTGGTACCACGAGGGCGTTCCCGGCCACCACCTGCAGCTGGCCCAGTGGGCCTACGTCTCGGGCGAGCTGTCGACCTACCAGACCTCGCTGGGCATGGTGAGCGCGAACGCGGAGGGCTGGGCGCTCTACGCCGAGCGGCTGATGGACGAGCTGGGCTTCCTGAGCGACACCGGCGCGCGGCTGGGCTACCTGGACGCGCAGCAGATGCGCGCCGTCCGCGTGGTCATCGACATCGGCATGCACCTGGAGCTGCCCATCCCCGAGGACGTCACGGGCTCGATCGCCGGGCACGGCGGGGAGCCGTGGACGCCGGAGCTGGCCCGCGCCTTCTTCGGCGACTTCTGCGGCCGCGCCCCGGAGTTCCTGGACAGCGAGCTGGTGCGCTACCTCGGCATGCCCGGGCAGGCGATCAGCTACAAGCTGGGGGAGCGGGCCTGGCTCGCCGGCCGGGCGGCCGCCCAGCAGGCCCGCGGCGCCGGCTTCGACCTCAAGGCCTGGCACATGGCCGCGCTCTCCCAGGGCAGCCTGGGCCTCGACGACCTCGAAGCCGAGCTCGCCCAGCTCTAGCTGTTCCGGCCCCCTCCCAGGGGCCCGCCGCGAGCGTGCGAGCGGTGAGGGCGAGGGGGTCCTTCTAATCGGGGGCGTCGGCGGGGACGGGGTTGACCTCGTCGGCGTCCCAGGTGGTGCGGTCGGTGGCGGCGGCCGGTGCGGTCTCCAACTCCGGGAGTTCGAGCAGCTCGGCGATGCAGGCCGTGCTGCCTCCGACGTAGGTGGTCACCAGGTCGATGTCGGTGGCCACGCACCAGGCCCGGTCGGCCGGCCACCACAGGTTGGCGCTCTGCTCGTAGGGCTCGGCGGCGAAGTTCTCCGCGGCCAGCGACACGGGTCCGTTGACCAGCCAGTACTCCCGGTCGGCGAGGGTCAGGGTCGGGTGGTCGGTGATCACCGCGCCGCCCAGCGCGACGCCGAACCAGCAGACGTCGGGGGTGCGGGTGTACCGGCTGAGCACCTCGACCAGGCGCTCGGCGACCGGTACGGGCAGGTGCCCGCGGGCGGGGGCGCCGTGCCACAGCGGGGCCTGGTCGTCGTTCTCGAAGTAGTCCATGGCCCCGGTGACCGAGCCCCACTGCATCAGCGGGTGGGCGGCGGTGCCGTTGGCGGCGGCGACGGAGGACCAGGGGACCTCGACGTCGTCGTCCCCGGCGTAGCGGACGGCGGGGTGGAAGACCCGGGCCAGCGCCGGGAAGCCGGCGGGCACGAGCGCGGCCACGGTCTCCGGGCGGGCGCTCCGGGCGGCCTCGGCAAGCCACAGGCCCGCGGTGGTGTCCAGCGCGACCGCGCGCCCGGCGAACTGCACGGCGTCGAGTCTCCCCAGGGAACGGACAACCCCCGGGCTGCTCCGCGGCGCTGGACCCGCCGGAGCGGGGAGCTGCACACGGGCCGACTGGACAACGGTCGGCGGCCCGGGGGTCGGGTGACTGTCCGGTTCTCGCTCGCCGCCGTACGACGGACGGGCGGGATTGCCGTCGTTCAGTTCCTGCCGGTCTTCGACAGTGCCTGAACGGGCGGCCCATCTGGACGGCGGCTAGCGGACAGCCACCTCACGAGTCCTGAACGTATGCAACTTTCGGACCACCTCCTCTCTCGTGTACCTGAGACGGTACGACCGGTTCCGGAGGTCGGCAACGACATTTGTTCAGCTGTCGGCGGACGGGCCGACCGTGCGCCCGGGCGGAGGGGTGTCCTCCCAGTCCGGGTCGTGCATGGCCTTGTCGTCGACGGTGCGGATCGTGCGCCCGTCCTCGGTCTGGTAGACGTCGGGCACGCCGTCCTGGTTGCGGTCGGCCACCTCGATCGCGGCGATCCGGCGGTACCGGCGGTCGCGCGACTTCAGCAGGATCGAGGCCAGCAGGGCCGCCGTCAGGGTGCCGACGAGGACGCCGACCTTCACGTGCTCGTCGCGCAGCGAGCCCTCGCCGTACGCGAGCGCGCCGATGAGCAGCGAGACGGTGAACCCGATCCCGGCGAGCATGGCCAGCCCGATGACGTCGGGCCAGCCCAGCGACTCGTCGAGCTCGGCGCGGGTGAACCGGGAGACCAGCCAGGTGGCGCCGGTGATGCCGACCGTCTTGCCGGCCACCAGGCCGACCACGATGCCGATGGCGACCGGGTCGGACAGCGACTCGACCAGGCCGGACAGGCCGCCGATCGTGACGCCGGCGGCGAAGAAGGCGAACACCGGGACGGCGAAGCCGGCGGAGATGGGGCGGATGCGGTGCTCGAAGTGCTCGGCCAGACCCGGCCCGGCCTCCGGCCCACCGCCCGCCGCGCTGCGCACCACGGGCACGGTGAAGGCCAGCAGCACCCCGGCGACCGTGGCGTGCACCCCGGACTCGTGCACGAGCACCCAGGTGATCACGGCGAGGGGGATGAGCAGCCACCAGGACCGGATGCGCTTCTGCACCAGGAACCCGAAGACGGCCAGCGGGATCAGCGCCAGCAGCAGCGGGGTGATCGCCAGGCTGGACGTGTAGAACACCGCGATCACGGTGATGGCCAGCAGGTCGTCGACGACCGCCAGGGTCAGCAGGAAGGTGCGGAGTGCGGTCGGCAGGTGGGTGCTGATGACGGCCAGGACGGCGAGGGCGAAGGCGATGTCGGTCGCCGTGGGGATGGCCCAGCCGCCCAGCGCGCCGTCGCCGGTGCGCAGGTTCACCAGCACGAAGAACAGTGCGGGGACGACCATGCCGCCGACCGCCGCGGCGACCGGGAGGGCCGCGCGCCGGGGGTCGCGCAGGTCACCGGCGACGAACTCGCGCTTGAGCTCCAGCCCGACCACGAAGAAGAAGATCGCCAGCAGCCCGTCGGCCGCCCAGGTGCCGAGGGTGAGGTCGAGGTGCAGCGACTCCGGCCCCACCCGGGTGTCGCGCAGCGACTCGTAGGCCTCCGACCACGGCGAGTTCGCCCAGACCAGGGCGATCACGGTGCCCACCAGCAGCAGCGCCCCGCCGATGGTCTCCTTGCGGAGGATCGCGGCGATCCGCGTCGCCTCCGGGTAGGACCCGCGGCTGAACAGGCGGGTGGGGTTGCTCACGTGGCGGCTCCGTTGTGCGGGGTCGGGAAGGAAGTTGCCGACCAGACTTCCCGGCGCACCCTTTGACCACACTACCGGGGACGCGGATCACTCCGGCCGGGGTCGTGGCTCAGCGGGCCAGCAGCTCGCGCACCCGGGTGGTCAGCCCGCGGTCCCCCCGCGCCACCCCGTCGACCCGGACGACGGCCGTGGCGCCGCGGATCCCGGACAGCAGCCAGACCGCGTCGGCGGTGTGCAGGTCCGCGACCGTCCCGCGGGTGACCGCGGTGGGCCAGCCGTCGGCCTCCGCGGCGGCGAACAGCCGCGCCTGGGTGGTGCCGGCGAGGATGCCGGTCTCGGCGGGTGGGGTGTGCAGCCGCCCGCCGGCGGCCCAGACGACGGTCGACGTCGGCCCCTCCAGCAGCTGCCCCTCCACCGAGGTGAAGACGACGTCGTCGGCGCCGCGCCGGTGGGCCTCGCGCAGCGCGGCCATGTTGACGGCGTAGGAGAGGGTCTTCGCCCCGCCCAGCAGCCACGGGGAGCCCGCCCGGACGTCGGCGGAAAGGCCCAGGGTGAGGGTCACCACCGCCACCCCCTGCTCCCGCTGGCGCAGCGTCTCCGCAGGCACCGGGGCCAGCAGGGCGAGCAGCGTGGGCGGGGTGCCGTCGCCGAGCCCGCGGGTGAGGAACACCCGGCAGGCGCCGTCGACCTCGGCCGGCCAGCCCGCGACGAGCGCGCCGACGACCGCGCGCACCGCGTCGTCGCCGGGGTGCGAGAGCTCCATCAACGCGGCCGAACGGCGCAGCCGGGAGAGGTGCCCGGCCAGCTGCGGGGTCGCCCCGCCGGTCACCAGCACCGACTCGAAGCAGCCGTCGCCCCGCCCCAGACCGAGGTCCAGCGCGGTCACCACCGGCTGGGTGGGGTCGACCACCCGGGCTCCGCCGTCCTGCCAGACCGCCACGCGCGTGCTCGTCACGGCTCCACCCTGCCGTACGGCGGTCCTAGGCTGGCGGCGTGTCCGAGGAGCTGAGTCCGTCCGGGGAGCCCGGCACCGCGCCGCTGGCCGAGCAGCTGCGGGCCCGGGGACTGCGGCTGACCACCCAGCGCCAGCGGGTGCTCGCCGCCGTCACCGCGCTCTCGCACGGCACTCCGGAGGACATCAGCTCGCGCTTGCGGGCCGAGGCCGGCCCGGACGGCGCCGCCCCGGACACCTCCACGGTCTACCGGACCCTCGAGCTGCTCGAGCAGCTCGGCCTGGTGTGGCACACCCACCTGGGCAAGGGCGCCCCGATCTACCACGCGGGCCAGCAGCACCGGCACGTGCACGTGGTCTGCCAGGCCTGCGGTGAGATCAGCTCGGTCGACCCGACGGTGCTCGACGGCGCCGCGGAACGTCTGGGGGCCGAGCTCGGTTTCACGCTGGACGTGGGCCACGTGGCGCTGTCGGGCACCTGCCGGGCCTGCGCCGACACGATCCGGACGGAGCACTCATGACCACCCCCTCCCCGTTGCTGTCCCGGCCGGGCGCCGTCGCGCTCGCCCTCCCCGACGGCGGTACCGGCACGGTCGCCGCGCACTACGGCGAGCCGCTGCCCGAGCAGCGCCGTCTGGCCGAGGGTGCCGGGCTGGTCGACCGCAGCGACCGGGACGTGCTGACCGTGACCGGCGCGGACCGGCTGTCCTGGCTGCACGACCTCAGCTCCCAGCACCTGCGGGAGCTCGCCGACGGCACCGGCACCGAGGCGCTGTTCCTGGGGCCCAACGGGCACGTGGAGCACCACGTCGTCCTCGCCGAGCTGGCCGGCAGCACCTGGGCCGACGCCGAGCCCGGCGCGGGTGCCGCGCTGGCCGAGTGGCTGCAGAAGATGCGGTTCATGCTCCGCGTGGAGCCGGCGCTGGTCACCGACGCCTGGGCGCTGCTGAGCCTGGCCGGGCCGCGGGCCGACGAGGTGCTGACCGCGGCCGGCTGGCCCGTCCCGGCCGCCGAGCACGCCGTCGTCCCGCTGCCCGGCGGCGGCTGGGCCCGCCGGTCGCCCGCGATCGGCGACGGGAGCGCCGCGGTCGTCGACCTGCTCGTGCCGCGCGCCGAGCTGGCCGCCCGCGCCGGCGAGCTGTTCGCCGCCGGCGCCGTGCCGGCGGGGCTGGACGCGTTCGAGGCGCTGCGCGTGGAGGCCCGCCGCCCGCGCGCCGGCGTCGACACCGACCACCGCACCATCCCCAACGAGCTGCCCTGGCTGCGCACCGCCGTCCACCTGGACAAGGGCTGCTACCGCGGCCAGGAGACGGTCGCCCGGGTGCACAACCTGGGCCGCCCGCCGCGGCGGCTGGTGCTGCTGCACCTGGACGGCATGAGCGAGGCGCTCCCCGCCCCCGGCACGCCGGTCACCTCCGGCAGCCGCGACGTCGGCCGGGTCGGCACCGTGGTGCGCCACCACGAGCTCGGGGTGATCGCCCTCGCCCTGGTCAAGCAGTCCGTGGCCCCGGACGCGGCGCTGCACGTCGGCGACGCCGTCGCCGGTATCGACCCCGACGACGGGCCGCAGGAGGTCGACGCCGACGTGGCTGCGGCCCGGAACCGGGTCCGGGCCGTGCGGTCTGCGACGATGCGGGCGTGAGCACTGCCGGCGGCGTCGAGGGGACTCTGATCACCCTCGCCCCCACCGGGGCGGAGTCGGCCAAGGCCGACGTGCCGGCGCTGCCGGTCACCGTCGAGGAGGTCGTCGCCACGGCCCGCGACTGCCAGGCGCTCGGCGCCGCCGTCCTGCACCTGCACGTCCGGGACGTCGACACCCGTCCCACGCTCGACCTGCCGCGGGTGCGTGAGGTGGTCGCCGCGGTGCGGGAGGCCACGGACCTGGTGGTGCAGCTGTCCACCGGCGGGGCGGTCACCGACCCGGCCGAGGCGCGCCTGGCCGTCCTGGACGCCGGGCCGGACGCCGCATCGCTGTCGCTGGGCACGGTGAACTTCGGCCGGGACGTGTTCCTCAACCCCTGGGACCTGATCGTCGAGCTGCACACCCGGATGCAGGAGCGCGGCATCGTCCCCGAGTACGAGGTGTTCGACCTCGGCCACCTGGCCACCCTGGCGCGCCTGCTCGACCGGCACGGCCCGCCGCACGGTGGGCACGTGCACGTCGACCTGGTCATGGGCGTGCCCGGCGGCATGCCCGGGACGACGGCGGCGCTGGCCGCCTGCCTGCCCGCGCTCCCGCCCGGTGCGACGTTCGCCGCCACCGGCGTGGGGCGCACCTCGCTGCCGGTGATGCTGGCCGCGCTGTCGGCCGGCGGGCACCTGCGCGTCGGCATGGAGGACACCCTCACCTACGCACCGGGCGAGCCGGTGCGCGACAACGCCCAGCTGGTGGCGCGTGCGGCCGGGCTCGCCCGGATCGCCCAGCGTCCGCCGCTGTCCCCGGTGCAGGCCCGGCAGCTGCTGGGCATCGGCGCCACTGACCCCGTCCAGCACACCCCCGTGGAGGTCGCCCCGTGACCAGCCCGACCGCTGCCGGCGGCGCCGCCGTCGACGCGCTGCTCGACCCGTCCTTCCTGGACGGGGTGGAGCAGCTGCCGATGAGCGAGGTCCGCGCACTGCGCCAGCAGGCCGAGCAGGCCGAGGTCAACCTCTCCTACACGCGCCGCCTGCTGCAGGGCCGGCTGGACATCGTCCGCCGGGAGCTGCAGCGCCGCGCCGAGCACGACGGCCGCTCGCTGGTCGACCTGCTGCCGGAGATCCTCGCCGAGAAGGGCCGGGGCCCCGCGCACGGCCTGGGTCGCCACCAGACCGTGCAGCCCACCGACCCCGGGCAGCACGAGCACTGGGTGAACGGCCTGGCTCCCGGGGTCGACCTCTCCGACGTCCCGGCGCTGCCCGACGACCAGCTCGAGCGCGCCGCGCGGGCGCTGGGCGAGGGCGAGCGCAGCCTGTCGGAGCGCCGGCGCGGGGTGCAGCAGGTGATGGACGCCCTGGCCGGGGAGCTCGGCCGGCGCTACCGGGACGGCCTGGCCGACGTCGCCCAGCTGCTCGCCGACGAGTCGCGGCACCGCCCATGACGACGGGCTGGCCGGGCTCGCCGGTGCTGGTCGAGGTGTGGCGCTCGGGGTTCCTGGAGTCGGTGCACCGCGGTTCGCTCGTCGTGCTGGACGCCGCGGGCGCCCCGCTGCTCGAGGTGGGCGACGTCCGCCGTCCGGTGCTGCCGCGCTCGGCGAACAAGCCGGTGCAGGCCACGGCGCTGCTGGACGCCGGCTGGCGCCCCCGGGACGACCGGGAGCTGGCCCTCGGCGCGGCCTCGCACAGCGGCGAGGACGGGCACCGCGAGCTCGCCGCCCAGCTGCTGGCCGGAGCCGGGCTGGAGCCCGGCGACCTGGGTTGCCCGCCCGCGCTGCCGCAGCACGAGGGCACCCGGGCGCAGTGGCTGGTGGCGGGGCGGGCGCCCGACCGGCTGGCGATGAACTGCTCGGGCAAGCACGCCGCGATGCTGTCGGCCTGCGTGGCCGCGGGCTGGCCGACCGAGGGCTACCTCGCCCAGGAGCACCCGCTGCAGCAGGCGATCGAGGCGCGGCTGGGAGCGGCGGCCGGGGAGCCGGTCAGCGCTGTCGTCGTCGACGGCTGCGGCGCGCCCCAGCACGCCCTGTCGCTGACCGGGCTGGCCCGCGGGGTGCTCTCGCTGGTGCAGGCCGACCCGGGCAGCCCCGGCCGGCTGGTCGCCGACGCGATGCGTGCCCACCCCTGGCTGGTGGCCGGCACCGGACGGGACGACACCGAGCTCATGCAGGGCGTGCCCGAGCTGCTGGTGAAGGGGGGCGCCGACGGGGTGCACGTCGCCGCCCTGCCCGGCGCCGGTGCCGTGGCGCTCAAGCTGGACGACGGCGGCGACCGCGGGCGGCTGCCCGCGCTGACCGCGGGGCTGCTGCGCCTGGGCGTGCCGGCCGAGGTGCTGTCCCGCTGGCAGCTCACGCCGGTGAGCGGTGGCGAGGGCGTGGTCGGCGAGGTGCGGGCGGCGGCGTCGCTCGCCTGATTCGGGGCGGGTGCCGACCCGGAGGGTGGAGCCGCCTGGTCGACCGTCGGGCCGGGCCACGACGCGGCGGCACGGTCGGTGCGGTGGGTCGACCCGCGCGGACCGGGTGCTAGCGGCGCGCTTGCAAGAGCTAGCACTGCTGGTTACGGTGGAACGGTGCCCCGTCCCACGGAGTTCGTCCGCGAGCAGGTGAGCGCTGTCCGCGAGACGGTCACCTCGGCCGCGGCGGAGGCCGGCCACGTGCCGGGGAACGTGGGGTCCCACGTGGGCGAGTTCATCCGTACGCAGCGCAGCGCCGCCCAGGTGTCGCTGCGCGAACTGGCCCGCGCCGCGGGGGTGAGCAACCCCTACCTGTCCCAGGTCGAGCGCGGGCTGCGCAAGCCGTCGGCGGAGATCCTGGCCCAGATCGCCCGGGGCCTGAAGATCTCCGCGGAGACCCTCTACGAGCAGGCCGGCTTCCTCGACCGCCGGTCGGGCACCGCCGGCACCGTCGCGGCGATCCGCGCCGATCCGGCGCTCTCCGAACGGCACAGGGCCGTTCTCCTGGAGCTCTACGAGACCTACGCCCGGGAGCACGCCCGCGAGCAGGCGGAGACCGCCCCGGTGCCCCACCCGCCCGCCCCCCAGCCACCCACCCAGTCACCCCAGGAGGAGACGGCATGAGCCGCACCGACACCCTGAAGCACTACGGCGAGACCCTCGTCGACACCGGCCGCACCGGCCTGCTGGCCGCACTCGGCGCCGGCGACGTCGCCGTCGACCGGGCCCGCACCGTCGTCGGCCAGTTCCGCTCGCGCACCGAGGCGCTGCCCGGCGAGGCCCAGGTGCAGGCCGACCTGGCCGGCAAGGAGGCCCGCACCCGGGCCGAGCAGGCCCGCGCCCGTGCCGCTCAGGCCGCCGCCGAGGCCCGCGTCCGCGCCGCGCAGGCCCGCGAGCAGGCTGCCGCGGCGGCCGAGCAGGCCCGCGTCGCCGCCGCCCAGGCCCGCACCGCGGCGGTCGACGCCGCCGCGACGGTGCGGCCGGACACCGTCATCGGCACGGTCACCGGGCTCGTCGAGACCGCCCGCACCCAGGCGCTGACCACGATCGGCGAGCTCGCCGATCGGGGTGCGACGCTGGTCGGCCCGACGTTCCAGCGGTTCGCCGGGCGGGCCGAGCAGGCCGTCGACACCGTGGAGGGCGCCGTCGCCGAGGCCGCCGGGACCGCGCAGGAGACGGTCGACGCCGCGTCGAACGAGGTGACCTCGGTCGCGCAGAAGTCCGCGGCCCGCGCCGACGACGCGCTCGACACCGTCGCCGCCGAGACCGCCGAGGCCGCCGAGACCACCAAGCGGCGGGTCCGCGCCGGCTCCGCGACGGCCACGGAGGAGACCGCCGGGAAGCCCGCGAAGAAGGCGACCGCGCGCAAGGCGCCCGCGAAGAAGGCGAGCGCCGAGCGCGGCACGGCGGTGGAGAGCACCACCCCCGTGCCGGACCCGCTCGCCGTCCCGGCCAAGAGCGACGACGCCGGCTGAGCACGCCGGCCCGGCAGCCCCACGCCGCCCCGGCGCCCGCGATCGACGCGGGCGCCGGGGCGGTGCCGTCTCACCCGGGAGGGGCAGGAGCCCGCCGGGGCGTGGGTCGACCCACCGGGAGCGCCTCCGGGACGCCTATCCTCTGCGGCATGGGCTTCGACGGGTTCGTCTACGAGCTGGTCCGTCTGGGCACGCTGGCGCTCGCGCTGTGGGCCTTCGTCGACGCGATCATCCGCCCGACGGCGGCCTTCGTGGCGGCCGGCAAGCTGACCAAGCCCGGCTGGATGGCGATCACCGGCATCTCCGCGCTGGCGCTCTGGTGGATGGGCCCGCTGAGCCTCTTCGGGCTGCCCGCGGTGATCGCGGCCGTCGTCTACCTGGTCGACGTGCGCCCCGCGGTGCGCGGGCTGCGGCGGGGCGGCAACGACACCAGCTGGTGAACCGGCGGGTCAGTACCCGCGGTCGGACGGCATGACGACCCACAGCGCCAGGTAGGCGATGAACTGCGGGCCCGGCAGCACGCAGCTGATGACGAACGCCAGCCGCAGGCCGTTGCGGGACAGGCCGAACCGCCGGGCCAGGCCGGCGCACACCCCCGCGATCACCTTGTGGCGGGAGTCGCGGGTCAGGCGGCGGGATGCAGGAGCTGTCATGCACCGACCCTAGGGGCCCCGGCACGACCTGTGCAGCCCCTCGTCCCCGGCTGGACGCCTCAGCCGAAGACGCCGGCCGGTGGCTGCGGCGACGGCTGCGCGTCGGCGTCGGTGACCGGCGCCTGCTGCCCGACGAAGGTCCGCAGCAGGTCACCGGTGACCAGCCGGGCGGGCATCGGGTCGGCCAGGCACCGGCGGGTCAGCTCGGCCACCGGCAGCTCGCCGTCGGAGGCGACGGCGACCAGGTTGCCGAACCGGCGGCCCTTGAACGTGCTCGGCTCGGCGACCAGGGCCAGGTGCCCGAACACCGCGGCCAGCGTCGCGGCCTCGGTCCGGGCGAAGCGCAGCGGCGGGCCGTCGGAGACGTTCCACGCCGTCGTGCCGCCCGGGCGGAGCACCCGGGCGACGTCGGTGGCGAACTCCACCGTGGTCAGGTGCGCCGGGGTGCGGGCGCCGGCGAAGACGTCGACCAGCACCAGGTCGGCGCTGGCGTCCGGCAGCGCGGCCAGCCCGGCCCGCGCGTCGATCGCCCGCACCCGGACCCGCGCGCCCCGGGGCAGCGGCAGCCGGGCGCGGACCAGGTCGGTGAGCCGCTCGTCGAGCTCCATCACCCGCTGCGCGGAACCGGGCCGGGTCGCGGCCACGTACCGGGCCAGGGTCAGCGCCCCACCGCCCAGGTGGACGACGTCCAGCGGCTCGCCCGCGGGCGCGACCAGGTCGACGACGTGCCCCATCCGGCGGACGTACTCGAACTCCAGGTGGGTGGGGTCGCCGAGGTCGACGTGCGACTGCGGCACACCGTCCAGGTGCAGCTCCCACGCGCCGTCCCGGTCGGCGTCGGCCAGCAGCTCGGCCGTCCCGCCGCCGACCTCCACCGGCCCGGGCAGGGCGGTGAGGGTGGGGCGGTCGTCCCGGGAGCGTCCCCGCCGGCTCACGTGGGCGCGACGGCGGACCAGCGGACGGTCACCTCGCCGTGCCTCCAGCGGCGGGTCGGCGCGACCAGCGGCCAGCCCTGCTCGGCCAGGGCCTCCACCGCCGCGGCCCAGCGCTGGCGCGGGCCGAAGGCGGACAGCCCGGCGGCCGAGGCCCAGGCGGCGTCGAAGGCGGTGAGGAAGGCCTGCACCGGCTGGCCGGGCACGTTGTGGTGGATCAGCGCCTTGGGCAGCCGCTCGGCCAGGTCCGACGGGCGCTCGAGCTCGGCGACCCGGGCGGCCAGGGTGAGGGTCAGCGGGCCGTCCTCGTCCAGCGCCACCCAGGTCGCCCGCCGTCCCCACTCGTCGCAGGTGCCCTCGACCAGCAGCCCGCCGGGGGCCAACGCGGCGCGCATGGTGTCCCAGGCGCGGGCGGCGGACTCCTCGTCGTACTGGCGCAGCACGTTGAACGCGCGCACCAGCACCGGCTGCAGCCCGGCCAGCTCGAACCCGCCCACCCGGAAGTCGACCCGCGGTGGGTCGCGGTGCTCGGCGACCGCGGCCACCCGCTCCGGGTCGATCTCCAGGCCGACCACCTCCAGGCCGGGCACCTCCGGGGCCAGCCGTTCGGCCAGCTCCAGGGTGGTCACCGCCGAGGCGCCGTAGCCCAGGTCGACGACCAGCGGGCGGGCGGCGTCCCGCAACCGCGCGACCTGGGTGGCGACCAGCCAGCGGTCGACCCGGCGCAGCCGGTTGGCGTTGGTGGTGCCGCGGGTCGGCAGGCCGAGGGCCCGGGCGCGGCCGGCGGCCAGCCGGGGCGCCTTCCGGACGGGCGGCAGCGACGCACGCTGGGTGTGGTCGCTCACGGTGGACGAGGTTAGCCGCGGGGCGCACTACGGTGGTCGGGTGCAGGTACGCCGCGACGCCCGCTTCGCGGAGCTGACCACCCTCGGGGTCGGTGGCCCGATCGACCGCCTGGTCGAGGTCACCACGAGGGAGGAGCTGGTCGCCGCCGTCCGGGACGCCGACGACGCCGGCCGCCCGCTGCTGGTGCTCGGCGGGGGCTCCAACCTGATCGGCCCGGACGCCGGCTGGCCCGGTGACGTGGTGCTGGTCCGCACCCGCGGCGTCGCCCGCCGCGACGCCGGTGAGCAGGTGGAGCTCGAGGTCGAGGCGGGCGAGCCGTGGGACGACCTGGTCGCCGCCACCGTGGCGCAGGAGCTGGCCGGGCTGGAGGCGCTGTCGGGCATCCCCGGCTCGACCGGCGCGACCCCGGTGCAGAACGTCGGCGCCTACGGCCAGGAGGTGGCCGCGCTGATCACCTCGGTGCGCACCTGGGACCGCGCCGCCCGCGCCGAGCGGGTGTTCGGTCCCGAGGAGTGCGGCTTCGCCTACCGGGACAGCCGGTTCAAGGCCCAGCCCGGTGCCCACGTCGTGCTCGCGGTGACCTTCGCGCTGCGGCCCTCGGCGCACTCGGGCGCGGTGAGCTACGCGGAGCTGGCGCGCACCCTCGGCGTCGAGCTGGGGGAGACCGCGCCGCTGACCGCCGTGCGCGAGGCGGTGCTCGGCTTGCGCCGCGGCAAGGGCATGGTCTGGGACCCGGCCGACCCCGACACCCGCAGCGCCGGGTCGTTCTTCACCAACCCGATCGTGCCGGTGGCCGCCGCGGTGCCGGGCTGCCCGAGCTGGCCGGCCGGGATCGGCGCCGACGGCGCGGAGCAGGTCAAGCTGTCGGCGGCCTGGCTGGTGCAGTCGGCCGGCTTCGGCAAGGGCACCCGGGACGGGCGGGTCGGTACCTCGCCGCGGCACAGCCTCGCGCTGACCACCGAGCCCGGCGCCACCTCCGCGGAGCTGATGGCCTTCGCCGGGCGGGTCGTCGACGCGGTGCGCGACCGGTTCGGCGTGACGCTGGTGCCCGAGCCGGTGCGCCCGTGAGCGTGCGCCCGGACGACGCCCGGCGGCTCGGGGGGCTGTACGAGACGCTGCGCGCGCCCGCGGTGCCGGCCGGGGGCGGCCCCGGGGCGATGCAGGCGTGGCTGGCCCGGGTCGAGGCCGACGGCGCGCTGGCCGGGCTGATCTCCCGGCTGCTGAACGGTGGTGACCTGCTCCGCGCCGACGTCGAGGCAGCCCAGGCGCTGACCGCCTCGGCCGGCACCTCCGCCGACCAGGCCCAGGTGGCCGCCGCCTACGAGCTGCTGCGCGACCACAGCGCCTGACCGTCGGCTCACTCGAGCAGGAGGGCGAGCCCCACTGCGAGTGCGGTCAGCACGGCGAGGGTGACGGCCAGCCACAGCAGCATGCGCAGCGCGCGCTGCCGGCCCCGGGGGTTGGTGACCCAGCCACCGGTCAGCTCGCCCAGCTTCCCGACCGTGCCGGCCGGGGAGTACTGGTTCGTCTCACGACCGTCTCCGTGCATGCCGCGAGGGTGCCCTCGGTGACGCCGTGCGTCGACCCCTCCCGCGGGAACCCGTCTGACCGCCGTCCTGGTGGCTGCGTCGGCGGGTCCGTGCGAACGTGGGAGTGAGCCCGCAGCGGAGCTCCCGGACGAGCGGCGCCGTACCCGGACAGCGACAAGACGGCGTTCCGGGAGTGGTCATGGCCTGGCTCGTCCTCGTCGTATCCGGCGCGCTGGAGGCCGTCTGGGCCACCGCCCTCGACCGCTCGCACGGCTTCTCCCGCCTCGTGCCGAGCGTCGTCTTCGCCGTCGCCCTGGCCGGGAGCATGGGCGGCTTGGCGTTCGCCATGCGCACCCTGCCGCTGGGCACGGCCTACGCGGTGTGGGTGGGCATCGGCGCCGTGCTGACCGCGGGCTGGGCGATGCTCACCGGCGCCGAGCCGGTCTCGGTGGTCCGGGTGCTGCTGCTGGCCGGCATCGTCGGCTGCGTCGTCGGGCTCAAGCTCGTGCACTGAGCCGGCGCGCACGTCACCGAGTCCCCAGAGCAGCAGGACCGTGACGCCCCACCAGCCTGCCGGCGGCCACCGCACCCCAGCGCCCGCTCACGGGAGCAGCCGGGTCAGCGTGACCTGCTCCTCGGCGTACCCGAGCCGGGCGTAGAGCGCGCGGACCGCGGGATGGTCGGCGGGCTCCGCGGGCCGAACGGTGACCTGCTCGGACGACATGCCCCAGCCTCCCGGACGGACCCGCATCGAAGCGCACTCCGACCACTCCCGGCTGCCCGCGCCCGAAGGTGCTCGGTGGGGGCTTGTGCTTTGCTCACCCCTGGTGAGCAGAGCACAAGCGCCCAGGACCCCGGTCCCCCGCCCGGATCCGCGGCGCCCCGACCCACGGGAGGGCCGGACCGGCCGAATCGCCCCGGCGGCGATCACTCCGGGTCGCGGGCGACCTTGTGCTGGGCGGCCTGGGCGCGGGGCCGGACGACGAGCAGGTCGACGTTCACGTGGTGCGGGCGGGTGACCGCCCAGGCGATCACGTCGGCGACGTCCTCGGCCACCAGTGGCTGGCGCACCCCCCGGTACACGGCGTCGGCCTTCTCCTGGCTGCCGGTGCGGTTGAGCGAGAACTCCTCCGTCCTCACCATCCCCGGGGCGATCTCGATCACCCGCACCGGGTCGTGCACCAGCTCCAGGCGCAGCGTCTCGGCCAGCGTGTGCACGCCGTGCTTGGCGGCGGTGTAGCTGGCGCCGCCCTCGTAGCTGACCAGCCCGGCGGTGGAGCCGACGAACACCAGGTCGCCGGCGCCGGACGCCTGCAGCGCCGGCAGCAGCGCCTTGGTCAGCCGCACCGGCCCCAGCACGTTGACGTCGTAGGTGCGCTCCCAGGAGCCCAGGTCGGCCTCGGCCACCGGGTTGGCGTCGAACGCGCCACCGGCGTTGTTCACCAGCACGTCGACCCGGTCCAGCGAGGCCGCCAGCGCCGTGACCGACGCGGGGTCGGTCACGTCCAGCTGCGCGGCGCGGCCACCGATCCGGGCGGCCAGCTCGGTCAGCCGGTCCAGCCGGCGCGCGGCCAGCACGACGTCGAACCCCTCGGCCGCCAGCCGCTCCGCGGTCGCGGCGCCGATCCCGCTGGAGGCGCCGGTGACGACGGCGACCCGGCCGGAGCCGGGGAAGGGCACTCGTGCGGGGGAGGGCGCAGCAGGGCTGGACATGTGCCCATCCTGGCCTTGTTGCAGACTGAACCACCGACAGGGTGTCCGCCGCGGGCGCCACGCACGCCCGAGCGGAGGTGGCACCGTGCCTGGTCGACGGCCCGGTCGCCCCGGCGTCCTGTGGCGCAACTCCCCGGCCCGGGTGCTCCCGCGCCGGGTGGCGACCCTCTCGGTGCACACCAGCCCGCTGGAGCAGCCCGGCGCCGGGGACGCCGGCGGGATGAACGTCTACGTGGTCGAGGTGTCCCGCCGCCTGGCCGAGCGCGGCATCGCCGTCGACGTCTTCACCCGCGCCACCTCCAGCGACCAGCCGCCGGTGGTCGAGATGAGCCCGGGGGTCACCGTCCGGCACGTCAGCGCCGGCCCGTTCGAGGGGCTGGGCAAGAACGAGCTCCCCGCCCAGATGTGCGCCTTCACCGCAGCCGTGCTGCGCGAGGAGGCCCAGCACGAGCCGGGGCACTTCGACGTCGTCCACTCCCACTACTGGCTGTCGGGCCAGGTCGGCTGGCTGGCCCGGGACCGGTGGGGCGTGCCGCTGGTGCACTCCGCGCACACCCTGGCCAAGGTGAAGAACGCCGCGCTCGCCGAGGGCGACGAGCCCGAGCCGCGCGCCCGGGTGATCGGCGAGGAGCAGGTCGTCGCCGAGGCCGACCGGATGGTCGCCAACACCGCCGAGGAGGCGCGCCAGCTCGTCGACTTCTACGGCGCGGACCCGCGCCGCACCCTGGTCGTGCCCCCCGGGGTCGACCTGCGCACCTTCCGGCCCGGGGACCGCCAGCGCGCCCGGGAACGGGTGGGCGTGCCCGCCGACGCCGTCGTGCTGCTGTTCGTCGGGCGGATCCAGCCGCTCAAGGCCCCGGACATGCTGCTGCACGCCGCCGCCCGGATGCTCGCCGCTGACCCGGCGCTGCGCGCCCGGCTGCAGGTGCTGGTGGTCGGCGCACCCAGCGGATCCGGGCTGGCCGAGCCGCAGCGGCTGCAGGAGCTGGCCGTGCGCCTGGGCGTCACCGACGTCGTCCGGTTCGTGCCGCCGCAGCCGCCGGCGCAGCTGGCCGACCACTACCGCGCGGCCGACGTCGCCGTCGTGCCCAGCCACAACGAGTCCTTCGGCCTGGTGGCGCTGGAGGCGCAGGCCTGCGGCACGCCGGTGGTGGCCGCGCGGGTCGGGGGCCTGCCGACCGCGGTCGACGACGGCGTCTCCGGCCTGCTGGTCACCGGCCGCGAGCCCGACGACTACGCCGCCGCGATCACCCGGGTGCTCGAGCGCCGTGAGCTGCTCGCCGCCGGCGCCCGGCGGCACGCCGCCGCCTTCAGCTGGGACCGCACGGTCGACTCGCTCGTCGACGGCTACGCCGCGGCGATGGCCGAGATGGCCCGGCGGCCGGTGCCGCTCGCCCGGCCGCGCAGCGCGGACGCGGTGCGGCTGCTCTCCGGAGGCACGGCGGGCCGATGAGCCGGCGGAGCGTGGCGGAGCTCGACGGGGTCGTCGAGGAGACCCTGCGCGCCGCGGAGCTGGAGTACGAGCACCCGGGCACGGGTCGCTTCGTGGTGACCCTCCCCGGGGTGAAGAAGTTGCGCACCCTGGTCGGGCTCACCATCGGCGCGCACGGGTTCCGGGTCGAGGCGTTCGTCTGCCGCCAGCCCGACGAGAACCGCGAGCGGCTGTGGGCCTGGCTGCTGCAGCACAACGCCCGGATGTACGGGGTCGCGTACTCGATCGACAGCGTCGGCGACATCTACCTGACCGGCACCCTCGGGCACGACGCGGTGAACCCCGAGGAGATCGACCGGGTCCTCGGCTCGGTGCTCACCTACGCCGACGAGCACTTCAACACGATGCTGGAGATCGGCTTCGGCAGCTCGATCCGCCGGGAGTGGGAGTGGCGGGTCAAGCGCGGGGAGTCGCTGCGCAACCTGGAGGCGTTCGCGGCCTTCGCCGACCCCACGCGGCGGCCGCCCGCCTGACCGGCCCCTGAAGCGCGGCCGGGTGTCACCCGGTGGCGTCTGCACGGGTGGACCGGCGCGCACGCTGCGTCGACCAGTGACCCCGCCCACGCCCGGTCAGGTGACCCCCGAGGGGACCGTGTGACACCCGTTGACCACGGAGCGTGTCGAACGCCAGGGTCGGGGGACCGCGGCCACCCACGACCGCGCCGACCACCCGGAGTCCCCGTGCCCGACGCCCCGCCCGCCCGACGTGACGCCTTCGCCCCGCTGCTGGACAGCCCGCGGGCGGAGGTGATGCGGCGGCACGCCGGCGAGGGGCGGGCGACCCACTCGGTGCCCACCGGCGGGGCGCCCGAACCGGTCACCGTGTTCGACGACGGCCGGGCCCGGATCAACCTGGGTACCAACAACTACCTCGGCCTGGCCGGTGACCCGCAGGTGGTCGAGGCCGCGGTCGCGGCGCTGCGCCGCTACGGCACCAGCGCCGCCGGCAGCCGGGTGCTCAACGGCACCACCCGCCTGCACCTCACGTTGGAGGAGGAGCTGGCCGACCACTACGGCACCGAGGACGCCGTCCTCACCTCCGCCGGCGTCAACGCCAACGTGGCGGTGCTGGCCAGTGCCGGCGCCCCCGGCGACGTCCTGCTGGTCGACGCCCACGCGCACGCCAGCCTGCACGCCGCGGCGGCCGCCAGCCGGGCCACCGTGCAGCGGTTCACCCACAACTCCGTCCCGTCCCTGGAGCGCCGGCTGGCGCGGCTGGCGCCCGACGCCGGTGCCGTGGTCGTCGTGGACGGCGTCTACTCGATGAGCGGGGAGGCCGCGCCGCTGGCCGCCCTCGCCGGGATGTGCCGGCGGTTCGGTGCCCGGCTGGTCGTCGACGAGGCGCACGGCCTGGGCGTGCTGGGGGAGCACGGCCGCGGTGCCGCCGAGGTGGCCGGGGTGCTCGACCGGGTCGATGCGGTCACCGTCGCGTTCAGCAAGTCGCTGGCCAGCGTCGGGGGTGCGGTGCTGACCTCCCGCGCGGTGGCCGACGGCATCCGGGCCACCGCCATGCCCTACGTGTTCAGCGCCGCCGGCGACCCGGCGGCCGTCGCGGCGGCGCTGGCCGCGCTGCGCGTGCTGCGCCGCGAGCCCGAGCGGATGCAGCGGCTGCGGGACAACGGGGCGCTGCTGCGCCGGGTGCTCACCGAGCACGGTGCCGCACCGCTGCCCGGGTCCGGTGCGGTGATCGCCGTCCCCACCGGCGACGACGAGCCGACCCGCGCTGCCTGGGCCGCTGCCCACGACGCCGGGGTGTACACCAACGCCGTCGGCTGGCCGGCCGTCCCGCGCGGCCAGGGTGTGCTGCGGCTGGCGGTCATGGCGACGCACACCCCCGAGCAGCTGCAGTTGGCCGGCGAGCTCGTCGCCACCGCCGTCCGCAGCGCCCGCGCCGCCGGGCTCGCCGACGCCGTCACCGACTCGACGAGGGGCGAACCGGCGATGTCCGGATCAGCGATGGCCTGACCGGGGCCGGCTGGAAGGCCTCAGCTCGCTCCGCCGGGCCACCAGAAGGTGGTCGCGGTGCGCGGCCGGTCGTCGGGGGAGCGGCGCATCGCCGCGGCCACCTCCGGCTCGCGCTCCACCGGCAGGCACAGCCGCCGGCGGGTGAAGGCCAGCACCACGTCGTCGGGGGCGTCGCGCCACGGGTCGGCCCGCGACCAGGTGCGCTGCTGCGCGGCGATCCCCAGCTCGTCGAGCACCTCGGCGAACAGGGCAGCCGTGGGGCCGCTGGGCCGCTCCTGGCCGTGGAAGTGCCGCCACAGCCCGCCCAGGGACGTCCACGGGTGGACGTCGGTCAGCTCGACCACCACCCGGTGGCGGGCGTGCGCGGTCAGCTCGGTGACGAACGCGGCGACGTCCGGCACGTTGTAGACGACGTTCGCGCACACCACGACGTCGGCCGGCGGCACCCGCTGGGCGACGTCCGGCCACCGCCCGACCCAGGTGCGCACCGTCGTCGCCGGGGAGGCGAGCGCCGCCGCGGTGAACCGGGCCAGCAGATCGGCGGACTCGTCGACGCCCAGCAGCTCCGGTGCTCCGGCGGGCACGCTGGCCGCCCCACCGCCGCAGCCGACGTCCAGCACGCTGCCCGGGCCGGCCTCCCGGACCGCGGCGAGGGTCGCCGCCGCGCCGCGGTCGGCGCCGAACAGGCCCGGCGGGAAGCCGTAGGGGGACTCCGGGGCGGCGGCCAGCAGCTCCGGGTCGATCGCCCACGCCGCCAGCTCCGCAGCCCACCGTCCGGTCGCACGCACGGGCCGATCCTCCCCCTGCCGGGCTAGCGTGGGCGGCGATGGTGGACCAGACACCGGCGCCGACCCGGCAGGGCCGGGCGCTCATCGGCCTGGTCGCCGCCTCCGCGCTGGCCTACCCGTTGCTGCTGTGCGCGGTCGAGCTGCTGGTCGTGCAGCTGTTCGCCCCGGACGCCGGGGCGCTCGCGCTCTGGGGCTCGGTGGCGGTCGCCTGCAGCCTGGGCATGGTCGCCGCCGTCCGCTGGGGCGCCGGACGTCGGTTCTGGAGCCCCTGGCTGCTGGTCGGGCTGGTGCCGCCGGCGCTGTTCGAGCTGTGGGTCTGCTGGCCACTGCTCACGCGCTGATCCGGAGTCGGGCAGGATGGCGGCGTGACTGAGACCGCGAGCCCCGCTGCGACCCTCGTCCTGCTCCGCCACGGCGAGAGCGAGTGGAACAAGGCCAACCTGTTCACCGGCTGGGTGGACGTCCCGCTGTCGGAGAAGGGCCGCGCCGAGGCGGCCCGCGGTGGCCAGCTGATGGCCGAGCAGGGCGTGCTGCCCGACGTCTGCCACACCTCCGTGCTCAAGCGTGCGATCGCCACCTCCGAGCTGGCCCTGGCCGCCGCCGACCGGCAGTGGATCCCGGTCAAGCGCTCCTGGCGGCTCAACGAGCGGCACTACGGTGCCCTCCAGGGGAAGGACAAGGCCGCCACCCTCGCCGAGTACGGCGAGGAGCAGTTCATGACCTGGCGCCGCTCCTACGACACCCCGCCGCCGCCGATCGAGCCCGGCAGCGAGTTCAGCCAGGACGGCGACCCGCGCTACGCCATGCTGCCGCCGGAGGTGCGCCCGGCCACCGAGTGCCTGGCCGACGTCGTCGTCCGGATGCTGCCCTACTGGTACGACGCGATCGTGCCGGACCTGCGGTCGGGGCGGACGGTGCTGGTCGCCGCGCACGGCAACAGCCTGCGGGCGCTGGTGAAGCACCTGGACGGCATGGGCGACGAGGAGGTCGTCGGCCTCAACATCCCGACCGGCGTCCCGCTGCGCTACGACCTGGACGCCGACCTGCGCCCGCTGCAGAAGGGCGGTCAGTACCTCGACCCCGACGCCGCGGCCGCCGCCATCGAGGCGGTCAAGAACCAGGGCAAGAAGTAGCCGCCGGACCGGGCTCACCCACCCTGGGGTGGGTGAGCCCGGTCAGCGCGGCCGGGTCGACGGCCACGCCCTCCCCGGCCTCGGCGTCGAAGACCTCCAGCTCGTGCACCCGGCCGTGCACCCGGCCGTGCACCGCGTGCAGGACGACGTGGACGACGTGCCCGTCCGGGCTGCGCCCGGTCGCGCTCACCGCGAGGACGTCGTCCCGGCCGCGGCGAGCCCGGACAGCAGCCGCTGCTCGTCGGAGGTCGGCGCCCGTGGGGTGTCGAGCGCGCGGAAGGTCGGCTGACCGGTGGGCGGGACGAACGGCATGCGGCGAGCATCCCGGTCCGCCGGGTGGCGGGCACCCGGATTCCGACCCGCAGACGCGACGAGGCCCCGGAGGTGTCGCCTCCAGGGCCTCGTCGCGCGTGCTCAGCTGTCGTGCGTGGCGGCCATCGAGTTCTCGCCGGTGACCAGGTAGACCACCCGGCGGGCCACGCTGACCGCGTGGTCGGCGAAGCGCTCGTAGTAGCGGCCCAGCAGCGTCACGTCGATCGCGGACTCGATGCCGTGCGGCCAGTCCTCGCTCAGCAGCTCGCGGAACATCTGCTTGTGCAGCTGGTCCATCACGTCGTCCTCGGCCTCCAGCTCGACCGCGGCCTCGACGTCACGCTTGGCGATGATCGTGCCGGCCTTGGCGACCAGGCCCTCCGCCACGTGCCCTGCCTCCAGGAACACCGGGCGCACCTCCTGCGGCACCGCGTGCTCCGGGAAGCGCATCCGCGCCACCTTCGCGACGTGCTCGGCCAGGTCGCCCATCCGCTCCAGGTCACCGACGATGCGCATCGCCGCGGTGATGGTGCGCAGGTCGGTGGCGACCGGCTGCTGTCGGGCCAGCAGGGTGAAGCAGCGCTCCTCGATGCTCTCGCGCACCGCGTCGATCCGCTCGTCGCCGGCGATGACCAGGTCGGCGAGCGCGACGTCGGCGTCGAGCAGGGCGGTGGTCGCGGTGCTCATCGCGGACCCCACCGAGTTGGCCATCTCCACCAGGCAGGCGTTGATGTCGTCCAGTTCCTCGCGGTAGCTCTCCCGCAGCACGCTTCCTCCGTCCACTTGCCGCGCCGGGTCCGGGCCCGGGTGGCCCGGCTGCTCGGCGCGTGGCGTCCCCGCCCACCGTTCGTGACGCCCGTGGCGGACGTCGGAACGCGTGTGCACACGAGCCTAAAGACGGTGCCACGCGCTGCAGGAGGCCGCCAGGTGAACGCCCGGGCACACCGCGGTGAACTGTCCCGCCCGGACGGGTGATGTGCCCCGGACCCGGCCGTGCGCTCGCCCTTCCTGTCTAGCATCGGCACCGTGGAACCGCTGGTCGCCCTGGTGGCGGGCCTCGCGACCGGCCTGCTGCTGGCGCTCACCGTGGTCCGCGCCCGACACCGTCCCGTCGACGAGGGGGGCGCGGTGCCCCCGCGCGGCCAGGTCGACCCGCGCGCCGACGAGGAGGCCGCGCTGTCCCGCCGGCTGGTCGACCTGATGGACCCCGCCGTCGTCGTGGTCGGCCCCGACGACGCGGTGCTGCTGGCCAACCCCTCCGCGCGGGCGCTGGGCATCGTCCGGGGCAGTCGCCTGCTGGTTCCCGGCCTGCTGGAGGTGGCCCGGGAGACCCAGACCGCCGGCAGCCGCCGGGCCGATGTCGCCCTCCCCGGCGACCTGGTCGGCGCGGGCCCCCGCACCGTGGGCGTGCACGGCATCCGGCTGGGCAGCGCACCGCTGAGCGGCAGCGGGCCGGTGGCGCTGGTGCTCCAGGACGTCACCGAGGCCCGCCGCGTCGAGGCCGTCCGACGGGACTTCGTCGCCAACGTCGGCCACGAGCTGAAGACCCCCGTGGGCGCGCTCGCACTGCTGGCCGAGGCGATCCAGGGTGCCGCCGACGACCCCGAGACGGTGCAGCGGTTCGCCGCCCGGATGAGCCACGAGGCCGACCGGCTCTCCCGCCTGGTGCGCGAGCTCATCGACCTGTCCCGGCTGCAGGGCGCGGAGCCGATGCCGGAGCTGGTGCCGGTCGCCGTCGCGACCGTCGTGGCCGAGGCCGTCGACCGCACCCGCGCCGCCGCGGCGGCCAAGGACATCCAGCTCGCCGTCGCCGCCCAGCCCGGCCTGGTGGTCCGCGGGGTCGAGGCGCAGCTGGCCACCGCCCTCACCAACCTGCTGGCCAACGCCGTCGCCTACAGCCCTGCGGGCACGACGATCGCGGTCGGCGCCCGGGCCCGCTCCGGTTTCGCCGAGATCGCCGTCACCGACTCCGGTATCGGCATCCCCCGCTCGGACCGCTCCCGGGTCTTCGAGCGCTTCTACCGGGTCGACCAGTCCCGGGCCAGCTCCACCGGTGGCACCGGACTCGGTCTGGCCATCGTCAAGCACGTCGCCAGCAACCACGGCGGATCGGTCACCGTGTGGAGCGAGGAGGGCCTGGGGTCGACGTTCACCCTGCGCATCCCCCTCGCCGCCGGGATCGACCAGCCCGTGGACGACGGCGCACCCGAGCGGCCGCCCGTGCCGCCGCTCCACCCTGCCCGCCCCCTCGACGTCGACGACGTCGCGGTCGGGTCCCACGACGACGGCCCCGCGGGGGCCGCGAGGAGAGGACGGTCATGACCCGAGTGCTCGTGGTGGAGGACGAGGAGTCCTTCAGCGACGCGCTGTCCTACATGCTGCGGCGAGAGGGCTACGACACGGTCGTGGCCGCCACCGGCACGGACGCGCTCGCCGAGTTCGACCGGGCCGGGGCCGACATCGTGCTGCTCGACCTCATGCTGCCGGGGCTCTCCGGCACCGAGGTCTGCCGCTCGCTGCGGGCCAGGAGCTCTGTGCCGATCATCATGCTCACCGCCAAGGACGCCGAGATCGACAAGGTCGTCGGGCTGGAGCTGGGCGCCGACGACTACGTCACCAAGCCCTACTCGGCCCGCGAGCTGGTCGCCCGGATCCGGGCCGTGCTGCGCCGCGGCACGGACGCCGAGCCGGTGGCCGACAGCACGCTGGAGGCCGGCCCGGTGCGGCTGGACGTCGAGCGGCACGTCGTCGCCGTCGACGGGCAGCCCGTCGCCCTCCCGCTCAAGGAGTTCGACCTGCTCGAGCTGCTGCTGCGCAACGCCGGACGGGTGCTCACCCGCGGCCAGCTCATCGACCGGGTCTGGGGGGCGGACTACGTCGGCGACACCAAGACCCTCGACGTCCACGTCAAGCGGCTACGGGCCAAGCTCGAGCCCGACCCGGCCAACCCCAAGTACCTGGTGACGGTGCGCGGGCTCGGCTACAAGTTCGAGGCGTAGCTGGTCGCGATCCTCCGGATCGCAACCGCCGCCAGGTGCCGGGGCGGCTTGCGCTGAGCCGTTCCTGTCGTCCCGGGGGTGGACCCTGCGGGCCCGCCGCCCGGGACGACCGCCTGCGGCGGGCCCCGTCGCCTGGCAGGGGACCCTCCGGGTCCCCGTGTCAGGCGACCACCGGTGGTGGTGGTCGCCTGGGGGTGGGGCACGGCCGCTACTGACCTCTCCCGGTCTCGTCCTGGAGCTCGTCGATCTTCTTCGACGCGTCGGCCTTGTTGATGTCGTCGGGGACGTCCTCCCCGGCTTCGCGCGCGAGCGTGTGCAGGTAGCTCTTCTGCGCGCCGGTGGCCGGCTCGTCGCCGGTCACCCAGTCCGACGGGTCCTTCTCGGTGCTGCGCGGGCTGTCGGGCCCGGTCTCCGCTTCGCTCATGTGTTCGAAGCTACGCGGGTGCCTGCTGCGGCGCAGCTCGAACGACGCCGGCGGTCGTGGCCGTCCGCGGCACCCTGGTGCGGGCCGCCTCCCACCGGCGTCCGGTGCGGTAGACGTGCTCGGCGCCGCAGGGGCAGGCGACGGTCAGCGCGATGTGCGTCGCGTGGTTGGCGACCGACCGGACGCGCCGGTCGGCCACCAGCTCGGTGGTCCGGGTGACGGGGCAGGTGATCAGGAACATGCCCGCAGCCTCTGCCGCTGCGGTCCACCGGACGAGTGGCAGGGGTGACGCGGACCGCGTGTTTCCTGCCATGCTGTCGCCGTGCTGCCGACCGACCGTCCGCTGGTGGTGAGCGCCGTCGTCGCCGACGGCCTGGTGGGCTCCTTCGGGCTGGGGGTCGCGGCCGAGGTCTTCGGCTACGACCGCCGTCACCTGGGGCTGCCACGCTTCGACTTCGCGCTCGCCGCCGTCCGGCCGGGGTCGGTCCGGACCGACACCGGCATCGGGCTGACCGTGGAGCACGGCCTGGAACGGGTGGCCGTCTCCGACATCGTCCTGGTGACCTCCTGGGAGGACCTGACCCAGCCCTCCCCGCCGGAGCTGCTGGCCGCGCTGGTGGCCGCGCACGACCGTGGTGCCCAGCTGGTGAGCCACTGCTCGGGGGCCTTCGTGCTCGCGCGCGCCGGCCTGCTCGACGGTCGCCGGGCCACCACGCACTGGCGGATGGCCGGGGAGCTCGCCGCGCGCTTCCCCCGCGTGCAGGTCGATCCGGCGGTGCTCTACGTGGACGCCGGCCGGGTCATCACCGGCGCCGGGACGGCCAGCGGCATCGACGCGATGCTCCACCTGGTCCGCCGGGAGTGGGGTGCGTCGGCGGCCAACGCGCTGGCCCGGGACATGGTGGTGCCCCCGCACCGCGACGGCGGCCAGGCCCAGTTCATCGACGAGCCGGTGGCCCGCTGCGAGGACGACCTGCTCGGCGTCGTCCTGGAGTGGGCCCGGGCGCACCTCGCCGAGGAGATCACCGTCGAGGTGCTGGCCCGCCGCGCGCTGATGAGCCCGCGCAGCTTCGCCCGCCGGTTCAAGGCCACCACCGGGACGACGCCGCACGCCTGGCTGCTCACCCAGCGGCTGGCCGCGGCGGAGTCGCTGCTGGAGGGCAGCGACGCCCCGGTGGAGGAGATCGCCCGGCTGGTCGGCTTCGGCACCGCAGCCGGTCTGCGGGAGCAGTTCGGCCGCCGTCGCGGCGTCTCCCCGCGGGCCTACCGGCAGACCTTCCGGGCCACCCGCGCCGGCGGCACGCCGGTCTCAGCCGGGCCGGCGTCGGTGCAGCTCGACGGGCACCGGCCGGGGGCTGGCCGGGTGCGGGGCGACGAGGCCGGCGTCCAGGCGCGCCTCGGTCAGCCGGCGTAGCTCGGCGTAGGCGGCCTCGCCCAGCAGCGCGGTCAGCTCCGGGCCGTAGGTCTCCACCAGCGGCTGCGCCGCGACGTGCGCGGTGGGGGAGCCGGTGCACCACCAGTGCAGGTCGTGGCCGCCCGGACCCCAGCCGCGGCGGTCGAACTCACCGATCGACGACACCAGCACCCGGGTGTCGTCGGGCCGGTCGACCCACTCCTGCTCCCGCCGGACCGGCAGCTGCCAGCACACGTCCGGCTTGGTCTCCAGCGGGTGGCGGCCCTGCCGCAGCGCCATCGCGTGCAGCGCGCAGCCGGCACCTCCGGGGTGCCCGGGCCGGTTGAGGAAGACGCAGGCGCCGTCGACGACCCGGGTGCGCAGCGCTTCCTCGGCGGCCTCCCCGGGCGCTGGCTCGTTCAGCGTGTCCGGCTCGGTCCACTCGTCCCGGGCCGGCGCCTGCCCGGGGTGGCGTTGCCAGTCGAGCGGGGTGAGCTCGGCCACGGAGGCGGCGACCCGCTCCAGGTCGTCGGTGTCGGTGAAGAACGCGCCGTGGTTGCAGCAGCCGTCCTCGGCCCGACCGGCGACGACGCCGGCGCAGCCGCGGCCGAACACGCACGTCCACGCGCTGGTCAGCCAGGTGAGGTCGGCCCGCACCAGGTGCTCGGGATCGGCCGGGTCGACGAACTCCACCCACTCGCGGGGGAAGTCCAGCCCCACCTCGGGCGGGGCGTCGGCGGGGGTGCTGGAGTCCACCGGCGCAGCGTAGGCGGCGGGTGACCCGGCAGACTCTCCCGCATGCGACTGGGCGTGCTGGATGTCGGCTCCAACACCGTGCACCTGCTGGTGGTCGATGCGCACCGCGGCGCGCACCCCACCCCGATGCACGACGACCGCTGGCTGCTGCGCCTGGCCGAGCACGTGGGGGAGGACGGCAAGCTGTCCAAGGCGGGGGAGAAGGCCCTGCTCACTGCGGTGCAGAAGGCCAAGCGGCAGGCCGCCGACCGGCGGTGCGACGAACTGCTGGCCTTCGTCACCTCGGCGATCCGGGACGCCGACAACGGGGCCGCGGTGCTCCGCCGGGTGCGCGAGCAGACCGGGGTGGAGCTGCAGGTGCTCAGCGGGGAGGACGAGGCCCGGCTGACGTTCCTCGCTGCGCGCCGCTGGTTCGGCTGGAGCGCCGGCCGGTTGCTCGTGCTCGACATCGGCGGCGGTTCGCTGGAGCTGGCCAGTGGCATCGACGAGGACCCCGACGTCGCCCTCTCGGTGCCCCTGGGTGCCGGGCGGATGACCCGGCGGTTCCTCCCCGACGCCGAGACCGGGGGACGCCCCGACCTCGCCGCGCTGGCCGAGCTGGAGGCGCACGCGGAGGAGGTGCTCGCCCCGGCCGGGCGCAAGTTGCGTGCCGCGGGTGAGCCCGACCTGGTGGCGGCGACCTCGAAGACGTTCCGCACCCTGGCCCGGCTCGCCGGCGCCGCGCCCTACGCCGCGGGCCTCCGGGTGCCGCGTGAGCTCAGCGCGACGGGGTTGGGGCAGGTCATCGGCTTCGTCTCCCGGATCGAGGCCGGCGCGCTGGCCGAGTTGCAGGGGGTCTCGGTGCAACGCGCGCACCAGGTACCGGCCGGTGCCGTCGTGGCGCAGGCTGCGATGCGCGCGGTGGACGTACCGTCTGTGCGGATCTGTCCGTGGGCGCTGCGCGAGGGGGTCATCCTCCGGCGCCTGGACTCGCTGGAGGGGGCGTGATGTCGCAGCCGTCGGGGGAGTACAGCGTCCGCTCGCTGGCCGAGATCCTGCGCGAGCACGGTCTGGAGAGCGAGCAGGGCACGCGCCCCGGTCGTCGTCGCCGGGGCCCCGACGAGGCGCCCACCGGCCGCTCGGCACCCGTGGACGTGGACGGCCGTCCGGCCGCCGTCGCCCCGCGGCCGGCGCCCGCCGCGCCGTCGCCACGTCCCGGCACGCCGGGGCGCCCGGCCGGCCCGGCACCCGGGGTCCGTCCCGTCACCGCGCGGGCCCAGTCCCCGGCCGCACCGTCCCCGGCGGCGGGGCGGGCGCCCGCCCGGGTGGAGTCCCCGCGCCGGGCCGACCCGACCCGCAACGGTGCGCCGGGGACACCGCGGGGCGGGTCGTCGGCGGCCGCCCCCTCCTGGGCCCCGGCCGAGGATCGCCCGCGCGGCAGCGGGCTGGGCGACCTGGCCGCCTCCGGGCCGGTGACCGGCCGGCCCGGGCCCACCGCTGCCCCGGTGCCGCAGGGGCGTCGGCACACCGACGCACCTGCCCGGGTCGCCCCGGAGCCGACGTCGTCACCCGCGGCCCCGTCGTCACCCGCGGCCCCGGCCGCCTCGGCGCCCAGCCCGTCACCGGCGCCCGCCACCGGCAGCGTGCCGGGTGGGCCGTCGACGGCGGCCATCCCGGCGCTGCAGACGTCGTCGGGTGCGCCGGCCACCGGTGAGCGCCGCACGGGCGCGCACCGCACCGGCCCGCAGCCGGCCGTGCCGGGCGAGGCGGACGTCGAACCGGCGAGCGGCCCGCAGGGCGTGCTGGCCTGGATCAGGTTCGTCGGTGAGCTCGTGGTGGCCCTGGCGGTCGGGATCGGGCTCTACTTCGCGTTCACGCTGCTGTGGGAGCTGATGCCCTACGCCGCGCTGGTCGCGGCACCGCTGGCCGTCACCGGGCTGGTCGCCGGAGTCGCCGCATGGCGGAAACGGCAGGGGCAGGGGCCGCTCGCCGTCCCGTTGCTGGCCGGCCTCCTGCTGGCCGGCACGGTGCTGGTGATCGCGCCGGCCGCGGGGCTGCTCGCGGGGTCCTGACCCGGCCGGCGGGTTCAGCCGCCGGCGAACTGCTCGACGAGCGTCCTGCTGAAGGCGTCGAGGTCGTCGGGCTTGCGGCTGGTGGTCAGGTTGCCGTCGACGACGACCTCCTCGTCCACCCAGTCCGCGCCGGCGTTGCGGAGGTCGGTCTGCAGCGAGGGCCAGGAGGTCATCCGCCGCCCCCGGACGACGTCGGCCTCGGCGAGCACCCACGGGGCGTGGCAGATCGCGGCGACCGGCTTGCCCGCGTCGAAGAACGCCTTCACGAAGGCCACCGCGTCGGTCTCGGCGCGGACGAAGTCGCCGTTGATGACCCCGCCGGGCAGGACGAGGGCGTCGAAGCCGTCGGGGTCGGCCTGCGACACGACCACGTCGACGTCCTTGGTGTCGCCCTTGTCGATGTGCTGGTACATGGTGATCGACCCGGGCTCCAGGCCCACCAGCTGCGGCTGGGCGCCGGCCTCGACCAGGGCCTGCCAGGGTCGCTCCAGCTCGATCTGCTCCACGCCGTCGGTGGCCAGCACGGCCACGCGCTTGCCGTTCAGATCTCCGGACATGGTCGCTGGCTACCCCGGTCGCCCCGGGGCACACGCGCGACGGGCGCTACCGTCGCGGGCATGATCACTGGGAGTCGTCACGGGCTGGCCGTCGTCGGTGGGGGGAAGATCGGCGAGGCGCTGCTGGCCGGGCTGGTCCGGCAGGCGGGGAGCGGGGACGGCATCCGCGTCGTCGAGCGCAGCCCGGAGCGGGCCGCCGAGCTGGCCGCGCGGTACGGCGTGGACGCGCTCGACCTGGCCGAGGCGGCCGCGCAGGCCCGGGTGCTGCTGCTCGCGGTCAAGCCGCAGGACCTCGACGCGCTGCTGGGCCTGCTGGCCCCGCACGTGGCCGCCGACGCGCACCTGGTCGTCTCCGTCGCGGCCGGGGTGTCCACCGGGCGGATCGAGGCGGCGCTGCCCGCCGGCACCCCGGTGGTCCGGGTCATGCCCAACACGCCCGCGCTGGTCGACGCCGGGATGAGCGTGCTGTCCGCTGGAGCGCACGCCACCGACGCGCACCTGGACGAGGCCGAGGCGCTGCTCACGCCGGTGGGGCAGGTCCGGCGGGTGCCGGAGAGCCAGCAGGACGCGGTGACCGCGCTGTCGGGCAGCGGCCCGGCGTACTTCTTCTTCCTGGTCGAGGCGATGATCGACGCCGGCATCCTGCTGGGCCTGCCGCGGTCGGTGGCCGCGGACCTGATCGTGCAGACCGCCTACGGCTCGGCGGTGATGCTCCGCGACTCCGGTGAGCACCCGGTCCAGTTGCGCGAGGCGGTCACCAGCCCCGGTGGGACGACGATCGCCGCGATCCGCGAGCTGGAGCGGCACGGGGTGCGGGCGGCCCTCATCGCCGCGATCGAGGCCGCGCACGACCGTTCGGTGGAGCTGGGCCGCCCCCGGCACTGAGCCGCGTCCCGGCCACTCGGCCACTCGGCGACTCGTCGGCTTGTCGACATGTGCCCACGAGGACGGTCGGCCGGCGTCCACCCGGCCGACCCCGGGTGCGCGACCAGGTCGCCCACTCCCCACACGGGCTCCCCAGGGTGGTCCCCAGGGTCGGCACCCGCACCGCCCGGCGTGAATCACACCGATGTGTTTTTCCACAGATTCTGTGGACAAGGGGTGCGCACAGGCGAGTCGACTTGGGGACAACACGCCGTGACGGGTGTGTCACGGGTTGTCTCTGTCCACTTGTGCCCAGGACGGACCGGTCCGCCTGTTCGTTTCACCCATCGCTTCTGTCACTCCGGTCCCCTTACGCTCGGTACCAGCACATGAGCGTTCTGTTCGCCGGTGGGGAAGCCGGTGGCCGCGAAGATGTGCTGATACCGGAGATGATCGACGTGACCATGCCCCACCGCGCACCGCTCCAGCAGACCGCTCGCCCGGGTGTCCCGGCGCCGCGACAGATGGGCCGGCCGGTCTCGGCCGCCGCCATGTCGCGCCCGGTCCCGGCCGCCCACCCGGCCGCCGCCCCGGTCGGGCGCCCCGCCGCGGTCCCGGCCCCCCGCGCCGCGGTCGCGTTCCTGACCGTCGCCGAGGTCGCCGCGCTCATGCGGGTCTCGAAGATGACCGTCTACCGCCTCGTGCACGGCGGCGAGCTCTCCGCCGTCCGCGTCGGCCGTTCCTTCCGGGTGCCCGAGCGCGCCGTGCACGACTACCTGCGCGACGCCTACACCGACATCGCCTGAGGAAGGACCCCGCTGCCCTGCGGCGGGGCCGTTCCGGAAGGGCACCAGGTAGTCTCGGGCGCTGAGCGGTGCCACCCCCCGGCCGGGGGTGGCCCGCGCTGGAGCTGAACACCTCGCACGGTGCCCGGATCAGGAACCGCGTGGCCACCCGGTCACCGCCCCCGGCGCCGCGTGACCACGACGTCGGGAGCAGGACATGGGTTCGGTCATCAAGAAGCGCCGCAAGCGGATGGCGAAGAAGAAGCACCGCAAGCTGCTCAAGAAGACCCGCGTGCAGCGCCGCAACAAGAAGTGAGCTGACGCTCGTGCCGCCTGCGGTCGTCCTGGTCACCGGCGTGAGCCGGTGGCTGGGCGGCGCGCTGGCGGCCGAGCTCGCAGCCGACCCGGGCATCGACCGGGTCATCGGGGTGGACACCGTCCCCCCGGCCCCCGGGGTGCTCCGCCGCCTCGGGCGGACCGAGTTCGTCCGCGCCGACATCCGCAACCCGTTGATCGGGAAGGTGATCGAGTCGGCCGCGGTGGACACCGTGGTCCACATGAACATCAGCGCCACCCCGGCCGGCGCGGGTGGGCGGGTGTCGATGAAGGAGCTCAACGTCATCGGCTCCATGCAACTGCTGGCCGCCTGCCAGCGGTCGCCCCGGGTGCGCCGGCTGGTGCTGAAGTCGACCAGCGCGGTCTACGGGGCCAGCCCCCGTGACCCGGCGGTGTTCACCGAGACGATGCAGGCCCGGCGGGTCCCCGGTGGGGGCTTCGCCAAGGACAGCCTGGACATCGAGGGCTACGTCCGCTCCTTCGCCCGGCGTCGTCCCGACGTCGGGGTGGCCGTGCTGCGGTTCACCAACCTCATCGGCCCGCGCATCGACTCGCTGCTGTCGGGCTTCTTCCGGATGCCGGTGATCCCCACCGCCCTCGGGTACGACGCCCGCGTGCAGCTCCTCCACGAGGACGACGCCGTGGCGGTGCTGGCCCGGGCGGCCACCGGGGACTTCGTCGGCACGGTCAACGTGGGCGCCTCGGGCACCGTCCTGCTCTCCCAGGCGATCCGCCGGCTGGGCCGGGTGCAGCTGCCGCTGCCCGAAGCCGCGATGGGCTCCCTCGGCCGGCTCACCCGCCGGCCCGGGTTGGTCGACTGGTCCCCGGAGCAGATGCGCTTCCTCAACTTCGGCCGGGTCGTCGACACCCGGGTGCTGCGCGAGGAGTTCGGCTACACCCCGCACTACTCGACCGCCGAGGCCCTGGCCGACTACGGCCGGACCCTCCCGCCGGTCGTCCGCCCGGAACTGGTCGAGGGCGTCACCGGCGGG
Organism: Modestobacter sp. SYSU DS0657; assembly: GCF_054050925.1. Lineage (NCBI taxonomy): Bacteria > Bacillati > Actinomycetota > Actinomycetes > Geodermatophilales > Geodermatophilaceae > Modestobacter > Modestobacter sp. SYSU DS0657. The sequence goes on along the minus strand of NZ_JBJHAG010000001.1, from coordinate 73,244 downwards.
GCCCGCTCGGCGGTGACCCGGTTCGCCGGTGGGCTGGCCGCCGCCTCCGCCGTGCTCACCCCGCGGCACCGGCCGGCGCCGTCGGTGCCCGGCCTGCGGGCGGTGCGCGATGCCTGAGGCCCGGGTCATCCCGCTGCGCCCGGACGACGATCCGGTCCCCCCGCCTCCCGCGTCCGCGCCCACCTGGGATCAGGAGGTCGTGGGCGGCCTGGACTTCCTGCGGCGCCGGCTCACCGGCGAGTACGACACCGACGAGTTCGGCTTCGACCCCGACCTGACCGACCACCTGTTCCTGCCCCTGCTGCGGCCGTGGTTCGAGCGCTGGTTCCGGGTGGAGGTCCAAGGGCTGGAGAACGTGCCCGACACCGGCGGCGCGCTGGTGGTGGCCAACCACTCCGGCACCGTGCCGGTCGACGCGCTGATGGAGACCGTGGCGCTGCGCGACCAGCACCCGGCCGGGCGCCGGCTGCGTCTGCTCGGTGCCGACCTGGTGTTCCAGGTGCCGTTCATCGGGTCGCTGGCCCGCAAGCTGGGCGTCACCCTCGCCTGCAACGAGGACGCCGAGCGGCTGCTGTCGGCGGGGGAACTGGTGGGCGTCTTCCCCGAGGGCTTCAAGGGCGTGGGCAAGCCGTTCAGCGAGCGGTACACGCTGCAGCGGTTCGGCCGGGGCGGGTTCGTCAGCGCCGCGCTGCGCACCGGCGTGCCGATCGTGCCGTGCGCGATCGTCGGCGCCGAGGAGATCTACCCCATGCTCGGCAACGCGAAGACCGCCGCCCGGCTGCTCGGCCTGCCGTACTTCCCGATCACCCCGACCTTCCCGCTGCTCGGCCCCCTCGGTGCGGTGCCGTTGCCCTCGAAGTGGTTCATCGCCTTCGGCGAGCCGATCGAGACCGCCTCCTACGGGCCGGCCGCCGCCGACGACCCGATGATCGTGTTCAACCTGACCGACCAGGTGCGCGAGACGATCCAGCACTCCATCTACCGGCTCCTCCTGCAGCGCCGCAGCGTCTTCAGCTGAGGCGGCCCGGCTCACCGCGGTGACTCGCCCGGACCGGCGGGTGCGCCCGGTGCGTCGCCGCCCCGTGGGCCGGCCGCGGCCCGCCGGAGGAGGGCCGGGTTCCGGGCGAGGGGGCGGCGCGCGCCCCGGCGTGGGCGTTCGGCGGCCTCCGCGGCCAGCTGCCGCGCGGCGGTGAGCGAGGCCGGCTGGGCCAGTGCCTGCAGCTGCTGCTCGAGCGGGGCAGACCGCCTGGTCACCGGCGGGGCTGATCCCTGCAGCAGATCGTCGAGCGGGTCCGTCATCGCGCCGAGCTCCGTCCGTCGCGGGTCCGTCACCCCCTACGTGTCCGGACGCCGCCCGAACGTCCACGTGGACCGCCGCGGGTCTCCCGACAGCGGCATTCCGGACAGCGGCACTCCGGACTGCGGCCTCGCGGCCGGCGGGCGCGGCAGGTCAGAACGGCCAGCGGTTGCGGCGGCGCAGCGCGACCAGCCCGCCGACGACGCCCCCCGACACGGCTGCGGCGCCGACCGTGGGGACGCCGATCTTGGCGGCCTTGCGCCCGGTGCGGAAGTCCTTGATCGTCCAGCCGCGGGACCGGGCGATGGCCCGCAGCTCGGAGTCGGGGTTCACCGCGACCGCGGTGCCCACCAGGCTGAGCATCGGCAGGTCGTTGCTGGAGTCGCTGTAGGCGCTGCAGCGGGCCAGGTCCAGGCCCTCCCGCTCCGCGAGCACCCGCACCGCCTGGGCCTTCGCATCGCCGTGCATCAGCTCGCCGACCAGCCGCCCGGTGAACCGCCCGTCGACCACCTCCGCGACCGTGCCGAGGGCGCCGGTGAGCCCCAGCCGGTGGGCGATGATCGAGGCCAGCTCGACCGGGGTGGCGGTGACCAGCCAGACCCGCTGCCCGGCGTCGAGGTGCTGCTGGGCGAGCAACCGGGTGCCCGACCAGATGCGGTCGGCCATCAGCTCGTCGTAGATCTCCTCGCTGGCCTGCTTGATCTCCTCGACCGGCCGGCCCGCGACGAAGGCGAGCGCGTTGTCCCGCACGGTGTGCATGTCGATGCTGCTCTCGCTGCCCGCGATCCGGAACTTGGCCTGCTGCCAGATGAAGGAGGCCACGTCGCGGGAGGTGAAGTACTTGCGGGCGGCCAGTCCGCGGGCGAACCAGAACAGCGAGGCGCCCATCATCATCGTGTTGTCGACGTCGAAGAACGCGGCGCCGGTCGGGTCGGGGCGCGGCACGGGTGCCGGCGCGGTCTCGGCGGCCGCGGCCGACGCGGTGCCGGCGACGAGCGCGCGGGTCTCCTCGTCGGCCAGCCCACCGGGGAGGCGCGCAGCCCGCCCGCGGAAGGGGATTCTGACCACGGGTCACCTCCCGGTGTGGGCTGTGCTGGGCACCCGACCCTAGCGAGCCGGGCTGCTCAGCCGGCGGCAGGTCGACAGTTGACCGAGATCAGCGGCGGCAGGCAGACCCGGAGGCCCGGGACGACCGGGGGCAGCTCGACGACCGTGCCCGGCCGGGACGGCGCCGCGGTGCTGGGCGACGCGGGTGCGGCGGGCACCGGCAGCCCCGGCCGCTCACCGGGCGCCGGCCCGGCCGGCGCGGCCGGTGTGGCCGGTGCGGCGGCCGAGGGCGTGGGTGCCGGAGCCGGGGACGGGGTCGCCGTCCCGGCCGCGGGTGCCGCGGTGGTCACCGGAGAGGTGGACGGCGCCGCCGGCGCGGCCCCACCCGGGGCCGGCGCTCCTCCCGACGCGACCGGGGGCGCCGACGGCGTACCGGGGGCGGGGCGCTGCGCCGCCGGTGCGCCGGTTGGGCAGGGGGTGGGCCGCGGGCCGAGCTCGTCGGCGGCGGTGACGGCCGGCCCGCCGGCGCAGGCCAGCGCGGTACCGAGCGCCGCGGCGCGGTCGGCGACCGCGGAGACGAGCCGCCGGGAGCCGGACAGCGCCTCGTCGACGCCGGCGGGGAGGTCGTCGGGCAGCGCGTCCAGACCGGTGCGCTGCCCGGTGGTCCACGTGGCGAGCGCCTGCAGCGCCGCGGTGTCGCCGTCGGCCACCGCCCGGGTGGTGAACCACGAGGCGCCCTCGGTGGTCTGCCGGTCCATGGTCCGCAGCGTGTCGAGCACGGGCGACGCGTCGCCGGCGGCGGCCAGCTCGGTCAGCTCGCCGAGCCGGGTGCTGGCGAAGTCCAGCAGCGTCGCGCCGCGACTGCTGTCACCGGCGAGCACCAGCTGGGTCGCCTCGCCGCCGCGCTTCACCTCGTACAGCAGGTCGCCGGGCGCCGCGCCCTGGGCGGCGGCCAGCAGGCCCCCGAGGGCGGCCACGGTGAGCGTGGCGCCGGCGAGCCCGGCGGTGAGCCGACCCCGCCGGGGCGGGGTGCGGGCGGCCAGCAGGCGCCGCAGGCCCCGGCGCCGGGGCGAGGGTTGCCGGACGGCGGCCATCGCGACGAGCCGGGCCCGGGTGGCCGCGCGGAACACCGGGTCCGGCCGGACGGCGTGCTCGTCCGCCAGGCCCTCCAGCCGGGCCAGCACCAGGTCCTCGGCGGTGCCGGGCGGGCCGGCGGCACGGCGGGCGGCACCCGTCGCGTCGTCGTGCTGCACCGTCACCGTCGTCCTCCGCGTACCGCCCCGGTCCCGCGTCGTCGGTCGGCGCGGCGATCCGCTCTGGTCAACGACGGCGCGGGCCCGGCGTTACGCAGCGCGGCCGGGCGATCACACCCGTCACCGCAGTCCCGGGTGCACCAGCGCAGCGAGCCGGCGCACCGCGCGGTGCTGCAGCGCCTTGATCGCGCCGTCCTTCCTGCCCATCGCGGCCGCGGTCTCCGCGACGGTGAGGTCCTGCAGGAAGCGCAGCTCCAGGCACTCGCGCTGGTCGGCGGAGAGCTGCTGCATGCAGGCGATGAGCTCGGCGTTGGTGAGCCGCTGCACCACCGTGTCCTCCGGGCTCTCGGTCGCCCGGTCGGCGTCGCGCACGTCCGCGGTGGTCACCTCCAGCCGGTGGCGGCTGCTCTTCACGTGGTCCAGCACGATGTTGCGGGCGATCGTGATCAGCCAGGCGCCCACGTCGCGGCCCTGGAAGGTCAGCGAGTCGATCCGGCGCAGCGCCCGGACGAACGTCTCGCTGGTGAAGTCCTCGGCCGTGGCCCGGTCGCCGACCCGGAGCAGCACGAACCGGTAGACCAGGTCGACGTACCGGTCGTAGAGCTGGCCGAAGCCCTCGGCGTCGCCCTGCTGTGCCCGGCGGACGAGCTCCCAGACCGCGTCCTGGTCGGCGGGGGGCCCGGGGTCCGGGGAGCCGCCGGCCTCGACGGGGGCCGGCGCCGGGACCGCCTCGTCGGCGGAGCTCGCCGGGCTGGTCGCCAGGGGCTGCTCGAGCCGGGGACGGGGGACCGGTCGGAGGCGCCGGTCGGTGGCGGGGGCAGCCGGGGGCGCGGAGGGGTGGGGACGGGTCATGCCGTGCAGCTCCTCCACCCCCGGTCCGGCCGGCTCGCCCGGCGGAGGGGAACCCGCTGCGGGCGGCTCACCGGGATGACACCATCGTGCCCCGGGGGCGCTGTCGCCGCTGGTCGGGGGCGGTCCGTGGGTCCAGGGAGGTCCGTGTGACGGAAGAGAGCGTCCCGGTGGCGCCGACCGCGCCGGTGGAGTCCCTCGCGGCGCTGGTGCGCCGCGCGGCCGCGACCTCCGGGGAGTCCCCGGCCCTGGTGCACGGCGCACGCCGGCTGACCTGGGCGGAGCTCGACGCGCTCGTCGACCGGGCCGCCGCGGGCTACCGCGCCCGTGGGCTGGCCGCCGGCGACCGGGTGGCGGTCCAGCTGCGCAACGGGGTCGACTGGGTGGTGGCGGTGACCGGCGCCCTGCGGGCCGGCCTGGTCGTCGTCCCGGTCAACACCGCCTACACCGACCCCGAGGTGTCGTACCTGCTCACCGACTCCGGGGCGCGGCTGCTGGTGACCGCCGACGCCCGGGCCGAGCTGGCCGGTGTGCCGGTGCACGCCGGCCCGCCGGACGACGACGGCCCGGCTCCGGTCGACCCCGCGGACCCGGCCGCGCTGGCGCTGCTCGCCTACACCAGCGGCACCACCGGCCGGCCGCAGGGCGCGATGCTCACGCACGCCGCACTGCTGGCGAACCAGCAGCAGTGCCTGGCCCTGGACCCGCCGCCGGTGCGCGCGGGTGACCGGGTGCTGGTCGTCCTCCCGCTGTTCCACGTCTACGGCTTCACCGGCGCCTGGGGGCTCGTCGCCGCGACCGCCGCCTGCGCCGTGCTGGTCGAGGAGTTCGCCCCGCTGGCCACCCTCCGGCTGATGGCCGAGGAGGAGATCACCGCCGTCCCCGCCGCCCCGCCGATGTACGCGGCCTGGCTGGCGGCCGCCGACGCCGCCGGCTCCGACGCGGTGCTGCGGCGCGGCTTCGCCGCCGTCCGCACGGCCAGCTCCGGGTCCGCCCCGCTGCCGGCCGCCGTGCTGACCGCGATGCGCGAGCGGGCCGCGGTCACCGTGTGGGAGGGGTACGGGCTGACCGAGGCCGGCCCGGTGCTGGCCAGCACCCTGGTCACCGGCCGGTCCAAGCCGCGCTCCATCGGCGGGCCGCTGCCCGGGGTCGAGCTGCGCCTGCGGGACACCGCGGGCGGCCCGACGGCCGGCGACGACCCGGCCGACGACCCGGTAGACGACGCGGAGGAGGCCGGCGAGATCTGCGCCCGCGGGCCCAACCTGTTCAGCGGGTACTGGCCCGACGGCACCGACGGGCCGGACGCGCGGGGGTGGCTCGCCACCGGTGACATCGCCTACCGGGACGCCGACGGCGACCTGGTCCTGGTCGACCGCCGGCGGGACCTGGTCATCGTCAACGGGTTCAACGTCTACCCGGGCGAGGTCGAGCGGGTGCTCGACGCCCATCCTGCGGTCGCCCAGAGTGCGGTCATCGGGCTGCCCGACCCGCGCACCGGCGAGGCGGTGCACGCCGTCGTGGTGGCGGCGCCGGGCGCCGAGCTCGACGAGGCGGAGCTGCGCGCGCACGCCGCGGCGTCGCTGGCCCGGTTCAAGGTGCCGGTGGCGGTCCACCTGGTGCCCGAGCTGCCGCACTCGCTCACCGGCAAGGTCAGCCGGGCCCGGCTCCGCGAGCTCGGGATGGAACGGGCGGCGCGCGCCGCCCTCTGGGAGGACACCGGTGACTGACCCCGCACGACGCCTGCAGCTGCTCACCCGGGCCGGGTGCCACCTGTGCACCGTGGCGGAGGAGACGCTCACCCGCATCGGCGGGGAGGCCGGCCTGACGCCGGTGCTGGTCGACGTCGACGCGGACGAGGAGCTGCGCGCCGAGTACGGCGACCGCGTCCCGGTGGTGCTGCTCGACGGCCGGGAGCACAGCTACTTCACCGTCGACGTCCCTCGCCTGCGGCGCGACCTCGGCGTCGGCTGAGGCGTCGGCTGAGGCGCCGGTCGCACCCGACCGGGTGGCGCGCGGCGTGGCATCCGACACAGCGGGGGCCGGTGACCTGCGCGGACGGGGTCGGCGACTTTGTTCAGGCCTTCACAAGCGGTTACCGTGAGATGGCCGGGCGCTGACGTGCCCAGGTCCGTCGAGTTCCCTTGCCCTGAGTCCCCCGAACGTCCGGCCCTGGCCGGGGCGTGTTCGGATCGCTGGAGAGTCTGCCCGTGACCCAGTCGCGGCCCCGGAACATCCCGGAGGCCACCGTCGCCCGGCTGGCCGTGTACCTGCGGGTGCTGGCCGGTCTCGCCGACGACGGTCGCAGCCACGTCTCCTCCGGCGAGCTGGCCTCCGCCGCCGGGGTCAACCCCGCCGGGCTCCGCAAGGACCTGTCCCACCTGGGCCCGTGCGGTGTCCGCGGGGTGGGCTACTCGGTGGCCGGGCTGCGTGCCCGGCTGTCCGAGGCACTGGGCGGCGAGCGGTCCCGGCCGTGCGTGCTGGTCGGGCTCGGCCGCCTGGGCTCCGCGCTGGCCGACTACACCGGCTTCGCCAGCCGCGGTTTCACCTTCGTCGGCCTGCTGGACAGCGACCCCGCCACGGTGGGGACCCGGGTGGGCGGGTGCACGGTCCGCCCGGTGGCGGAGCTCGAGGCGGTGGTGCGCGCCACCGCCGCCACGATCGGGGTCATCACGACACCGGCCGAGGTGGCGCAGTCGGTCTGCGACCGGCTCGTCGCGGCCGGGGTGAGGAGCATCTTGAACTTCGCGCCGGTGGCGTTGTCCGTGCCCGCGGGGGTCGACGTCCGCAAGGTCGACCTGTCCGTCGAGCTGCAGGTGCTGGCCTTCCTCGATCAGCAGAGGGACGGGGACCAGCAGCGCGCCGACGTCCCCTCGCCGGCGGCCGAGCTGCACACCGCAGGGAGCCCGAGATGAGCCTGCTCGCCGTCGGCATCAGCCACCAGACCGCTCCGGTCGCTCTGCTGGAGCAGGTCAGCATGAGCGGTGACGACACGGTCAAGGCGCTGCACGAGCTGGTCGACAGCGACCACGTCAGCGAGGCGATGGTCCTGGCCACCTGCAACCGGATCGAGGTCTTCGCCGAGGTCGACCGCTTCCACGGCGGCGTCACCGACGTCAGCCGGGTGCTCGCCCGGCACGCCGGCGCCACGGTCGAGGAGCTCTCGCCCTACGTCACCGTCTACTACGAGGACCAGGCGATCGGCCACCTGTGCACCGTCGCCGCCGGTCTGGACTCGATGGTCGTCGGGGAGACCCAGGTGCTCGGGCAGCTGCGCGCCGCCTACGCCCTGGCGCAGGAGGAGGGCACCGTCGGGCGCGAGCTGCACCCGATCGCCCAGCGCGCGCTGCGGGTCGGCAAGCGGGTGCACGCCGAGACCGGCATCGACAAGGCCGGTGCGTCGCTGGTCTCGGTCGCCCTGGACCGCGTCACCGACGTCCTCGGTGACCTCGCCGGCCGGCCCGTGCTCGTCGTCGGCGCCGGCTCCATGGGGGCGCTGGCGGCCACCACGCTGGCCCGCCGCGGCGCCGCGGTCACCGTCAGCAGCCGCACCCCGGCCAGCGCCGCGAGACTGGCGGAGTCCGTCGGCGGCCGGCAGGCCGACCTGGACCGGCTCCCCGAGGAGCTCGCCGCCGCCGACGTGCTGGTCACCTGCACCGGCGCCACCGGCACGGTGATCGGTGAGGAGCTGGTCGCCACCGCGATGGCCGGCCGCGGCGGGCGGCGCATGGTCGTCGTGGACCTCGCCCTGCCCCGCGACGTCGAGGCCGCGGTCGCCGGCCTGCCCGGCGTGCACGTCGTCGACCTGGCGATGCTGCAGGGCGAGCGGGCCGCCCACCCGGGGCAGCCGGTGGCCGGCTCGGTCGCCGCCGACGACATCGCCGCCGCGCACGCGCTGGTCGAGCTGGAGACCTCGCTGCTGCGCGCCGAGCGGCAGGCCGCCGCGGTCGCCCCCACCGTCTCCGCGCTGCGCAGCCAGGCCGCCGAGGTCGTCGACGCCGAGCTGCTGCGGCTGTCCACCCGGCTGCCCGACCTCGACGCCAAGGCCCGCAGCGAGATCGCCCGCACCGTGCGCCGCGTCGTCGACAAGCTGCTGCACGAGCCGACCGTGCGGGTGAAGGAGCTGGCCAGCGCCCCGGGGGGCACCGACTACGCCGACGCGCTGCGTGCGCTGTTCGGCCTGGGCCTGTCCGGCGCCACCGACGGCGACCGGGCCACCCTCTCCGACGCGGTCACCGTCGACCCGCAGCTGCCCGCCGGCACCCCGCTGTCGGCCCTGGACCCGCGGATCGAGGCCGCCCGCGACGGGCGCGCCGGCGGCTCTGCCGCCCGCGACCGGCGCACCGGGGGTGCCCCGTGACCGCCGCCCTGCCGCTGCGGCTGGGCACCCGCGCCAGCCAGCTGGCGCTCACCCAGTCCTCCCACGTCGCCGACGCGCTGACCGCGGCCACCGGCGTGGCGGTGGAGCTGGTGCACGTGAGCACCTACGGCGACCGGTCCACCGAGGCGATCAGCCAGCTCGGCGGCACCGGCGTCTTCGTCGCCGCGCTGCGCGAGGCCCTGCTGCGCGGCGAGGTCGACGTCGCGGTGCACAGCTACAAGGACCTGCCGACCGCGCCCGCCCCGGGGCTCACGCTGGCCGCCGTCCCCCAGCGGGAGGACGCGCGCGACGCGCTCGTCGCCCGCGACGGGCTCACCCTGGGCGAGCTGCCCCCGGGTGCCCGCGTGGGCACCGGAGCCCCGCGCCGGATGGCGCAGCTGCGCGCGCTCGGCCTCGGCCTGGACGTCGTGCCGATCCGCGGCAACGTCGACACCCGGATGGCGCGGGCGCTGGGACCGGACGCCGACCTGGACGCCGTCGTGCTGGCCCGCGCCGGGCTGGCCCGGATCGACCGGCTCGCCGCGATCACCGAGGTGCTCGACCCGCTCCAGGTGCTGCCCGCGCCGGCCCAGGGCGCGCTCGCCGTCGAGTGCCGCACGGAGGACACCCGGGTGCGCGAGCTGCTCGCCGTGCTGGAGCACCCGGCCACGCGGGCCTGCGTCGCCGCGGAGCGCGCCGTGCTGGCCGCGCTGGAGGCCGGGTGCAGCGCCCCGGTGGCCGCCTCCGCCGAGCTGGCCGAGGACGAGGACGGCGCCGCCGAGCTCTACCTGCGCGCCTCGGTCACCGCGATCGACGGCAGCGACGGCGTCCGCGGCTCGCTCACCGGCCCGGCCGTCGAGGCCGAGGCGCTGGGCCGGCAGCTGGCCGCCGAGCTGCTCGAACGCGGCGCCGCCGCGCTGATGGCGGCACCCCGGTGACCCGCCGTCCCGGGCGGGTGCCCGCCCGCCCCCACGACCCCGTACCACCCGCAGCGACCCCCTCCGGGGGCAGGAACAGGAGCACGCGATGACGCGCTCACGCAAGCAGAACGGCAGCAGCAAGGGCACCGTGGTGTTCGTCGGTGCCGGCCCCGGCGACCCGGAGCTGCTGACCGCCCGGGCGAGCGCAGCGATCGCCGGCGCCGACACGGTGCTGGTCGACCCGGACGTCTCGGCCGCGGTCACCGAGGCCGTGCGCGAGGCGCACCCGGACCTCGAGCTGACCCCGGTCAGCGGTGAGCCGGCCGACGTCGCCAAGGGCGCCGTCGCCGCGGCCAAGAACGGCAACGTGGTGGTCCGGCTCGTCGCCGGCGACCCGTTCACCAGCGACGCCGTGGTCAAGGAGGCGCTCGCGGTCACCCGGACCAGCGTCCCGTTCGACGTCGTCCCCGGCGTCGCGGTGAGCACCGCGGTGCCGGGTTACGCCGGCGTCCCGCTGGGCGGCACCTCGGTGACCGCCGACGTGCGCCCGGGCGCGGACGCCCCGGCCGACCTCACCGCGCTGGCCTCCGCCGCCTCGGGCACCGGCGCCGCGCTGGTGCTCCAGGCGTCCGCCGAGCAGCTGCCCACCCTGGCCGCCGGCCTGGTCGAGGGCGGGCTCCCCGGCTCCACCCCGGTCCTGGTGACCGCCGGGGGCAGCAGCACCGCGCAGAAGAGCGTGGCCGGCAAGCTGGCAGCGGTGGCGGAGAAGTCCGCCGGACTCGACACCCTCACCGGCCCGGTCGTGGTGACCGTCGGTGCCGCCGTCGACAAGCGCGGCAAGCTGTCCTGGTGGGAGAGCCGCCCGCTGTTCGGCTGGCGCGTGCTGGTGCCGCGCACCAAGGAGCAGGCGGGGGAGATGAGCGATCGGCTGCGTGCCTACGGCGCCGTCCCGGTCGAGGTGCCGACGATCGCCGTCGAGCCGCCGCGCAGCCCCGCGCAGATGGACCGGGCGGTCAAGGGCCTGGTCACCGGCCGGTACGGCTGGATCGTCTTCACCTCCACCAACGCCGTCCGCGCGGTGCGGGAGAAGTTCGTCGAGCTGGGCCTGGACGCCCGCGCCTTCGCCGGGGTCAAGGTCGCCTGCGTCGGCGAGCAGACCGCCCAGGCGGTCCGCGACTTCGGGATCGTGCCGGAGCTGGTGCCCACGGGTGACCAGTCCAGCGAGGGCCTGCTGGCCGACTTCCCGCCCTACGACGACGTCTTCGACCCGATCGACCGGGTGCTGCTGCCCCGCGCCGACATCGCCACCGAGACCCTCGCCGCCGGGCTGCAGGAGCGCGGCTGGGAGATCGACGACGTCACCGCGTACCGCACGGTCCGGGCTGCGCCGCCGGCGGCCGCGGTGCGCGAGGCGATCAAGGGCGGCGGCTTCGACGCGGTCTGCTTCACCTCCTCGAGCACGGTGCGCAACCTGGTCGGCATCGCCGGCAAGCCGCACGCCAAGACGGTCGTCGCGGTGATCGGCCCGGCCACCGCCGCCAGCGCCACCGAGTTCGGCCTGCGGGTCGACGTGCAGCCGGAGACCGCCGCGGTCGGCCCGCTGGTCGACGCCCTCGCCGCGTTCGCCGAGGCCCGCCGGGCCGAGGCCGAGGGTGGCGAGAAGTGACCGACGCCGACGTACGTCGCGCAGCCGGCGGGGCGAACCCCGGGTTCGCCCGGGGCCGCCGGCTGCGCTCCACCCCCGCGATGCGCCGGTGGACGGCGCAGACCCGGCTGGCCCCGGCCGACCTGGTGCTGCCGGTCTTCGTGAAGGAGGGCATCGCCGAGCCGCAGCCGATCAGCTCCATGCCCGGCGTCGTCCAGCACACCCAGGACTCGCTGCGGAAGGCGGCGGCCGAGGCGGCCGAGGCCGGGATCAGCGGCCTGATGCTGTTCGGCATCCCGGCCGACAAGGACCCGGTGGGCTCCCAGGCCGACGCCGCCGACGGCGTGGTCAACCGCGCGTTGCAGCACCTTCGCGCCGACCTGGGCGACGAGCTGGTGCTGATGGCCGACCTCTGCCTGTGCGAGTACACCGACCACGGCCACTGCGGCGTGGTCACTCCCGCGGGCGTCGTCGACAACGACCCGACGCTGGACCGGTACGCCGCGGTCGCGATCGCGCAGGCGCAGGCCGGGGCGCACGTCATCGCCCCCAGCGGGATGATGGACGGCCAGGTCGCGGCGATCCGGGCGGGGCTGGACAGCGCCGCCTACACCGAGACGCCGATCCTCGCCTACGCCGCGAAGTACGCCTCCGGCTTCTACGGCCCGTTCCGCGAGGCCGCCGAGGGCGCTCCGCAGTTCGGCGACCGGTCGACCTACCAGATGGACCCGCCGAACGCCGACGAGGCGCTGCGCGAGGTCGCGCAGGACCTCGCCGAGGGTGCGGACGCGGTCATGGTCAAGCCGGCGCTGCCCTACCTGGACATCGTGGCCCGGGTCGCCGACGCCGTCGACGTCCCGGTGAGCGCCTACCAGGTCAGCGGTGAGTACGCGATGCTCGAGGCGGCCGCGGCCAACGGCTGGGTCGACCGGCAGCGGGCGATCCTGGAGACGCTGACCGCCGTCCGCCGGGCCGGCGCGGGGTCGGTGCTGACCTACTGGGCGGTCGAGGCCGCCCGCTGGCTTCGCTGAGCAGCGCCCCGAGATGACCGACCCCGAGCCCCCGGACGACCCGACCTACGTCGAGCCCGGGGGCTCGTGGCGTCCGTTCTGGCTGGCCGCCGCGGTGCTGGCCGCGCTGCTCGTGGTCGCCGCGCTGGTGCCCGGACTGTCGGCCGGGGTGGTCGCCGCCGCCGCCGGGCTGGTGCTGGGCGTGCTGGCCGCCGGCACGCTGTCGGCGCGCCGGGCCTGGACGGTGCGGGTCGGCGGCCGCGGCTCGGACGCGGCGCTGAGCGTCGGCCGGGAGCGGATCCCGCTGGCCGACGTCGACGCCGCCCACCTGCGCGCGGTGCAGGCCGGCACGGCGGGGGTGGACGCCGGCGCACCCGTCCTCGGCGGCGGCTGGTCGCTGCCCCGGGGCCGCACCGGGCTGCCGCTGCGGCGGAACGACGGCGGCACTGTGCTGGTGCCGACCCGCGCGCCGCAGGCTGTGACCGCTGCCATCCTGGCCGGGCACCCCGGGGGCGGCGGTTCCACAGATCGGCCTGGGAGAGTGGAGCCGTGACCGAGCCCTACCCGTACGAGGCGCCGGCGTCGGCGCAGTTGTTCGACCGGGCCCGGCAGGTGACGCCGGGCGGGGTCAACTCCCCGGTGCGCGCCTTCCGCGCCGTCGGTGGCACCCCCCGGTTCATGGCGTCGGCGTCCGGCCCGTGGCTGACCGACGCCGACGGCCGCCGCTACGTCGACCTGGTGGCCTCCTGGGGGCCGATGATCCTGGGCCACGCCCACCCCGAGGTGGTCGCCGCCGTCACGGCCGCCGCCCGCAACGGCTTCACCTTCGGCACGCCCACCGCCGGCGAGGCCGAGCTGGCCGAGGAGATCGCCGGCCGGGTCGCCCCGGTCGAGCGGGTGCGGCTGGTCAACTCCGGCACCGAGGCCGTGCTGTCGGCCCTCCGGCTGGCCCGCGGGTTCACCGGCCGGCCGCTGGTGGTCAAGTTCGCCGGCTGCTACCACGGCCACGTCGACGCGCTGCTGGCCTCCGCCGGCTCCGGCGTCGCCACCCTCGGCCTGCCCGACACCCCGGGGGTGACCACGGGGGCCGCCGCGGACACGATCGTGCTCCCCTACAACGACGTCGCCGCGGTCGAGGCGGTCTTCGCCGAGCGCGGCCACGAGATCGCCGTCGTCGTCACCGAGGCCGCGCCGGGCAACATGGGCGTCGTCCCGCCGCTGGACGGCTTCAACGCCCAGCTGCGGCGGATCACCGCCGAGCACGGCGCGCTGCTGCTGGTCGACGAGGTGATGACCGGGTTCCGGGTGTCCCGGTCCGGCTGGTACGGCTTGGACCCGGTGGACGCCGACCTGTTCACCTTCGGCAAGGTCATGGGCGGCGGCATGCCGGCCGCGGCGTTCGGCGGTCGCGCCGAGGTGATGGAGCAGCTCGCCCCGGCCGGGCCGGTCTACCAGGCGGGCACGCTGGCCGGGAACCCGGTCGCCGTCGCCGCCGGGCTCACCACGCTGCGGCTGTGCACCGACGAGGTCTACGCGCACTGCGACGAGGTCGCCGCCACGCTGCGCGGCGCGGCCAGCGCCGCGCTCTTCGCCGCCGGCGTGCCGCACCGGGTGCAGCAGGCCGGCTCGATGTTCTCGGTGTTCTTCGTCCCCGACGAGCGGCAGGTGCGCGACTACGACGACGCCCGCAGCCAGGACGTCGCGGCGCACACCGCGTTCTTCCACGCCATGCTCGCCCGCGGGGTGTACCTGCCGCCGTCGGCGTTCGAGGCCTGGTTCGTCAGCGCCGCCCTCGACGACGAGGCCGTGGAACACGTGCTCGCCGCGCTGCCCGCCGCCGCCGCGGCCGCGGCGGCCGCCGCCGGGGGCCCCGCGCCGTCCCCCGTCTCGACCGACGCCCAGGAGCTGCAGCCGTGACCGAGACGACCGTCGTCCACGTGATGCGGCACGGTGAGGTGCACAACCCCAGCGGGGTGCTCTACGGCCGGCTGCCCGGCTACCGGCTGTCCGAGGCCGGCGAGGGCATGGCCCGCACCGCAGCCGCCTGGTTCGCCGACAAGGGCGTGACCCACCTGGTGGCCAGCCCGCTGGAGCGCGCCCAGCAGACCGCGCAGCCCATCAGCGACGCGCTGGGGCTGGAGATCGCCACCGACGAGCGGCTGATCGAGGCCGGCAACTCCTTCGAGGGCAAGGCCTTCGGCGTCGGCGACGGCGCGCTCAAGCACCCGGGCAACTGGTGGCGGCTGCGCAACCCGTGGACGCCGTCGTGGGGCGAGCCGTACCGGGAGATCGCCGCCCGGATGCTCGGCGCCGTCGCCACCGCCCGCGACGCCGCCCGCGGGCACGCCGCGGTCTGCGTCAGCCACCAGCTGCCGATCTGGACGCTGCGGCTGCACCTGGAGGGACGCCGCTACCTGCACGACCCGCGGAAGCGGGAGTGCGGCCTGGCCAGCGTCACCTCCTTCACCTACTCCGGTGACCGGCTGGTCGGCATCTCCTACGCCGAGCCCGCGGGCGCGACCGACCCCGACGCGGTGCCCGGTGCGTAGGACCCTGACCGCGGCGCTCGCGCTGAGCGGCGCGCTGCTCGCGGGGTGCAGCACCGGCCCCGACGCCGTGGATGTCGCGAACGGCGGGGAGTTCCGGTTCGTCGAGAGCACCCCGGAGGGCGAGGTCATCCCGGAGGCCGAGCGGAAGAGCGCGCCGGAGTTCTCCGGCACGTTGCTCGACGGCGGGGAGTGGGACTCCGGCGAGCTGGCCGGGGACGTCGCGGTGCTCAACTTCTGGGGCTCCTGGTGCGCGCCCTGCCGCGTGGAGACCCCGCAGTTCCAGGAGGTCTACACCGAGGTCGCCGACGACGGCGTGCAGTTCCTCGGGCTGAACGTCAAGGACACCGAGCAGCTGGCCACCCGGTTCCTGGAGAGCAAGGGCATCACCTTCCCCTCCCTGTTCGACCCGCGCGGTGAGGTGGCGCTGGCCTTCCGCGACTACCCGGCGGCGGCGATCCCCTCGACGATCGTGCTCGACCGCGACGGCCGGGTCGCGGCGGTGTACACCGGTGAGGTGCGCCAGGACGACCTGCGCGCGGTGCTGGCGCAGCTCACCGGGGAGGCCTGAGGTGGTCGACGCGGTCAAGGAGCTGGTCGCCGACGGCCCGCTGCTGGTGGCTGCGCTGGTGTCCGCGCTGGCCGGGCTGATCAGCTTCGCCTCGCCCTGCGTGCTGCCGCTGGTCCCCGGCTACCTCTCCTACGTCACCGGGCTGGTCGGCACCGGCGGCCGCACGAGCGCCCCCGCCCCCGCCCCCGCTCCGACGAGCGATGGCGGCACCGCGACCGCACCGACGAGCGGCGGCGGCACCGCGACCATCGCGCGCACCGCGGTGGACGAGCGGGCACCCCGTGGGCGGATGGTCCTGGGTGCGCTGCTGTTCGTGCTCGGCTTCACGGTCGTGTTCGTGGCCGCCGGCTCGGCCTTCGGCGGGCTGGGCCGGGCCCTGCTGCAGTACAACGACGTCATCACCCGGGTGATGGGCGTGGTCACCATCCTGGTCGGGCTCGGCTTCCTGGGCTGGCTCCCGCTGCTGCAGCGCACCTCCCGGCTGTCCGTCCGCCCGGTCGCCGGGCTGGCCGGGGCGCCGCTGCTCGGCGTCGTCTTCGGCCTGGGCTGGACCCCCTGCCTGGGCCCCACGCTGACCGCCGTCTTCTCCCTGGCCGTCGACCAGGCCACCGCGGGCCGGGGCGCCTTCCTCAGCCTGGCCTACTGCCTGGGGCTGGGGGTGCCCTTCGTGCTGGTCGCGCTCGGCGCCCGCTGGGCGGTCGGCGCGATGTCCTTCCTCAAGCGCCACGCCCGCGGGGTCACCCGCATCGGCGGTGCCGTCCTGGTGCTGGTCGGGCTGCTGCTGGTCACCGGCGCGTGGACCGAGATGATGCGCTGGCTGCAGGGCTGGCTCGCCGCCACCGGCCTGGCCGAGGGCGCGCCGCTGTGACGATCACCGCCCCGCCCCGCTCGGCTGCCACCCCCGCCCCGCCGCCGCGCCCCTCGGCCGGTCGCCGGTTGGCCAACCGGCTGCTGCGCTGGTGGCGCCAGCTCACCGCGATGCGCACCGCGCTGATCCTGCTGTTCCTGCTGGCGCTGGCCGCCATCCCCGGCTCGCTGCTGCCGCAGCGGTCGCTGTCGCAGACCAACGTCAACCAGTACCTGGCCGACTACCCGACGCTCGGGCCGTGGCTGGACCGGCTCTACCTGTTCGACGTCTTCAGCTCGCCGTGGTTCGCCGCGATCTACCTGCTGCTGTTCATCTCGCTGATCGGCTGCGTGCTGCCCCGGGCGGTCGAGCACGGGCGCGCGCTGTTCACCCCGCCGCCCTCGGCGCCGCGGCACCTGCACCGGCTGCCGGAGTCCGCCGCCCTGCCCACCCCGCTGGGCGGGCCGGCGGCGCTGGACGTGGTGGAGGAGGAGCTGCGGGTCCGCCGCTACCGCGTGGTCCGCCGCGACGGCAAGGCAGGTCCGGAGCTGTCGGCGGAGAAGGGCTACCTGCGCGAGACCGGCAACGTGCTGTTCCACCTCTCGCTGCTGGCGCTGCTGCTCGGCCTGGCCGGCGGGAAGCTCTGGGGCTACGAGGGCAGCATCCTGGTCACCGAGGGCTCCGGCTTCTGCAACACCTTCCAGCAGTACGACACCTACTCCGCCGGCCCGCTGGTCGACAACGGTGCGATGTCCGACCTCTGCGTCGACCTGGACGACTTCCAGGCCACCTACGAGGAAGACCGGACCGCCGCCTCCTACACCGCGGACATCCGCTACGGCCCGGCCGGCGGCGGCGCCGACCAGGAGACGACGATCGGGGTCAACGACCCGCTGCGCACCGGCGGCGACCGGGTCTACGTCACCGGGCACGGGTACAGCCCGTGCTTCACCGTGGCGGTGCCCGGGGCCGAGCCGATCACCGACGTCTGCGCGCCGTTCCTCCCCGCCAGGCAGTCCACGATGGACAGCGAGGGCGCGGTCAAGCTCCCCGACCTGGGGGCAGGGATCGACGAGCAGTACGCGATCCAGGGGCTGTTCGCCCCCACCGGCGTGGTCCAGGGCGGGATCCTCTCCTCGGTCGACCCGCGGCCGCTGGACCCGCAGGTCGCGATCTTCGTCTGGAAGGGCTACCTGGGGCTGGACTCCGGCCTGCCGCAGTCGGTGTACACGATCGACCAGCGGCTGATCGACCAGGAGCGGCTCACCGAGGTCGGCCGGGCGAACCTGGCGGTGGGGGAGTCGACGACGCTGCCCGACGGCACCGTGGTGACCTTCAGCAGCTACCGGCAGTTCGCCGCGCTCCAGCTGTCGCACGACCCCGGCCAGATCTGGGTGCTCGCTGCCGCGATCGCCGTGCTGGTCGGCCTGCTCGGCATGCTCCTGGTGCGCCGTGAGCGGGTCTTCGCCCGAGTCGGCCCGGGTGCCGACGGCGGGGGTACGGTGCTGTCGATCGGCTCGCTGACCCGGGGCAGCGCGGACACCGGCCCCCGGTTCGCCGAGCTGACCGACGACGTCAGGCGCGCGCTGGCCGCGGCCGCCCCGGCACCGCCCCCGTTCTCCGAGAGAGAGGCCCCGCCGTCGTGATCGACGAGTCGCTCGCCGCGTTGTCCGACACGCTGTTCTCCGTCACGGTGGGGCTGTACTCCCTGGCCGTGGTGGCGTTCTGCGCCGAGCTCGCGTTCGGTCGGCCGGCCCGGGCCCGCGAGCTGGTCGCGGCCGGCATCGCCCCGACCGCGCCGGTCGACGGGACCACCGGCCCGGGTGCGGCGCCGGAGCCGAGCCGGGCCCGCCGCCTGGGCATGGTGGCGATGGTGCTCACCGTCATCGGTGCGCTCACGCACACCGGCGTGCTGGTCACCCGCGGCATGGCCGCGGACCGGCTGCCCTGGGGCAACATGTACGAGTTCTCCACCGCGGTGGTGCTCGTGGCGGTGGTCGCCTACGCGGTGATGGCGGTGCGGACGCCCGCCCTGCGGCACATCGGCGTGTTCGTGATGGCGCCGGTCGTCGTCTCGCTGGTGCTGATCGGGCTGTTCCTCTACGTCGAGACCGGTCCGCTGGTGGCCGCGCTGCGGTCCAGCTGGCTGGCGGTGCACGTGAGCACCGCGACGCTGGGCTTCGGCATCTTCTTCGTCAGCGGGATCGCCAGCATCCTCTACCTGGTCCGCAGTCGCCGGGAGTCCCGGGTCGCGGCGGGGGAGACCCTGGCGCCGTCCCTGCTCGACCGGCTGCCCTCGGCCGCGGCGCTGGACCGCACCGCGCACCGCACCGCCGTCTTCGGCTTCCCGATCTGGACCTTCGCGGTCATCGCCGGGGCGATCTGGGCGGAGAGCGCCTGGGGGCGGTTCTGGGGCTGGGACCCCAAGGAGACCTGGGCCTTCATCGCCTGGGTGGTGTACGCCGCCTACCTGCACGCCCGGACCACGTCGGGGTGGCGCGGCCGGCCGGCCGCGTGGATCAACATCGTGGGCCTGGTCGTGATGATCTTCAACCTGCTGTTCGTCAACCTGGTCTCCACCGGGTTGCACAGCTACGGCGGGGTCAGCTGACCTTCCGGTCACCCAGCGTCACGATCGGGTGAAACCGGCCCGAGCGGAACGACGGTGGCTCGCGGCCTGCCCGCGGGACGTGCCATCCTCGGGTCATGACTGAACCCGGTGGAGTTCACTGTGGGTAGGCACGTGGCAGCTGAGGGCGCGTCGGTGCACCCGCTCGTCGCAGCGGCGCTGGAGCAGCGGCCGGAGGCGTCCGGTCCCCGGCACTCCGCCGGCCAGGGCGGCCTCGGCTGGCCGGGCGACCCGGCCGACGGCACGGGGCTGGGCTGGCCCGGCGACCTGGACACGGGCACCGACCGGTCCGATGCGTCGGCGTCGGCGTCGGCGTCGGCGTCGGCGTCGGACGAGCCTGTTGCCCCGCGGCGGGCCGGCTGGCGCCGGCTGTTCGGCGGCTCCCGCACCGCCGCGTAGCGCACCCCGCCGACGACGCGAGCCGTCGACCTCCGCAGGGAGGCCGACGGCTCGCGTCGTCGTCAGGGGCGCCGGGTCAGCTCAGGCTGCCGTCGTCCCGTCGGGCCCGTCGCTCGAGCTCCCGCAGGAACTCCGGGTCGTCGTCGGGCGCGACCGGCCGGGTCGGCCGCTGGGCCCGCGGCGGCCGTGGCGGACGGGGCCCGGCACCGGGCCGCCCGATCCCACCTGAGCCGCCGGAACCCCCGTTCTGAGCCGCGGCAGCCCGCATCACGAGCACGACCACCACGGCAGCGATCACCAGCATCACCAGGAAGACCATCGGTCCACCCCCCTCGTCAGCACCCAATGTACGACCGCGCCGATACTGGTACCCGGTGATCTCGCGCCCCAGGGTGCGGGTCCACAGACCGGGCACAGCGGCTCCTCAGGCGCCGGGTGCGACCACGGCAGGACCGGAGGGGCGTCATCGACGCGGTGGACGAGCAGCTGATCGCGCTGCTGGGGGCGAACGGGCGGGCCAGCTACGCCGAACTCGCCCGGCAGGTGGGGCTGTCGGCGCCCTCGGTGCACGAGCGGGTGGGCAAGCTGGAGGCCGCTGGGGTGATCACCGGCTACCGCGCGGTGGTCGACCCCGCGGCGGTGGGCCTGGGCGTCACCGCGCTGGTCGGCGTGATCGAGAGCGACCAGGTCGACGACGTCGGCCTGGAGGAGGCGCTGGCCGCGCTGCCCCCGGTGGAGGACTGCTGGCGGGTGGCCGGCAGCGAGGGCTACGTGCTGAAGGTGCGGGTGCCCGACATCCCGGCGCTGGAGGACACCATCAGTGCCATCAACCGGATTCGGGGCGTGGCCCGCACCCGCACCACGGTGGTGCTCTCGACGAAGTGGGAGGGACGTCGTGGCTGACGACAGGAACGTCGGGCAGCGGGTCACCCCCGGCTGCGACCAAGTGGGAGGGACGTCGTGGCTGACGACGCGCAGGCACCGGTGAACCCGGTGAACCCGGTGGGGCCGACCGGCGGGCCGGCGGAGCCGCCACCGCTGGTGCCCTGGCTGCTGGCCTACACCTTCGCCCGGCTGGCGATCGTCGCCGCGCTGGTGGCGCTGATCTGGGTGCTCGGGCTGCCGGGCTTCCCGGCGCTGCTGTTCGGGCTGCTGCTGGGCATGCCGGTGGCCTACCTGGCGCTGCGGCCGATGCGCGACCGGCTCACCGAAGCGATCGCCGCGCGCAGCATCCGCAAGCAGCAGCTCCGCGCGGAGCTCCGCGGCGACGACGACGCCGCGTCCTGATCCTCAGCTGAGGGCGAGGCCGACGGCCAGCAGCACGCCCACGGCGAGGGTGAGCCGGCCGGTGCCCTGCAGCGCGCCGATCAGCGCGGGGCCGCGGCCGCCGGTGACCACGGTGCGCACCGGCGGCACGGCCAGCGGTGCGGCGAGCAGCGCCAGCAGTGCCCACGGCCGGGCCAGGCCGATGAGCACGATCGCGGCGAACACGACCACGAGCAGCCCGGTGAAGAACAGCCGGGTGCGCCCCGCGCCGAGCAGCACCGCCAGGGTGCGCTTGCCGACGGCGGCGTCCCCGTGCACGTCGCGCAGGTTGTTGACCACCAGCAGCGCAACCGAGCACAGCCCGATCGGCACCGCGGCCGCGAACGCCAGCCCGTCCAGCGAGCGGGTCTGGGCGAACGTCGTCCCGACCACGGCGACCAGGCCGAAGAAGACGAAGACGAACACCTCGCCCAGCGCGCGGTAGCCGTAGGGGATCGGTCCGCCGGTGTAGGTCCAGGCGGCCAGGATGCTCACCGCACCGACCGCGACCAGCCACCAGCTGGACAGCGCGGCCAGCGTGAGCCCGGCCACCGCGGCGACGGCGAAGGCGATCATCGCGGCGACCAGCACCTGCCGGGCGGTGGCGGCGCCGGAGCCGACCAGCCGCATCGGGCCCACCCGGTCGGCGTCGGTGCCGCGCTTGCCGTCGGAGTGGTCGTTGGCGTAGTTCACCGCCACCTGCAGGCTGAGCGCTACGAGCAGCGCGAGCAGGGCGGGCACCAGGCGGAACCCGTCGAGCGCGGCCGCCACCCCGCTGCCGACGAACACCGGCGCGAGGGCCGCGGGCAGGGTTCGGGGGCGGGCGCCCGCCAGCCACTGGGCGGGGGTCGCCATCAGTCGGTTCCTCTCAACATGCGGGCCACACCGCGGCGGTCGGGCTTGCCGGTGTGCAGGGTCGGGACGGCGTCGATCAGGTGCAGGTCCTTCGGCGCGGCGGCGGCGCCGAGCCGGTCGGCCACCCAGGGCCGCAGCTCGGCCAGCCCGGGGACGGCGCCCGGGGCGGGGACGACGGCGGCGACCACCCGCTGGCCCCACTCCGGGTCGGGCAGCCCGGTGACGACGGCGTCGGCGACCGACGGGTGCTCACGCAGCGCCGCCTCGACCGCCTGGGGTGACACGTTCACGCCGCCGCTGATCACGACGTCGTCCAGCCGGCCGTGCACGGTCAGCACGCCGTCGGCGGACAGCGTTCCGGCGTCCCGGGTGCGGAACCAGCCGTCGTGGAAGGCCTCGGCGGTGGCCGCCGGGTCGCGCCGATACCCGTGCGCGAGCACCGGCCCGGCCAGCTCGATCCCGTCGGCCACCCGCACCGAGACGCCGTCCAGCGGCACCCCGTCGTAGACGCAGCCGCCGGCGGTCTCGCTCATCCCGTAGGTCCGGACCACGCGCACCCCGGCGGCGCGGGCCTCGGTCAGCAGCGCGGCGTCGGTGGCGGCGCCACCGACCAGCACGGCGTCGAACGACGCCAGTGCGTCCGGCTCCTCGGCCAGGTACCGGCGCAGCTGGGTGGGCACCAGTGCGGTGTACCGCCGGTCGCCGGCCGGCAGCCGGGCCGCGGCTGCGGCGAGCGGCTCGCCGCGGCCCAGCACGGCCGGCTCCCGGCCGGCCAGCGCGCTGCGCACCAGCACCTGCAGCCCGCCGACGGCGGAGGTGGGCAGCGCGAGCAGCCAGCTGCCGGGGCCGCCCAGCCGGTCCAGCGTGGCGGTGGCGGAAGCGCGCAGCGCTGCGGCGGACAGCAGCACCCCCTTCCCGGCGCCGGTCGAGCCGGAGGTGACCACGACCAGGTCGGTGCCCGGCTCGAGTGGCTCGTCGGGGCGCAGCACCTCGCGGGCGGCGGCCGCCGGGCCGTCGCCGGCGGGCAGCACGGCCAGCGGGGAGTCGCCCTCGAGGGCGGCGCGCAGCGCGGGCCAGACGGTGCCCAGCACCGCGGCCGGGTCGGTGGAGACAGGTGCCGGCACGAGGGTCAGCTGCCGGGACACGAGGAGCCACGGTACTGCGCACCGCCCGGGCGCCCTGGCGCGCTCTAGGCTGGGCGGGTGATCGCCCCGGCAGCCGGCGGCGCCGGTACGGCGCTGGAGGCGCACGTCTACCGCCTGCCGCTGCGCAACCGTTTCCGCGGGCTGGACGTGCGCGACGGCGTGCTGGTCCGCGGCCCGGCCGGCTGGGGCGAGTTCTCCCCGTTCTGGGACTACGACGTCGCCGAGAGCCGGCGCTGGTGGGCCAGCGCGCACGAGGCCGCCGTCCTCGGCTGGCCCGACCCGGTGCGCGGCACGGTGCCGGTGAACGTGACGGTGCCGGCGGTCGGCCCCGAGCGGGCGCACGAGATCGTGCTCGCTTCGGGCTGCCGGACGGCGAAGGTGAAGGTCGCCGAGCGCGGGCAGACGGTCGCCGACGACCTCGCGCGGGTCGAGGCGGTCCGCGACGCGCTGGGCCCCGCCGGCGCGATCCGGGTCGACGCGAACGCCGCCTGGGACGTCGACACCGCCGCCGACCGGCTCACCGCGCTGGACCGCCGGGTCGGCCTGGAGTACGCCGAGCAGCCGGTGGCCACCGTCGAGGAGCTGGCTGCGCTGCGCCGCCGGGTCGACGTGCGGATCGCCGCGGACGAGGTGGTCCGCCGCGCGCTGGACCCGCGCCGGGTGCCGCTGCGCGAGGCCGCCGACGTCGTCGTCCTCAAGGTGCAGCCGCTGGGCGGGGTCCGGGCCGCTCTGGAGGTGGCCGAGGCGCACGGGCTGCCGTGCGTGGTCTCCTCGGCGCTGGAGAGCTCGGTCGGCATCGCCGCCGGGATCGCCCTGGCGGCGGCGCTGCCGGAGCTCCCGTTCGCCTGCGGGCTGGCGACGGTCGCACTCTTCACCGCCGACGTCGCCAGCGAGCCGCTGCTGCCGGTCGACGGCGCGCTGCCGGTGACCCGTTCGGTGCCCGACCGGCTCGCCGAGACCACCGCGGACCCCGGGACCGAGCGGCGCTGGCGCGAGCGGCTCGCCGCGGTGCAGGCGCCGTGAACCCGGCCACCGCCTTCGCCCGGGTGCTCGTCGACGAGCTGGTCCGGGGCGGGGTCACCGACGCGGTCGTCTCACCCGGCTCCCGGTCCGCCCCGGTGGCGCTCGCGCTGGCCGACGCCGAGACCGCCGGCCGGCTGCGGCTGCACGTGCGCATCGACGAGCGGACGGCGGCGTTCCTCGCGCTGGGGCTGGCCAAGGCCGGCGGGGGCCCGGTGCCGGTGCTCACCACCTCCGGCACGGCGACCGCGCACCTGCACGCCGCGGTGCTGGAGGCCGACGCCAGCGGGGTGCCGCTGCTCGCCCTGACCGCCGACCGGCCGCCGGAGCTGCGGTCGACCGGGGCGAACCAGACGATCGAGCAGCCCGGGCTCTACGGCCGGGCGGTGCGCTGGGCCGCCGACGTCGGGGTGCCCGAGGCCGGGCGCGAGGTCGCGCAGAACCGGTACTGGCGCTCGCTGGTGGCCAAGGCGCTGCTGGTGGCCCGCGGCGAGCTGTCCGGCGACCCCGGCCCGGTGCACCTGAACCTGGCGCTGCGCGAGCCGCTGCTGCCCGACGACGTCACCCCCGGCGTCCGCCCGCCGCTGCCCGGCGGCCCGTTCGCCGGCCGCCCGGACGGCGCGCCGTGGACCGCTGCCGTGCCCGGCGGCGGCACGCCTCGGGGGGCGCCGCTCACCGGGCCTGACCCGGCCGGGGCGCGCACCCTGCTCATCGCCGGCGACGCGCCGCTCGGTGTCGGCCGGGCCGCCGCCGTCCTCGCCGACCAGCGGGGCTGGCCGGTGCTCGCCGAGCCCAGCAGCGGCGCGTGGGGCGCCGCCGGAGCGCTGCGCGGGCCGGCGCTGCTGCTGGGCGCGCCGGAGTGGCTGGCCGAGCACCGGCCCGACCGGGTGCTGGTGGTCGGCCGCCCCACGCTGTCCCGCCCGGTCTCCGCGCTGCTCGCCGACCCGGACGTGCTGGTCGAGACCTACGCCCCGGCGCCCCGCTGGGCCGATCCCGGCCGGGGGAGCACGCTGGTCGGCAGCGCGCACCTGGACCCCGGCAGCTCCTGGCGGGAGGGCGGCCCGCGCGCGGGGCGCGGCTGGGCGGCCGAGTGGTCGGCGGCCGCCGAGCGGGTGGGCGTCGCCGTCGACGCGCTGCTCGACGACCGGCCCGGGCGGGCGCTCACCGCCGCGCGGCTGGCGCGCGACGTGGTCGCCACCCTCCCGGCGGGGGCGCTGCTGGTGCTCGGGTCGTCGACCCCGGTCCGCGACGTCGACCGGCTGGCGGTGCCCCGGCCAGGCCTCACCGTGCTGGCCAACCGCGGCGTCGCCGGCATCGACGGCACCATCTCCACCGCCGTCGGCGCCGCCCTGGCGCACCAGGGGGCCGGCGGTGGCCCGGCGTTCGCGCTGATGGGCGACCTGACGTTCCTGCACGACCTCACCGGGCTGCTCGCCGGCGAGGGCGAGCGGCAGCCGGACCTCACCGTCGTCGTCCCGGACAACGACGGCGGCGGCATCTTCGCCCAGCTCGAGCCGGGGCAGCCGCAGTACGCCGCCGGTTACCGCCGGGTGTTCGGCACGCCGCACGGGCGCGACCTGGTGGCGGTGGCCCGGTCGCTGGGCTGGGCGGCCACCGCGGTCGCCGACCCCGAGCAGCTGGTCGCGGCGCTGAGCGCGGGCGGGCCGCGGGTCGTCGTGGTCCGCACGGACGCCGCGGCTGAGGCCGAACTGGCCGGGCAGCTACGTGCGGCGGCGGCGACGGCGCTGAGCGTCGCCCGGGGCTGACCGGCCGCCCTCAGGCCTGGGCGCGGGGCGCCGGGCTCGACTCGCGCAGGAGGAGCAGCTCCGCTTCCGCCTCCTCCAGCGGTGTGGCGAACAGGTAGCCCTGCGCCAGGTCGCAGCGCTCGGCGCGCAGCCGGTCCCGCTGGGCAGCGGTCTCGACCCCCTCGGCCACCACCTCCAGCCGCAGCGTGCGGCCCAGCTGGACCAGACCGTGCACGATCGCCGCGTCGTCCGGGGAACCGTCGAGCAGGCTGACGAACGAGCGGTCGATCTTGAGCACGTCGACGTCGAACTGGCGCAGCCAGCTCAGCGACGAGTAGCCGGTGCCGAAGTCGTCCAGCGCCAGGCGGGTGCCCAGCGCGCGCAGCTCGGCGAGCCGCTCGGCGACCGCGGACCGGTCGGTGACCAGCGCCGTCTCGGTGACCTCCAGCACCAGCGACGAGGGCGTGATGCCGCTGTCGGACAGCGCCTCGGCGACGTGCCCGACCAGCGTGCCGCCGGCCAGCTGACGGGGTGAGACGTTGACCGCCATCGACAGCGGGGTGCTGCGCGGGTGGGCACGCTGCCAGCGGGCGGCGGTGCGGGTGGCCTCGGCGAGCACCCAGCGGCCGATCGGCAGGATCAGCCCGGAGTCCTCGGCGACCGGGACGAACCGGTCCGGTCCGATCGGGCCGAGCACCGGGTGGTGCCAGCGCAGCAGCGCCTCGAAGCCGACGACCCGCTCGGTGGCCAGGCAGACCACGGGTTGGTAGACCAGCCGCAGCTGCCCGGCGTCCAGCGCACCGGCCAGCTGGCGCTCCAGCTCGATCCGCTCCAGCGCGGCCGCGCGCATCTCCGGGTCGAACACCACCCACTGCGCCCGGCCGGCGGACTTGGCCCGGTACATGGCGATGTCGGCGTCCCGGAACAGCGACAGCGGGGTCGCCGACGCCTCCGCGGCGACGATGCCGATGCTGGCGGCCACCGTGACCCGGTGCCCGCCGAGGTCGATCGGTGCCCCGATCACGTCCAGCAGCCGCTGGGCGAGCGCGGCGGCCTCGGGCAGCCCGCCGCGGGTGTCGTCGACCAGGACGGCGAACTCGTCGCCGCCCAGCCGGGCCACGGTGTCCGCGCTGCGGACGGCGTCCCGCAGCCGGTGCCCGACGGTGCGCAGCAGGTCGTCACCGGCCAGGTGGCCGAGGCTGTCGTTGACGTCCTTGAAGCCGTCCAGGTCCAGGCACAGCACGATCGGTGGGCTGCCGGTACGGCCGGCCCGGCGCAGCGCCTGCTCGGTGTGGTCCAGGAACAGCGAGCGGTTGGCCAGGCCGGTCAGCGCGTCGTAGAACGCCTGGTGGGCCAGCTCCTGCTCGGCGAGCTTGCGGGCGGTGATGTCGTAGACGCTCACCACGATGCCGCCCACGTCCGGGTCGTCGACCAGGTCGACGGCGCGGCCACCCAGCCAGACGGTGCCGCCGTCGGGGTGGCCGCCCCGCAGCTCCAGCTCCGACGGGGTGCCCTTCTGCTGCCGGGCCCGGGCCAGCACGGCCAG
This sequence comes from Modestobacter sp. SYSU DS0657, assembly GCF_054050925.1. Classification (NCBI taxonomy): domain Bacteria; kingdom Bacillati; phylum Actinomycetota; class Actinomycetes; order Geodermatophilales; family Geodermatophilaceae; genus Modestobacter; species Modestobacter sp. SYSU DS0657. Next base: position 46,258 of record NZ_JBJHAG010000001.1, on the reverse strand, counting down.
CACGTCGGCGGGGTCGACGCCGATCGCGGCCAGCATCGCCGGCAATGAGTCGCCGGCGACGCCGGGCTGGCCGAGCAGCTCGGCCATCGACCGGGAGTCGGCCACCAGCCGCCCTGCTGGGTCGACGACCACGACCCCGTCGGAGGAGTTCACGGCGAGCGCCTCGGACCGGCGGGCCTGGGAGCGGACCAGCGCCCGGGAGCGCGCGCTCTCGGTCAGCAGCCGCTGCGCCCGGATGACGACCAGGACGGTGAGGGCGAGGGCGGCCAGCAGCCCCGGCAGCGGATCCAGGTCCTCCCCTTCCAGCCACGCCTCGAGCTCCAGGACGCTCGGCACGAGCAGCGGCAGGAAGGCCAGCGTCATCCGCCAGCGGCCCACGACGGCGTGGTGCGGGCGCGGGGTCGCCCTCGCGCTCCTGCGGGAGGTCCACGTCGAGAGGGCGAGCAGCACCGAGCCGACCAGCCAACCGGCGTCCAGCCAGCCGCTGGCGGTGTCCGCGTCGCCGATCACCAGCCATCCCAGGTCCGAACCCAGCCACGCGGCGGTTCCCAGGGCGAGCAGCAGCGGGGACGTGCCCAGCCGGCGGTAGAGCACGGCCCCCCGGACGACCAGCCCCAGGGCCACGGCGTCCAGGACGGGGTAGGACGCCCAGACGACCCGGGTCTCCAGGGCGAGCGAGGCGTCGAACAGCGTGGTCCGCACGGAGGCCTGCCAGACCACCAGCAGGGCGATGACGAGCATGGACGTGCCGTCGAGCACGGAGTGGAAGCGGGCCCGGGTGCTCGGCCCGCCGTCGTGCCCGAGTCTGAGCAGTGCGGCCGCCAGGGCGATGTAGGAGCCGATGTAGGCCACGTCCGCCACCGAGACGTCCAGCGCGCTGCCGTGGGCGGTGGCGACCAGCTGCCAGAGCAGGTCACCGAGGGCGTTGAGGGTCAGCGCCACGGCGAGCCATCGGCTGGTCGACGAGCGCGGTTGCCGCCGGGCCCCGAGCCACGCGGCGATCGCGGCCCCGGTGCTGACCACCAGGAAGCTGACGGCGGACGACGGCGTGCCCTCCGTCAGCGCAGCCGACAGCACGAGGGCAACCGCGAGGCCCAGCACGGCGACGCCGGCCACCGTCGGGCGCCGGTGGGCCGGCGACGGCGACGGCGCAGGGGCGGCGGGCAACACCTGTGAGACGTCGGCCGGGAGCCGCCTCGCCTTGACCCCACCGGCGGCGCCTCCGCTCTTCCGGGTGACCCGGTGGGCGCTCAGTCCTCCAGGGCTGCCTGCACGGCCGCGAACTTCGCCTGCGTCTCGGCGAGCTCGGCCGCCGCGTCGGAGCCGGAGACGATCCCGCAGCCGGCGAACAGCCGCGCCTGCCGACCGCCCTCGGCGCCGGTCAGCTGGGCGCAGCGCAGGGCCAGCCCGAACTCGCCGTCGCCGCGGGCGTCGAGCCAGCCGACCGGGCCGGCGTACCGGCCGCGGTCCATGCCCTCGAGTTCGCCGATCAGCGCCGCGGCGCGGTCGGTCGGGGTGCCGCAGACCGCCGCCGTGGGGTGCACGGCGGAGACGAGCTCCAGCAGGTCGGCGTCGCCGTGCTGGCGGCCGTGCACGTCGGTGGCGAGGTGTCGGACGTTGGGCAGGGTCAGCAGCGACGGGCCGGGCGGGACGTCCATCGACGCGCAGTAGGGGTGCAGCGCGTCGACCAGGGAGCGGACGGCGTAGCCGTGCTCGGCGAGGTCCTTGACGGAGTGCTCCAGCGCGACGGCGAGCCGCTCGTCCTCGGCTCCCGCGCCGCGCGGGGCGGTGCCGGCGAGCACCCGGGCGGAGAGCTGGTCACCGGTGCGGCGCAGCAGCAGCTCCGGGGTGGCGCCGAGCAGGCCGTCGACGGCGAAGGTCCAGCAGTCGGGGAAGCGCTCGGCCAGGCGGAGCAGCAGCCGGCGGGGGTCGATCGGCTCGTCGGCGCTGACCAGCAGGTCGCGGGCGAGCACCACCTTGTCCAGCGCCCCGGCGTCGATCCGGGCGACCGCGGCCTCGACGGCGGCGCACCAGGTGGCCGGGTCCCGCGACCCGTCGGCGTAACGGAGCTGGCCGATCGACGTCGTCGTCACCGACGGCGAGGTCTCCACGACCGCCCGCTCCTCGGCGCCGGCGTCCCCGGTGACGGTGACCCAGGTGGCGCCGTCGCGCCGGCCGACCACCACCTCCGGGACGACGAACACCGAGCTGGACGCCGCCGGGTCGAAGGCGATGGAGGCGAAGACCACCGGGCCGGACCCGGGGACGCCCACCGGGTCGTGGACCTCGGTGCGGGCGCAGCGGTCGGCCCACCAGGCGGCGGCGGTGGCCAGCGCGTCGGGGCCGGAGACCTCCAGCCGGTCGGCCTCGCCCCAGCCGACCAGCCCCTCGCCGCGGCGGACCCAGGCCAGCGCACCGTCGGAGGGGACCAGGGTGAGCAGCGGGGTGCGCCGCCGGCCCAGCGCGGTGGTGGTGACGACAGCCGCGGTGGGAGGGGAGGACGCGGCCGGGCTCACCGCTCCAGGGTAGGAGGCGCGCAGGTAGCGTCCCCGGGGTGGCGACCGGTGGACGACCTGACGGGGGCGGCGTGCGCGCCGGGCTGGACAAGGCCCCGGCCGACGTCGCGGCGATGTTCGACCGGGTCGCCGGGCGCTACGACCTGACCAACACCGTCCTCTCCGGCGGGCTGGACAGCGGCTGGCGGCGGGCCACCCGCGAGGCGCTGGACGCGCGGCCGGGCTCGACGGTGCTGGACGTCGCGGCCGGGACGGCGGTCTCCACGGTCGAGCTCGCGGCGGGGGGCGTGCGCGCCATCGCCTGCGACTTCTCCCAGGGGATGCTGCGCGCCGGGGCATCGCGCCCGGTGCCGAAGGTGGCCGGTGACGCGATGGCGCTGCCGCTGGCCGACGAGAGCGTCGACGGGGTGGTCATCTCCTTCGGGCTGCGGAACGTCGCCGACCCCCGGCAGGCGCTGCGCGAGTTCCGCCGGGTCACCCGTCCCGGCGGGCGGCTGGTGGTGTGCGAGTTCTCCCGGCCGACGTGGGCGCCGTTCCGCACCGTCTACACCGAGTACCTGATGCGGGCGCTGCCCTCGATCGCGCGTGCGGTCAGCAGCAACCCCGAGGCCTACGTCTACCTGGCCGAGTCGATCCGGGCATGGCCGGCGCAGCCGGAGCTGGCGACGTGGCTGCAGGAGTCCGGCTGGGGCGACGTCGCCTGGCGCAACCTGACCGGCGGGGTCGTCGCCCTGCACCGCGGCACCCGCGCCTGACCTCGCCGCAGGCCTTGGCTCGGTCCTCCCGCCGTGCGCAGCTGCTGATCGGCGTCTCCCTCGTGGCTGTCCTCGGCCTCGCGGGCTGGGCCTGGGGAGCCGGTGGCCCGGCGGTGCTCCTGGTCTTCGGGCCGGCCGTGGCCGGCGCGCTCCTCGCGCTCGCGGCCGAACGGGCCAGCCGGACGATGATGGCTCCCGCGGTCACCGCCGGCGTGGGTGCGGCGTCGCTCGTGTGGGGGCTGGTCACGCTGGCGGGCGGCGGCCTCCATCTCCTGGTGCCCGCCGGTCTCCTGGTGGTCGCCGCCCTGGTCTCGTGGGTCGACCGGCGGCCGCGCGCCCGTGCGCGGGCGCGGACCTGAGCCGAAGCGCAAGAGCGATCTCGGACGCACGCAGCTCGGCAGCCGAGGTGCAGCGCCGGTGCGCGGCGAGATCTGCGATCTTGTGGCCACCTGGGCCGGGAAGCCACGAGATCGCAGATCTCGCGCGGCCCCGAGCGCGGTCGGTCTCGACCCGCTGTGTGAACTCGGTCACCGAAGGTCCTGGCGTTCCGGCGACCGGGTGTCATAGGCTTCGACCGCTCGACTTTGTGAAGTAGTTCACAAGCGTTCGCCCGGTCCGCCGGGCGGAGTGGAGGTCGTCAGCGTGGTCTGCACACCGGCGTGCGCACCCGTGACCGCCCCGGCGCGTGCCCGCTGCACGCCCGAGGGGGGCGGGCGCTGATGCTGTCCACCTACGCGCCGATCGTCGGTCTGTTCGTCCTCGCCGCGGGCTTCGCACTCTTCTCGGTCACCGTCGCGCCGTTCGTCGGCCCGCGCCGCTGGAACCGCGCCAAGCTGCAGGCCTACGAGTGCGGCATCGAGCCGGTCGACCAGCCGCTCACCGGGGGCCGCTTCCCGGTGAAGTACTACCTGACCGCGATGTTGTTCATCGTCTTCGACATCGAGATCGTCTTCCTCTACCCGTGGGCGGTCGCCAACGACGCCCTGGGCCTGTGGGGTCTCGGCGCGATGGCCCTCTTCATCGGCACCGTCTTCATCGCCTTCGCCTACGAGTGGCGCCGCGGAGGCCTCGAATGGGACTGACCCGAATGGGACTGACACCGATCAGGGACGGGGGCCGCTGACGTGGGCCTGGAGGAGAAGCTGCCCAGCGGCGTGCTGCTCACCAGCGTCGAGAAGCTGGTGAACTGGACCCGCAAGTCCTCGCTGTGGCCGGCCACCTTCGGGCTGGCCTGCTGCGCGATCGAGATGATGGCCTCCGGCGCCGGCCGCTACGACCTGGCCCGCTTCGGCATGGAGGTCTTCCGCGCCTCCCCGCGCCAGGCCGACCTGATGATCGTCGCCGGCCGGGTGAGCCAGAAGATGGCGCCGGTCCTGCGCCAGATCTACGACCAGATGCCCGAGCCGCGGTACGTGCTCGCCATGGGCGTCTGCGCCAGCTCCGGCGGCATGTTCAACAACTACGCGATCGTGCAGGGCGTCGACCACGTCGTCCCCGTCGACATGTACCTGCCCGGCTGCCCGCCGCGGCCGGAGATGCTCACCGACGCGATCCTCAAGCTGCACCACAAGATCCAGCACCAGCCGCTGGGCGCGAAGCGGGCCCGGGAGCAGGCCGCGGCCCGCGCGGACGGCACGGCGCCGGACCTGCACCTCGAGATGCCGTCCAGCGTGCGGTTCGACAAGGAGAAGCGGCGCGCCTACGAGGAGGCCGCGGCCGCCGGCCGCACCGGCCAGTTCGCCATCGAGCAGCGCGGCGGCAACGCCGTCGCCCTGCCCGGCGCCGAGCCGGGAGCGCGACGGTGAGCGACGAGGCCGGGTTCGGGGCCGCGACGGCACCGGGCGGCGGGTTCCGCAAGGGCGCCTTCGGGGTCACCGGCAGCGGTGACACCTCCGGCTTCGGCGGCCTGGTCCGGGTCGAGCCCGGCGGCGCCGTCGCGCTGCACTCCACCGACCGGCCCTACGGCGGCTGGTTCGACGAGGTCGCCGACGCGCTCGCCGACGCCGTGGGGCAGGCCACCTACGACGCCGCCGTCCAGCGGGTGCTCGTCGACCGCGGCGAGATCACCTGGTTCCTCCACCGCGAGCACCTGCTCACCTTCGTCCGTGCCCTGCGGGATGACGAGGCGCTGCGCTTCGAGCTGCTCTCCGGCGTCTCCGGCGTCGACTACCTCGACAGCGGCGGCCCGGAGGTGTCGCCCGGGCGCCCCCGGCTGCACGTCGTCCACCACCTGACCTCGATGACCTACCGCCGCCGCATCCGGCTGGAGGTCGCGGTCACGGCCGAGGACCCGCACGTTCCCTCGGTCACCGGCGTCTACCCGACGGCGGACTGGCACGAGCGGGAGGTCTGGGACATGTTCGGCGTCGTCTTCGACGGCCACCCGGGGCTGACCCGGATCCTCATGCCCGACGACTGGGACGGCCACCCGCAGCGCAAGGACTACCCGCTGGGCGGCGTGCCGGTGGAGTACCACGGCGCGACGATCCCGCCCCCCGACGAGCGGCGGAGCTACCGATGACCACGCTGGACGACCCCTACGCCGGGTCGCGGGAGACCACCGAGGGCCGGGTCTACACGGTCACCGGCGGCGACTGGGACCAGACCTTCGGCGCCGACCCGCACGAGGACGAGCGGCTCGTGGTCAACATGGGCCCGCAGCACCCCTCCACGCACGGGGTGCTGCGGCTGGTGCTGGACCTCGAGGGCGAGACGGTCACCAAGGCCCGCGTGGTCATCGGCTACCTGCACACCGGCATCGAGAAGACCACCGAGTACCGCACCTGGGTGCAGGGGACGACGCTGGTCACGCGGATGGACTACCTGTCCCCGCTGTTCAACGAGGCCGGCTACTGCCTCGCCGTGGAGAAGCTGCTCGGCATCGAGGCCCCGCCCCGCGCGCAGACGATCCGCGTGCTGGTCATGGAGCTCAACCGGATCGCCTCCCACCTGGTCGCGCTGGCCACCTTCGGCATGGAGATGGGCGCGCTCACCGGGATGACCAACGGCTTCCGCGAGCGGGAGCTGGTCCTCGACCTGCTCGAGGAGATCACCGGGCTGCGGATGAACCACGCCTACATCCGCCCCGGCGGCCTCGCCCAGGACCTCCCCGAGGGCGTGGAGGGCCGGATCCGCGAGTTCCTGAAGGTCATGCCCGAGCGGGTCACCGGCTTCCACCGCCTGCTCACCGGCCAGCCGATCTGGCAGCGGCGGCTCAAGGACGCCGGCTACCTCGACGTCACCGGCTGCGTCGCCCTCGGCGTCACCGGCCCGGTGCTGCGCGCCGCCGGGCTGCCCTGGGACCTGCGCAAGGTCGAGCCCTACCTCGGCTACGAGACCTACGACTTCGAGGTGGCGACGGCCGACACCTGCGACGCCTGGGGCCGTTACCTGGTGCGGATGAGCGAGGTGAACGAGTCGCTCAAGATCATCGCCCAGGCGCTGGACCGGCTGGAGCCCGGCCCGGTGATGGTCGAGGACAAGAAGATCGCCTGGCCCGCGCAGCTGTCGCTGGGCGCCGACGGCCTGGGCAACTCCCTGGACCACGTCCGGCACATCATGGGCCAGTCGATGGAGGCCCTGATCCACCACTTCAAGCTGGTCACCGAGGGCTTCCGGGTGCCGGCCGGCCAGGTCTACGTGCCGGTCGAGAGCCCGCGCGGCGAGCTCGGCTACCACGTGGTCAGCGACGGCGGCACCCGCCCGTTCCGGGTGCACGTGCGCGACCCCAGCTTCGTGAACCTGCAGGCCACGGCGGCGATGAGCGAGGGCGGGATGATCGCCGACGTCATCGCCGCGATCGCGTCCATCGACCCGGTGATGGGGGGTGTGGACCGGTGAGCGCCCTTCCCGGCTCGCAGGAGGGAACGGCGGTCACCGGGCTGGACTCCAGCCCGGTCGAGCCCGCCGCCCCGGACCTGCCACCGCTGACCGCGCAGACCGAGGCGGAGGCACGCCAGATCATGGCCCGCTACCCGCAGGCCCGCTCCGCGCTGCTGCCGATGCTGCACCTGGTCCAGTCGGTGCAGGGCTACGTCTCCCCGGAGGGTGTCGGCTTCTGCGCCCGGCTGCTCGGGCTGACCAAGGCCGAGGTCGGTGCGGTCGCCACCTTCTACACGATGTACAAGCGGCACCCGACCGGCCGGCACCTGGTCAGCGTCTGCACCAACACGCTCTGCGCCGTCCTCGGCGGGCAGCGGATCTACGACGCGGTCTCCGCCGACCTCGGGGTCGGCCACGACCAGACCGCGGCCGACGGCTCGGTCACCCTGGAGCACGCCGAGTGCCTGGCCGCCTGCGACTACGCACCGGTGGTCACCGTCGACTACGAGTTCTACGACCAGCAGGACGTCGAGTCGGCCCGGGAGCTGGTCGCCGCGCTGCGCCGCGGGGAGAAGCCGCCGCCGACCCGGGGCGCCCCGCTCACCGACTTCCGCGGCATCTCCCGCCAGCTCGCCGGCCTGTCCCAGCACGCCGACCTCGCCGCCGAGCGGGCCGCGGTCGACGCGCCGTCCACCGGCGCACCCACCCTGGCCGGCGTCCGGCTGGCCGCCGAGCGCGGCGAGACCGCACCGCCCCTGCAGCACCCCGAGCCCGAGGCCGCCCCCGAGCCGGACGTCTCGGAAGCGGCGGGCACGGGGGAGACGGCGAGCGAGCAGGCCGCCGACACCGCCGTCGCCTCGGCCGACACCCCCGCCGAGCGGGCCGGCACCGCCCAGCACCACCCCGACGCCCCCGAGCCCGCCGGCCGGCAGCCGGCCGAGCGCGGCCGCGAGGGCACCGACACCCCGCCGACCGGCACCGGCGCCGGTCAGCAGAGCTCGATCGAGCGGGAGGCCTGAGATGCCCCTGACCCCCGTGCTCACCGCACGGTTCGACGCGCCCCGCTCCTGGACGCTGGACACCTACGAACGCCTCGACGGCTACCGGGCGCTGCGGCAGGCGCTGGCGATGGCCCCGGACGACGTCGTCGCGCTGGTCAAGGACTCCGGGCTGCGCGGCCGCGGCGGCGCCGGCTTCCCCACCGGGATGAAGTGGAGCTTCATCCCGCAGCCCAAGCCGGGGGAGGAGCCCACCGGCCCGGCGGCGGCGCCGAAGTACCTGGTGGTCAACGCCGACGAGGGCGAGCCGGGCACCTGCAAGGACCTCCCGCTGATGATGGCCGACCCGCACTCCCTGGTGGAGGGGGTGATCATCACCGCCTACGCGATCCGCTCGCACTTCGCGGTGATCTACGTGCGCGGGGAGGCGGTGCACGCCCACCGCCGGCTGGTGGCCGCCGTCGGTGAGGCCTACGCCGCCGGCTACCTCGGCCGCGACGTGCTGGGCACCGGCTACGACCTGGAGCTGGTGGTGCACGCCGGCGCCGGCGCGTACATCTGCGGCGAGGAGACCGCGCTGCTGGACTCGCTGGAGGGCTACCGGGGCCAGCCGCGGCTCAAGCCGCCGTTCCCCGCCGTCGCCGGGCTGTACGGCTCCCCGACGGTGATCAACAACGTGGAGACGCTGGCCACCGTGCCGTACGTGGTGCGCGGCGGCGCGGAGTGGTTCAAGCAGTTCGGCCCGGAGAGGTCGCCGGGGCCGAAGATCTACTCGCTGTCGGGTCGGGTGGTGCGCCCGGGCCAGTACGAGGCCCCGATGGGGACGACGATGCGCGAGCTGCTGGAGCTGGCCGGCGGCGTCCGCCCCGGGCACCGGCTGAAGTTCTGGACGCCGGGTGGCTCCTCCACCCCCTACTTCACCCCCGAGCACCTCGACGTCCCGCTGGACTTCGACTCGGTGGCCAAGGCCGGCTCGATGCTCGGCACCACCGCATTGATGGTCTTCGACGAGACCGACTCCATCGTCGAGGCGACGCTGCGGTTCACCGAGTTCTACGCGCACGAGAGCTGCGGCAAGTGCACCCCGTGCCGGGAGGGCACGTACTGGCTGGTCCAGATCCTGGACCGGCTGGTCCGCGGGGAGGGTCGCGCCGCCGACCTGGACCTGCTCACCGACACCTGCGACAACATCCTGGGCCGCTCGTTCTGCGCCCTCGGCGACGGCGCCACCAGCTGCATCGCCAGCTCGCTGAAGTACTTCAAGGACGACTACGTGGCCCTGCTGCCGGCCGAGGAGCAGGCCCGCCTGGGCCGGTCGCTGCGGCTCGAGCCGGTTGGAGCAGCCTCATGACCCTCACCCCGGCCACCCCCGAGCCGGCGCCGGCGCTGCCGCCGGGCGCGCCCGGCCCGCACACGCCGCCCGACGCCGTGCACTGCACGATCGACGGCTTCCCGGTCGCGGTGCCCAAGGGCACGCTGATCATCCGGGCCGCCGAGCAGATCGGCGTGCAGATCCCGCGGTTCTGCGACCACCCGCTGCTCGACCCGATCGGCGCCTGCCGGCAGTGCCTGGTCGAGGTCGAGGGGCAGCGCAAGCCTGTCGCCTCCTGCACCACCCCGGTGAGCCCGGACATGGTGGTGCAGACCCAGCTGACCAGCCCGGTCGCGGACAAGGCGCAGCAGGGCACCATGGAGCTGCTGCTGGTCAACCACCCGCTGGACTGCCCCGTCTGCGACAAGGGCGGCGAGTGCCCGCTGCAGAACCAGGCGATGAGCAACGGGCGCGCCGAGTCCCGGTTCGTCGAGACCAAGCGCACCTACCCCAAGCCGCTGCCGATCAGCTCCCAGGTGCTGCTCGACCGCGAGCGGTGCGTGCTGTGCGCCCGCTGCACCCGGTTCAGCCAGCAGGTCGCCGGGGACCCGTTCATCGAGCTGTTCGAGCGGGGCGCGCTGGAGCAGGTGGCGGTCTACGAGGACGAGCCGTTCGAGTCCTACTTCTCCGGCAACACCACCCAGATCTGCCCGGTCGGCGCGCTCACCAGCGCCACCTACCGGTTCCGCGCCCGCCCCTTCGACCTGCGCAGCGAGCCCAGCGTCTGCGAGCACTGCGCCAGCGGCTGCGCCCAGCGCACCGACTACCGGCGCGGCACGGTCACCCGCCGGCTGGCCGGTGAGGACCCCGCGGTCAACCAGGAGTGGAACTGCGACAAGGGCCGCTACGCCTTCCGCTACGCCAGCAGCAACGAGCGGCTCATGACGCCGCTGGTGCGGGCGGCGGACGGCGAGCTGCAGCCCGCCTCCTGGCCGGAGGCCTGGGCCGCCGCGGCCGAGGGGCTGCGGGCCGCGCGCGCGGCCGGCGGGGTCGGCGTGCTGCCCGGTGGCCGGCTCACCGTCGAGGACGCCTACGCCTACGCCACCTTCGCCCGGGTGGCGCTGGGCACCAACGACGTCGACGCCCGCGCCCGCGCCCACTCCGCCGAGGAGCTGGACTTCCTCACCACGCACGTCGCCGGCACCGCGCCCGGCGCCGGGGCGGTCACCTACGACGACCTGGCCGCGGCACCCGTGGTGCTGCTGGTCGGCTTCGAGCCGGAGGAGGAGTCGCCGATCGTCTTCCTGCGGCTGCGCCGGGCGGTCCGGACGGCCGGCCTGCAGGTGTTCGACGTCGCCCCCTTCGCCACGCGGGCCGCGGAGAAGCTGCGGGCCACCGTGCTGCCGACGGTCCCGGGCCAGGAGGCCCGGCTGCTGCGCGACCTCATGACCCATCCGGTGGACGGCGTGCTGGCCGAGGTGGCGTCGGCGCTGTTCCGGCCGGGGGCGGTCGTGCTGGCCGGCGAGCGGCTGGCCGAGGCGCCCGGCGCCTTCTCCGCGCTGACCGCGCTCGCCGGTGAGACCGGGGCCCGGATCGGCTGGGTACCGCGCCGGGCGGGGGAGCGGGGCGCGGTCGAGGTCGGCGCGCTGCCCACGCTGCTGCCCGGCGGCCGCACCGTGGCCAGCGCCGCCGACCGCGCGGCGGTCGCCCAGCGTTGGGGAGCCGACGTCCCGGCCACGCCGGGCCGCGACCTCACCGGCATCCTCACCGCCGCGCGGGACGGCGCCCTGGCCGGCCTGCTCGTCGGCGGCGTCGACCCGGCCGACCTGCCCGACCCGGTGCTGGCCGAGCAGGCGCTGGCCGCCGCCGGGTTCGTGGTCAGCCTGGAGCTCTTCCCCTCCGCCGTCACCGCCCACGCCGACGTCGTCCTGCCGGTCGCCGCGGCGCCGGAGAAGGCCGGCGCCTACCTGGACTGGGAGGGCCGGGTGCGCCCGTTCGACGCGACGCTGCACGGCACCGGTCAGCTCAGCGACGGCCGGGTGCTGCAGGGGCTGGCCGAGCACCTGGGCCTGCAGCTGCGGCTGGGCTCGGTGACCGAGGTCCGCGCCGAGCTGACCGCCCTGGGTGGAGCCGCGCAGGCGCCCACCGCGGCGGCGCCGGACGCCGAGCCGGCACCGCTGCCGGAGCTGGCCGACGACGAGGCGGTGCTCGCCTCCTGGCGGCAGCTGCTCGACGTCGGGACGCTGCAGCGGGACGAGCCCGCGCTGGCCGGCACCGCCCGCCCGCCGGTGGCCCGGCTGGGCAAGGACGCCGCCCGCCGGCTCGGCGTCGCCGACGGCGACCCGCTCACCGTCACCGGCCCGGCCGGGGCGATCACCCTGCCGGTGCGGCTGGCCGACGTGCCCGACGGGGTCGTCTGGTTGCCGATGCGGTCGCCGGGCAGCGAGGTGCGCAGCCAGCTGGGGGCCGGCCCGGGTGGCGTCGTCCGGCTGGCCGGCCCGCCCCCCACCCCGGCCGGTGCCACGGCGGTCGCCAGCCTGCAGGGGGAGGAGGCATGAGCGTGCTCGCCGCCGCCGACCAGCCCACGCTCGCCGACTTCGGCGGCGACGTGTGGTGGATCGTGCTCATCAAGATCGTCGGCATCTTCGCCGTGCTCGTGCTGATGACGCTGTTCGCGATCGTCTTCGAGCGCAAGGTCGTCGCCCGCATGCAGCAACGGATCGGCCCCAACCGGGTCGGTCCCCGCGGCTACCTGCAGAGCCTCGCCGACGGGCTGAAGCTGGCGTTCAAGGAGGACATCATGCCGGCGCTGGCCGACCGGCCGGTGTACTTCCTGGCCCCGGTCATCGCCACCATCCCGGCCTTCCTGGCGTTCTCGGTCATCCCGCTGGGCCCGACGGTGAGCATCTTCGGCGAGCGGACGCCGCTGCAGCTCACCGACGCCCCCATCGGCGTCCTCATCGTGCTGGCCTGCTCGGCGATGGGCGTCTACGGCATCGTGCTCGGCGGCTGGGCGTCCGGGTCGACGTACCCGCTGCTCGGCTCGCTGCGCAGCGCCGCGCAGATGGTCAGCTACGAGATCGCCATGGGCCTGTCGATCGTGGCCGTGTTCCTCTACGCGGGCTCCATGTCGACGTCGGAGATCGTCGCCGCCCAGGCCGACGGCGTCCCGCTGTTCGGCGGCAGCGTCACCGGACCCGGCTGGTACGCGCTGCTGCTGCCGGTCTCCTTCGTGATCTACGTGATCGCGGTCGTCGGGGAGACCAACCGTGCGCCGTTCGACCTCCCCGAGGCCGAGAGCGAGCTGGTCGGGGGCTTCCACACCGAGTACTCGTCGCTGAAGTTCGCGCTGTTCTTCCTGGCCGAGTACATCAACATCGTCACCGTCTCCGCGCTGGCCGCGACGCTCTTCCTCGGCGGCTGGCGGGCGCCGTGGCCGATCTCGATCTGGGACGGCGCGAACACCGGCTGGTGGCCGGTGCTGTGGTTCCTGGCCAAGGTCGTCGTCGCGCTGTTCGTCTTTGTCTGGCTGCGCGGCACGTTGCCCCGGCTCCGCTACGACCAGTTCATGCGCTTCGGCTGGAAGGTGCTGGTCCCGGTCGGGCTGGTGTGGATCCTCGCCGTCGCCACCATGCGGGCCGTGGCCCGCGAGGCCGACCTCGACGTCGGGCAGGTCGCGGTCCTCGTCGGCGTGCCCGTCGCGCTGCTGATCCTCGGCGGGTTGCTGATCGCCTCGCGGCGGAGCAACCGGGACACCCGGGTGGCCGCGCGCGCCGCCGCGGCCGGCGCGCTCAACCCGACCGAGGCCGAGGTGCTGCCACCGACCGGGCAGGGCGCCGCCGGCGGCGGCTTCCCGGTGCCCCCGATGGACCTCGTGGTGCCGCCGTCCCCGCGGCTCGGCCGGGAGTCCGTCGGCGCCGGCGCCGTGGTCGGCACCGGCCGGCGCGGCACCCCACCCACCGAGCAGGAGGACGGCGATGTCTGAGCAGGCCCCGGCCCGGCGCAGCGGCGCCCGCGCCCTCAGCACCGAGGGCGCGGCCCCCCGCACCGACGGTTCGGCCCCGGCGCGGCGGAGCTGGCTGCCCGGCCCCGCGCAGGGCTTCGGCGTCACCTTCGCCACGATGTTCAAGAAGGTGACCACCGAGCAGTACCCGGAGGTCCCGAAGCAGACCAAGCCGCGCTACCACGGGCGGCACGTGCTCAACCGGCACCCCGACGGGCTGGAGAAGTGCGTCGGCTGCGAGCTGTGCGCCTGGGCCTGCCCGGCCGACGCCATCTACGTCGAGGGCGGCGACAACACCGAGGACGCCCGCTACTCACCCGGCGAGCGGTACGGCCGCGTCTACCAGATCAACTACCTGCGCTGCATCTTCTGCGGGCTGTGCATCGAGGCCTGCCCCACCCGCTCGCTGACCATGAGCAACGACTTCGAGCTGGCCGACGACGACCGGCAGAGCCTGATCTACACCAAGGAGCAGCTGATGGCGCCGCTGCTGCCGGGGATGGAGCAGCCACCGCACCCGATGCGGCTGGGCGACGACGAGCAGGACTACTACGTCCGCCAGCCGGAGGCGTCCTCACCCGCTGAGCCGGTGGTGGGGGAGCGGGCATGAGCGTGCTGGCCGCTGCCGCCGACACCGCCGTCCGGCTGGGCACCGCCGAGACGGTGGTGTTCTGGCTGCTCGCCCCGATCGCGCTGGCCGGGGCGCTGGGCATGGTGCTCTCCCGCAACGCGGTGCACTCCGCGCTCTGGCTGGTCACCACCATGCTGGTCCTGGGCGTGTTCTACGTCGTCCAGGAGGCGCCGTTCCTCGGCGCGGTGCAGATCATCGTCTACACCGGCGCGATCATGATCCTCTTCCTGTTCGTGCTCATGCTGGTCGGCCGCGACTCCTCGGACTCGGTGGTCGAGACCCTCCGCGGGCAGCGGGTGGCCGCCCTCGTGCTCGGCGCGGGGTTCGCCGCGCTGGTCGGCGCCGGCATCGCCCGGGCCACCCAGGACCTCCCGGTCACCGGGCTCACCGCGGTGCAGGGCACCGAGGGCGGGCCGGCCGCCGGCAACGTCGAGGCGATCGCCGGGGTGCTCTACGGCCGCTTCGTGCTCGCCTTCGAGGTCACCGGCGCGCTGCTCATCGTGGCCGCGGTCGGCGCGCTGCTGCTCACCCACGCCGAGAAGGAGCCCGGCACCCGGCGCAGCCAGAAGGAGCTCTCCCGCGCCCGGTTCCTCACCGATCGGCCGCAGACGCTGCCCGGCCCCGGTGTGTACGCGCGGGCCAACTCCGTCGCCGCGCCGGGCCGGCTGCCCGACGGCCGACCGGCCCCGGACACCCTGCTGACCGGCGTCGACCCGCAGCCGGTCGACCCGCTGCCCCCGGCGGGCAGCACCGGGATCGAGCGCGAGGGGCTGCCGCACAGCGGAGGCACCGACGCGGCGCTCGGCACCCTGGGGGAGGAACGGCGGTGACCCTCACCAACTACCTCGTGCTGGCGGCGATCCTGTTCACCATCGGCGCGGTCGGCGTCCTGGTGCGGCGCAACGCCATCGTCGTCTTCATGTGCATCGAGCTGATGCTCAACTCGGTGAACCTCACCCTGATCACCTTCGCCCGGGCCACCGGCACCGTCGAGGGCCAGGTCATCGCCCTGTTCGTGATGGTCGTCGCCGCCGCCGAGGTGGTCGTCGGGCTGGCCATCATCATGTCGATCTACCGGACCCGCCGTTCGGCGTCGGTCGACGACGCGAACCTCCTGAAGTACTGAGCGGAACGGGGCCCAGGATGAACGAGGTCGTACCGGCGTCCCTCCCCGTCGACGGGCTGCTCTCGGTCGCCTGGCTGCTCATCGCGCTGCCGCTGGCCGGCGCCGCGGTGCTGCTGCTGGGCGGCCGACGCACCGACCGCTGGGGCCACCTGCTGGGCACCGCGACGGTGGTCGCCGCGTTCGTGCTGGCCGTGGCCTGCACCGTGCAGCTCACCGGCCGGGCCGGGCGCACCGCCAGCATCGACCTCTACACGTTCATCGACACGGGCTCCCTCGACGTCACCGCCGGGCTGCTGTTCGACCCGCTGTCTGCGGTCTTCGCGCTGCTGATCACCGGGGTGGGCGCGCTGATCCACGTCTACTCGATCGGCTACATGGCGCACGACCCCGGCCGCCGGCGGTTCTTCGCCTACCTCAACCTCTTCGTCGCCGCGATGCTGCTGCTGGTGCTGGGCAACAGCTACGTCGCCCTGTACGTCGGCTGGGAGGGCGTCGGGCTGGCGTCCTACCTGCTCATCGCCTTCTGGTACACCCGCCCGGCCGCGGCCACCGCGGCGAAGAAGGCGTTCGTGATGAACCGGGTCGGGGACGTCGGGCTGGCGCTGGCGGTCTTCCTGATGTTCGCCCAGCTGGGGACGACGTCCTACGCCGGCGTGCTCGGCTCGGTCGGCGCGCTGGCCGGCGGCGTGGTCACCGCGATGGGGCTGCTCCTGCTGCTGGGTGCCTGCGGCAAGTCCGGCCAGTTCCCCCTGCAGGCCTGGCTGCCCGACGCGATGGAGGGCCCCACCCCGGTCTCCGCGCTGATCCACGCGGCCACCATGGTCACCGCCGGGGTCTACCTGATCGCCCGCAGCGCCCCGATCTACGACGCCACGCCCACCGCCCGCACCGTGGTGCTCACCGTCGGCGCGGTCACCCTGCTGATCGGTGCGATCGCCGGCTGCGCCCAGGACGACATCAAGAAGGTGCTGGCGTACTCCACGGTCAGCCAGATCGGCTACATGTTCCTCGCCGTCGGCCTCGGCCCGGTCGGCTACGCCGCCGGCATCGCGCACCTGCTCACCCACGGGTTCTTCAAGGCCGGGCTGTTCCTCGGCGCCGGCTCGGTGATGCACGCGATGGGCGACCGCACCGACATGCGCCGCTTCGGCGGGCTGGCCCGGCGCATGCCGGTCACCTCCGTCACCTTCGGCCTGGGCTACCTGGCGCTGATCGGGTTCCCGTTCCTGTCCGGCTACTGGACCAAGGACGCGATCATCGAGGCCGCGCTGGACCGCGGCGACTGGTCGGGCTGGCTGCTGGGCGGGGTCGCCGTCCTCGGCGCGGGGCTCACCGCCTTCTACATGACCCGGCTGATGCTGATGACCTTCTTCGGCCGGCCCCGCTGGGAGGAAGCCGACTCACCCGCCCCGCCGCCCGTCCCGCACGAGGCGCCGCCGGTGATGACCGCGCCGATGGTGCTGCTCGCCGTCGGCTCGGTCGCTGCCGGGTTCCTGCTGGTGCAGGTCTTCCCGCTGGCCGAGTGGCTCACCCCGGTGTTCGGCGAACCGGCCGAGGCCGCGCACGTCGTCGCCCCCGCCGTGGTCGGGCTGGTCGTCACCGCGGTGATGCTGGTGGGCGTGCTGGCGGCGTGGCTGCTCGTCGGCCGTCGCGAGGTGCCCACCACCGCCCCGGCCCGGGTGTCGCCGGTGGTCACCGCGGCCCGCCGCGCGCTCTACGCCGACACGGTCAACGAGGCGCTCCTCATGCGCCCGGGCATCTGGCTCACCCGCGCCCTGGTCTTCCTCGACAACCGCGGCGTCGACGGCCTGGTGAACGGCACCGCCGCCGCGCTCGGCGGCTCGTCGGCCCGGCTCGGCCGGGTGCAGACCGGTTTCGTGCGCAGCTACGCGCTGGGGGTGCTCGGCGGCGCGGTGGTGCTCGCCGGTGCGCTGGTGGCGGTGACGACGGCGTGAGCGGTGCCGACGGCGGAAGCGCCTGCCCTGGTCGAGAGGACGCCCGATGAGCGAGTTCCCGTACCTGCTGGCGATGATCGCCGTCCCCGCGCTGGCGGCGGCCGTCGTCGCCGCGCTGCCCGCGGCCCGCGCCGGCCTGGCCCGGTCGCTCGCCCTGGGCACCAGCCTGCTGGTGCTGCTGCTCGCCGTGCTGGCCACCGTCGCCTTCGACACCGCCGGCCCCCGGTTCCAGCTGACCACCTCGGTCGCCTGGATCCCCGACTTCGGCGTCGACTTCGCCCTCGGCGTCGACGGCATCGCGCTGGCGATGCTGCTGCTGGTCGGCGTGCTCGTGCCGGTGGTCGTGCTCGCGTCGTGGCGCGACGTGGCCCCCGGTCGGCGGTCGATGCGCACCTTCTGGGCCTGGCTGCTGGTGCTGGAGGCCACCCTGGTCGGCGTCTTCGCCGCCACCGACGTCTTCCTCTTCTACGTCTTCTTCGAGGCGATGCTCATCCCGATGTACTTCCTCATCGGGGGCTTCGGCGGACCGAACCGGCAGTACGCGGCGGTGAAGTTCTTCCTCTACAGCCTGCTCGGCGGGCTGGTCATGCTCGCCGCCGTCATCGGCCTCTACGTGGTCAGCAACTCCCAGCTCGGGGAGGGCACCTTCGCCTTCGACGCGCTGCGCCAGCTGGAGATCGACCCGGGCGTGCAGAAGCTGCTGTTCGCCGGGTTCTTCGTCGCCTTCGCGATCAAGGCGCCGCTGGTGCCCTTCCACACCTGGCTGCCCGACTCCGGTGCCGAGGCACCGATCGGCGGGGCGGTGCTGCTGGTCGGAGTGCTGGACAAGGTCGGCACCTTCGGCTTCCTGCGGTACTGCCTGCCGCTGTTCCCCGACGCCTCCCGCGACCTGGCGCCGGTGGTTCTGGTGCTCGCCGTCGTCGGCATCCTCTACGCGGCGCTGGTGGCGATGGGGCAGAGCGACCTGAAGCGGCTGGTGTCCTACACCTCGATCGCCCACTTCGGCTTCATCGCGCTGGGCATCTTCGCCTTCACCACCGAAGCGGTCACCGGCGCGGTGCTCTACATGGTCAACCACGGGATCGCGACCGGGCTGCTGTTCCTGGTCGTGGGCATGCTCATCGCGCGCGGCGGCTCGCGGCGGATCGGCGACTACGGCGGCGTCGCGGCGAAGGCGCCGATGCTGGCCGGGGCCTTCCTGATCGCCGGTCTGGCGTCGCTGGCGCTGCCGGGCACCAACAGCTTCGTCAGCGAGTTCCTGGTGCTGATCGGCGCGTTCCCGGTGCGGCCGGTGTTCACCGTCCTGGCCACCGCCGGCATCGTGCTCGCCGCCCTCTACGTGCTGCTGGTGTACCAGCGCACCATGCACGGCCCGCCGCGCGGCGTGCTGCTCGTCGACGACGAGGCGCCGCCACCGGTGCCCGACGGTGCCGGGGGAGCCACCGCGGTGCTCACCGCGCCCGAGCGCACCCGCACCCTGCGGGTGGCCGACCTGAGCCGGCGGGAGCTGGCCGTCGTCGCCCCGCTGGTGGCGCTGGTCCTGGTGCTCGGGTTCGCCCCGCAGCCGCTGATCGACCTGGTGGAGCCCGCGGTCCAGGCGATCGTGGCCGACGTCGGCGGCGAGCCGGGCGGCGTCGTCCCGGCCACCGAGGGGACGGGGGAGTGATGGGCGGCATCGCGGCACCGGACCTGTCGTTCGCGGCGCTCGCGCCGCTGCTGTGCACCTTCGGGGCGGCCTGCCTCGGCGTGCTGGTGGAGGCGTTCGTGCCGCGCGCGGTGCGCCAGCCGGTGCAGGTCGTGCTGGCGCTGGCCGGCACGGTCGGCGCGCTGGTCGCCGTCGTGCTGCTGGCCGGCCGTCCCGCGGCCACCACCGCCGCCGGGGCGCTCGCCGTCGACGGCGCGGCGCTGTTCCTGCAGGGCACCATCGCCGTCCTGGGCGCCCTGTCGGTGCTGCTGTTCGCCGAGCGGTCGCTCGACCCGGCCCGGTCGGCCTTCGTCGCCGCCGCCGCGGTCCCCGCCGGCAGCGTGCGCGACCGGCAGCTCGCCACCGACGAGCGGGTGCAGACCGAGGTCTACCCGCTGGCGTCCTTCGCCGTCGGCGGGATGATGCTGTTCACCGCCGCCAACGACCTGCTGCTGCTGTTCGTGGCGCTCGAGGTGCTCAGCCTGCCGCTGTACCTGATGGCCGGGCTGGCCCGCCGCCGGCGGCTGCTGTCGCAGGAGGCGGCGGTCAAGTACTTCCTGCTCGGCGCCTTCGCCTCCGCCTTCTTCCTGTACGGGCTGGCGCTGGTCTACGGCGCCACCGGCACCGTCCGGCTGGCCGGGATCCGGGACGCCGTCGCCGGCCAGGGCGCCGGCACCCTGCTCGTGCTGGGCCTCGGGCTGCTGATCGTCGGGCTGATGTTCAAGGCCAGCGTCGCGCCGTTCCACACCTGGACGCCGGACGTCTACCAGGGCGCCCCCACGGCGGTGACCGCCTTCATGGCCGCGGCCACCAAGGTCGCCGCCTTCGGTGCGGTGCTGCGGGTGCTCTACGTCGCCTTCGGCACCGAGGTGGAGGCGTGGCGGCCGCTGGTCTACGGCCTGGCGATCGCCTCGATGGTGGTCGGCGCCGTGCTCGGGCTCACCCAGACCGACCTCAAGCGGATGCTGGCCTACTCCTCCGTGGCGCACGCCGGCTTCCTGCTCACCGGCGTCATCGGTCTGGGCGCCGGGGCCGGCTCGGGCCTGGCCGCGACGATGTTCTACCTGCTCACCTACGGGCTGATGACCCTCGGCGCGTTCGCGCTGCTGACCCTCGTCCGGGACGGCGACGGCGAGGCCACCCACCTCGCCCAGTGGGCCGGCCTGGCCCAGCGTTCCCCGACGGTGGCCGCGCTGATGACCTTCTTCCTGCTGGCGCTGGCCGGCATCCCGCTCACCAGCGGGTTCACCGGCAAGTTCGCCGTCTTCCGGGCCGCCATCGACGACGGCGCGTGGCCGCTGGTCCTCGTCGCGCTGCTCACCAGCGCCGTGGCCGCGTTCTTCTACCTGCGGGTCGTGGTGCTCATGTACTTCTCCGATCCGGCGCCGGACGGGCCGACCGTGGGCGTGCCGGGGCTCCCGAGCACGGTCGTCCTCGGCCTCACCGCGGCCGCCACCCTGGTGCTCGGCGTCCTCCCCGGCGCCGTGCTGGACCTCGCCGACTCCGCCGCGGTGCTGGTCGGCTGACCGGGCGCCCCGACCTGGTGCACGGCCCCGAGCGCCGCCCGGTGCGCCGCACCCAGCCGGCGGCAGCTATCTTCGGCTGTTGATGACCGGAGCCGGCACCACCAGCCCGCGGGGCGAGGGGCACGACACCCGGGGGGAGACCGCCCGGCACCGGCCCGCCGGCCCCGCCTCGACGATCGGCCCCTGGCTGCCCGAGGGCGAGCTCGGCGCCGCGCTGGCCGCCGGGCTGGTCCGGGTGGAGGACGCGCTGGCCACCGCGGTGGCCAGCGAGAACGCCTTCGTCAACGAGGCCGCCGGCCACCTGATGGCCGCCGGGGGCAAGCGGTTCCGGCCGATGCTCGCGCTGCTGGCCGCCCAGCTCGGCGACCCGGAGGCGCCGGGGGTGGTCGAGGCCGCCGTCGTCTGCGAGCTGACCCACCTGGCCACGCTGTACCACGACGACGTGATGGACGAGGCGTCCGTGCGCCGCGGCGCCCCCAGCGCCAACAGCCGCTGGGGCAACAGCGTCGCCATCCTCACCGGCGACTTCCTCTTCGCCCGCGCCTCCGACCTCCTCGCCGATCTCGGCCCCGAGGCCGTCCGCGTGCAGGCGCAGACGTTCGAGCGCCTGGTCACCGGCCAGCTGCGCGAGACCGTCGGTGCCCAGCCGGGCCAGGACCCGGTCGCCCACTACCTGGCGGTGCTGGCCGACAAGACCGGCTCGCTGGTCGCCACCTCCGCGCGCTTCGGCGCCTCCTTCGCCGGGGCCGACGCCGAGCTGGTCAGCGCGCTCACCGCGTTCGGTGAGGAGGTCGGCGTCGCCTTCCAGCTCTCCGACGACCTGCTGGACATCGTCAGCACCGACGGCGCGTCCGGGAAGTCGCCCGGCACCGACCTGCGCGAGGGCGTCGCCACCCTGCCGGTGCTCTTCGCCCTCGCCGGCGACGACCCGGCCGAGGCCCGGCTGCGCGAGCTGGTCGCCGGCCCGATCGTCGACGACGCGGCGCACGCCGAGGCGCTGGCCCTGCTCCGCGGTTCGGCCTCGCTGGCCCGCGCCACCGCCGTCACCGAGGAGTACGCCGACCGGGCCCGCGCCCGGCTGGCCGGCGTCCCCGACGGGGAGGTGCGCGAGGCGCTGTCCGCGCTGTGCACCTACGTGGTGACCCGCACCAGCTGATCCTGCACGACCGGTCCGGCCCGGGGATGCTGGAGGTGATGAGCAGCCTCTCCCGGTCGTCCACCGCCCTCACCGCCGTCCTGCTGCTGGCCGGCTGTGGCAGCTCGTCCGGTGGTGCTGGGGAGGGAACCGGCCCCGATGCGGCCGTGACCAGCCCGCCGTCCGGCGCGCCGGCCCTGGACGTCGAGGTCCTCGCCGACGGGCTGGACCACCCGTGGGACGTCGTCCGGGCGCCCGACGGCACCCTGCTGCTCGACGAGCGGGCCGGCGGGTTCGCCGCCGTCCGGCCCGGCGGGCGGGTGCAGGAGGTGGACGCCGACCTCGGTGACCTGTTCGTCGCCGGCGAGACCGGCCTGATGGGTCTGGCCCTGGACCCGGCGTTCACCGACAACCGGCGCTTCTACACCTGCCAGGGCGTGCAGGGCGGCGGGGCCGCGTCGATCGAGGTCGTCGCCTGGACCGTCACCGACGACTGGACCGGTGCCTCCCGGGTCGACGACCCGCTGGTCGGTGGCATCCCGGTCAACGAGGGCAGCGGCCGGCACGGCGGGTGTCGTCTGGTCTTCGCCCCCGACGGCGCCCTGCTCGTCGGCACGGGGGACAACGCGGTCGGCACCAACCCGCAGGACCTCGGGTCGCTGGCCGGGAAGGTGCTCCGGGTCGACGCGGCCACCGGGGAGGCGCTGCCCGACAACCCGTTCGTCGGCACGGACGGCGCGGCGGACCGGATCTGGACGTACGGGCACCGGAACGTGCAGGGCCTGGCCGTGCGCCCGGACTCCGGCCAGGTCTTCTCGGTGGAGCACGGGCCCGACCGGGACGACGAGGTCAACCTGCTGCAGCCCGGCGGCAACTACGGCTGGGACCCCGTGGGGCAGGGGGAGTACGACGAGAGCGTCCCGATGACCGACCCGGAGCTCGGGGACGTCGTCCCGGCGGTCTGGAGCTCCGGGGCCCCGCCCATCGCGCCGAGCGACGGCACCTTCCTCGACGGTGACCAGTGGGCCGACTACGACGGGCTCCTCCTGCTCGGAGCGCTGCGCGGGGAACACGTCCTCGCGCTCCGCCTCGACGACGCCGGTGCCCTCGTCGAGCAGTTCCGGCTGCCGGAGCTGGACGGCACCTACGGACGGATCCGCACGGTGGAGCAGGGCACCGACGGCGCGCTGTACGCCACCACCGACAACGGTGGTGGCGAGGACGTCGTCCTGCGGGTCACCCCCCGGAGCTGACCCGCCCGGACACCCGGGCCGGCACCGGCGTCCCGGCCGGCAGCAGGGGGTCGGGCACCGGGTCGCCGAAGACGGTGCGCACGGGCAGCACGCCACCCCAGACCGGCGTACCCAGGTCCCGCTCGTCGTCCCCGGGCGGGCCGCTGCGGGTCTTGACGCTGGCCTCGCCGAGGTCCAGCGCCAGCACGGCCGTGGCGGCGAGCTCCTTGCGGTCGGGCAGCCGGGTGGTGCTCCAGGAGCCCGGCGCCAGGTGCTCGGTCAGCACGGTCAGCCCGTGCCGGCGCTCGTCCGGGTCGGTGAGCAGTCGCAGCACGCCGTGCACCACGGCGCAGCGGTAGTTCATCGAGTGGTGGAAGACCGAGCGCGCGTAGACGACACCGTCGAGCAGCGTGACGGTGAAGCAGACCGGCGCCCCGGCCGCGGCGGCCCGGAGCGTCGCCGCCCCGGTCGATCCGTGCAGGTAGAGCGTCTCGCCGTCCCGGCCGTACCCGGTGGGGAGCACCACCGGGGCGTCCCCCAGCTGCACGCCGAGGTGGCCGACGAGCCCGGCGTCGAGCACCGCGTAGAGCTCGGCCCGGTCGGTGCGGGCCCGCGCGGGATTGCGGCGGACCGTGCTGCGGGTGGTCGGGGAGAGCGGTGCGGTGTCCACGCCGATCAGCCTGACCGCGCCTGTGGCATCCTCCCAGGTCCAATCCGCCGCTGTTCCGGCAGTCCACTTCGGAGGGTGTTCGTGGTCGAGGTGCCGCCTGTCGTGCTCGACCGGAGCGCGCCCACCCCGTTGTCGGTCCAGCTCGCCGACGCGTTGCGCGCCGGGGCCGTGGGGGGCGCGCTCCGCCCGGGCGACCGGCTGCCCTCGACCCGCGAGCTGGCCCGTGCGCTGGCGGTGAGCCGCACGGTCACGGCGGCCGCCTACGAGCAGCTGCTCGCCGAGGGCTGGGTCGCGGGCCGCCGCGGTGCGGGCACCTTCGTCGTCGGCTCGGCACCCGGTCCCCGGCCGGTGGCTGCGCCGGTCCGGCCGGCGGTGGCGCCGCGGCCGGTGGTGGACCTGCGTCCGGGCACGCCTTGCCTCGAGGTGCTCGATCGCGCCGCCTGGCGGCGGGCCTGGCGAGCGGCCGGTGACCAGCCGCCGGACGCCGCGCCCGACCCCGCCGGCGACCCGGCGTTCCGGGTCGCCGTCGGCGAGCATCTGCTCCGGCACCGCGGGCTGCTCACCGACGGGAACTCCGTGCTGGCGACCGCCGGCACGTCCGCAGCGGTGGCGGAGATCGCCCGCACCCTGCCGCCGGGCAGCCGGGTCGGCGTCGAGGACCCCGGCTACCAGCGGGTCGTCGGCGCGCTGCGGAATGCCGGGGTCGCGGTGGTGCCGCTCCGGGTGGACGACGACGGGCTGGTTGTGGACGAGGTGCCGGCGGGGCTCGCCGCCGTCTACTGCACGCCGGCCCACCAGTACCCGCTGGGCCGGCGGCTCTCCGCGGCGCGGCGCGGCCGGCTGGTCGCCCGCGCCCGGGCGGAGGGCTGGTGGGTGCTGGAGGACGACTACGACGGCGAGCTGCGCTACGACGTCGCCCCGCTGCCGCTGCTCGGTGCGCTCGGCCCAGACGTCGTCGTGCACCTGGGGACGACGAGCAAGATCGTCAGCCCCACGCTCGGGGTGGGTTGGCTCGTGGCGCCTGCGCCGCTGCGTACGGAGCTCGTGGCCGGCCGCACCGCCACAGGCACTCGCCCGGCGCGGGCCGGTCAGCGGGTGTTCGCCGGGCTGGCCGCCTCCGGGGACCTGGCCCGGCACCTGCGCCGACTGCGCCGTGAGCTGGTCGTGCGCCGCGGGCTCGTCCTCGCCGCCGTCGCCGCCGGCGGCCTGCGCGCCACGGGCGACCCGGCCGGGGCCCACGTGCTGGTGCCGCTGCCCGATGCGGAGACCGAGGCCGCGGTGGTGGCGGCCGCCGCCGCGCGGGGGATCGCGCTGGACGGGCTCGCCCGGCATCTGGTGGGCGAGGGACCGGCCGGGATCGTGCTCGGGTTCGCCGCCCCTGGGCGCGCGGAGCTCACCACCGCGCTGCCGGTGCTGTCCGAGCTGCTCCGGAGCCGCTGAACGCCAGTGGCCCAGAACCCGGGGGGGTTCTGGGCCACTGGCGTTCAGTGCTGGGGTCAGGCGCTGACGGTCCAGCTGTCGCCGCCGGCCAGCAGTGCGTCGAGGTCGGCCGGCTGCTGCGCGGCGGCGTCCTCGAGCTGGTCGGCCATCATCCGCTCGTACGAGGGCTTGGCCACCGACCGGAAGACACCCATCGGCGTGTAGCGCAGGTCCTGGCTGGAGAGCCGGGACAGTGCGAACGCGTACGCCGGGTCCTCCCGGTGCGCGTCGTGCACCACGATCTCCGACGGCTCGACCTGGTTGGTCTCGGCGATCCGGAGGCCGCCGAAGTCGTCGCGGACCACGCACGAGGCGCCGCCCGGGCCGAACACCAGCGGCTCGCCGTGCACCAGCGGGATCGTCCACATCGGGCCCGTCGTCGGGTCCTTGAGCAGCTCGAACGCGCCGTCGTTGAAGATGTTGCAGTTCTGGTAGATCTCCACCAGCGACGTGCCCTGGTGCTCGGCGGCCTGCCGGAGCACGTCGGTCAGGCCCTTGCGGTCGGAGTCCATCGCCCGCCCGACGAAGGTGGCGTCGGCGCCGAGCGCCAGCGACACCGGGTTGAACGGGTGGTCCAGCGAGCCCATCGGCGTGGACTTGGTGACCTTGCCGATCTCGCTGGTGGGCGAGTACTGGCCCTTGGTGAGCCCGTAGATCCGGTTGTTGAACAGCAGGATCGTCATGTTCACGTTGCGGCGCAGCGCGTGGATCAGGTGGTTGCCACCGATCGAGAGCGCGTCGCCGTCACCGGTGACGACCCACACCGACAGGTCCGGGCGGGACGCGGCCAGGCCGGTCGCGATCGCCGGGGCGCGGCCGTGGATCGAGTGCATCCCGTAGGTGTTCATGTAGTACGGGAAGCGCGAGGAGCACCCGATGCCGGACACGATGACCATGTCCTCGCGGGCGATGCCCAGGCTCGGCAGGAAGCTCTGGACGGCGTTGAGGATGACGTAGTCACCGCAGCCGGGGCACCAGCGGACCTCCTGGTCGGTCTTGAGGTCCTTGGCCTTGAGCGTGGCGTTCTTCTCACCGGCCAGCTCGACCGACCGGTCGATCGCGTCGGCGATGGGGCCGGGGGCCGGCATCCCCAGGTCGTGCACGTGGGCGTTGCGCTGGTCCGGCTGGAGGGCAGTCACGAGGTGGCTCCGTTCCCGGCCGCGACGGCGGCCGGAGTGCTGGTGCTGTCGATGACGTCCTGCAGGACCCCGGCGAGCTCGGCGGCCCGGAAGGGCAGCCCGCGCACCTGGGTGTGGCTGACGACGTCGATGAGGTACTTCGCCCGCAGCACCATGGCCAGCTGCCCGAGATTCATCTCCGGGCAGATCACCCGGTCGTACCGGGCGAGGATCTCGCCGAGGTCGGCCGGGAGCGGGTTCAGGTGTCGCAGGTGGACCTGGGCGATCGAGCGGCCCGACGAGCGGATCTGCCGGCAGGCCGCCCCGATCGGCCCGTATGTGGAACCCCAACCGATGACCGCGACCCGCGCATTCCCGTCCGGGTCGTCGACCTCGGTGGCCGGGATCGACGCGGCGATGCCGTCGATCTTGGCCTGCCGGGTGCGGGTCATGAAGTCGTGGTTGGCCGGGTCGTAGGAGATGTTGCCGGTCTTGTCGGCCTTCTCCAGCCCGCCGATCCGGTGCTGCAGGCCGGCGGTGCCGGGCACCGCCCAGGCACGGGCCAGGGTCTCCGGGTCGCGCAGGTAGGGCAGGAACTCACCCTCGGTGCCGTCCTCCGCGCTGCCGTTGGGCGCGGTGGCGAAGTCCACCCGCAGGTCGGGCAGCTCCGTGACCTCCGGGATCGACCACGGCTCGGCCCCGTTGGCCAGGTAGCCGTCGGAGAGCAGCATCACCGGGGTGCGGTAGGTCAGCGCGATCCGCACCGCCTCCAGGGTGGCGTCGAAGCAGTCGCCGGGGGAGCGCGGGGCGATCACCGGGACCGGGGCCTCGCCGTTGCGGCCGTAGAGGGCCTGCAGCAGGTCCGACTGCTCGGTCTTGGTGGGCAGCCCGGTGGACGGGCCGCCGCGCTGCACGTCGACGATCAGCAGCGGCAGCTCGGTCATCACCGCCAGCCCGATCGTCTCGGCCTTGAGCGCGACACCGGGACCGGACGTCGTCGTCACGCCCAGCGCGCCACCGAACGACGCCCCCAGGGCGGCGCCGATGCCGGCGATCTCGTCCTCGGCCTGGAAGGTGCGCACGCCGAAGGACTTGTGCTTGGACACCTCGTGCAGGATGTCGCTGGCCGGGGTGATCGGGTAGGCGCCGAGGAACACCGGCAGGCCCGAGCGGTGCCCGGCGGCGATGATCCCGTAGGCCAGCGCCTGGTTGCCGGAGATGTGCCGGTACTTCCCCGGCGCCATCTTGGCCGGCTTCACCTGGTAGGAGACGGCGAAGGCCTCGGTGGTGTCGCCGTAGTTGTAGCCGGCGCGGAAGGCCGCGATGTTCGCCGCGGCGATCTGCGGCTTGCGGCGGAACTGGCGCTCCAGGAAGCGGACGGTGCCCTCGGTGGGGCGGTGGTACATCCAGCTGAGCAGCCCAAGCGTGAACATGTTCTTGCTCCGCTCGGCCTCCTTCTTGCCGAGACCGGAGTCCTTGAGCGCCTCGAGGGTGAGGCTGGTCAGCGGCACGCTCACCAGCTGCCAGCTCTCCAGCGAGCCGTCCTCCAGCGGGTTGGCGGCGTAGCCGACCTTGGCCAGGTTGCGGGCGGTGAACTCGTCGGAGTCGGCGATGATCAGCCCGCCGCCCGGGAGGTCGGGGAGGTTGGCCTTCAGCGCGGCCGGGTTCATCACGACCAGCACGTCGGGGGCGTCCCCGGGGGTCATGATGTCGTGGTCGGCGAAGTGCAGCTGGAAGGAGCTGACCCCGGGCAGGGTGCCCGTTGGCGCCCGGATCTCGGCGGGGAAGTTCGGCAGCGTCGACAGGTCGTTGCCGAAGGAGGCCGTCTCGCTGGTGAAACGGCCGCCGGTCAGCTGCATGCCGTCGCCGGAGTCGCCGGCCAGACGGATGACGACGCGGTCGAGCTCGACGACGCTCTTCACCAGGCCGCCGGGGGCGGAGCTGGGCACGGTCGGGTCCACGGCGGGGTGCATGCCGGGGGCAACGCCGTCCGCGGCCGAGCTGATTCCTGGAGTGGTGGTTCCGGGCGTGGTGCCAGTCATCTGTGAGGTACCTCCGGCTGGCCAGGTTACGTGCGGGTTGCGGGCGCCGGACCGGTCGCGCGTGAACGTGAGGCACCGCACAACGGGGTCGCCTGTCCGCACCGCGGCTCCCCAGGTCGCCGGGGAACGGGTGCGGGGCCGCCTCCGTTCTGATGGTCGTGCAACGGTGGAACAACGGTCTGAAGACGGCGGTCCTGCTCGGCCTGATGGCCGGGGCGATCCTGCTGGTCGGCAGCTTCTTCGGCCGGGGCGGGCTGTTCATCGCCCTCGTGGTCGCGCTCGGCGTCAACGGCTACGCGTACTTCAACTCCGACAAGCTCGCGCTGCGGGCGATGCGCGCGTTCCCGGTGACCGAGACGCAGGCGCCGCAGCTGTACGCCATCGTGCGAGAGCTGGCCACCGAGGCGCGCCAGCCGATGCCCCGGCTGTACGTCAGCCCCACCGACCAGCCGAACGCGTTCGCCACCGGGCGCAACCCGCGCAACGCCGCGGTCTGCTGCACCCAGGGCATCCTGGAGCTGCTGGACCGCCGCGAGCTGCGCGGGGTGCTGGCCCACGAGCTCTCGCACGTCTACAACCGCGACATCCTGATCAGCTCGGTCGCCGGCGCCATGGCCACGGTGATCACCTACCTGGCGCACATGGCGATGTTCGCCTCGCTGTTCGGTGGCCGCTCCGACGACCGGGGCGGCGGGGGCGCGCTGGGGAGCCTGCTGCTGGTGTTCCTCGGCCCGATCGCCGCCGGCCTGGTGCAGATGGCGGTCAGCCGCAGCCGGGAGTACCAGGCCGACGCGTCCGGCTCCGAGCTCTCGCAGGACCCGCTGGCGTTGGCCAGTGCGCTGCGCAAGCTCGAGCGGGGGGTGGCCGCGCGGCCGCTGCCGCAGGACGACCAGCTGGTCACCCAGAGCCACCTGATGATCGCGAACCCGTTCCGCGGGTCGGGGATGGCCTCGATGTTCGCCACCCACCCGCCGATGCCGCAGCGGATCGCCCGGCTGGAGGAGATGGCCCGCCAGCTCGGCCAGTAGTGGAAGGACCCCCGTCCCCCTCACCGCTCGCAAGCTCGCGGCGAGCCTCTGGACGGGGGCCGTTCCATCACGTCACCAGGGGCCGTTCCATTACGTCACCAGGGGGCCGTCCCCGTCAGGTCACCGGTAGTTGTCGAACTGCAGGGCGACGTCGAGGTCCTTGCTCTTCAGCAGCTGCTGCACCGCCTGCAGGTCGTCGCGCTTCTTGCCGCTCACCCGGAGCTGGTCGCCCTGGATCTGCGCCTGCACCCCCTTGGGGCCCTCGTCGCGGATGATCTTCGCGATCTGCTTGGCCTTGTCCGAGGCGATGCCCTGCTGGATCGTCGCCGAGATCTTGTAGCTCTTGCCGGAGGCCTGCGGCTCCCCGGCGTCCAGCGCCTTCATCGAGATCCCCCGCTTGACCAGCTTCTCCTTGAAGACCTCCAGCGCGGCCGCCACCCGCTCCTCGGTGTCGGCGGTCAGCGTGACGCCGTCCTCGCCGGCCCAGGCGATCGAGGCGTTGACGCCCCGGAAGTCGAACCGCTGGGAGAGCTCCTTGCCGGCCTGGTTCAGGGCGTTGTCGACCTCCTGCCGGTCGACCTTGCTCACCACGTCGAAGGACGCATCGGCCATCTCGGTTCCTCCTCTACCGCGGTCGGCCACCGACCGGTACCCCGGTGGGCGGTCGACCCTCGTCTTGTACTCTCTTCTCCGTACCACCACGGCGGGTTGCCCGAGTGGCCAATGGGAGCGGACTGTAAATCCGTCGGCTTAGCCTACGAAGGTTCGAATCCTTCACCCGCCACACCTGGTACGAACGGCCCCCGACCACCGGTCGGGGGCCGTTCTGCCTCCCCGGCCGTGTCTCAGCGTGCGGGCCTCACGGTGCCGTGGGGGCCCGGGCGCTGGCCACCGCGGTGCGCTCCAGTGGCTCCCCGGCCAGGAACAGCCACCCGAAGGCGATGTCCACGGCCCGCGTGCAGCGCACCGTCACCTCGGCGCCGTCGGTGACCGCCGACCACGCGTCCAGCCGCACCCCGGCGTCGGCGAGCTGGTCGGCGACCGCCGCCTCGGCCCCCGCGCGGGTCAGCGGCAGGTCCGGGCCCACGCCCTGGCGGTAGACGGCCGCCTCGTCGGCCTGGTTGGCCGCCGCCAGCGCGGCGCCGTCGCACACCGACTGCACCTCCTGCTGCTCGAGGAAGGCGTCGGAGGCGGCGACGGCGCCGAGCACCATCAGCGCCGCGACCAACCAGCACACCAGGACGAAGGGCAGCGTCGACCCGGCCTCCGGGTCGAGCCGCGTCTGGTCGACGCCGGGCAGGCGGGCTGGCACGCGGGCAGCGTAGGTCCCGCGCGGCCCTGGTGTGCACCGTTGTCCCCCGGTTGTGGACGGCGCCTGTGGACGGTGTGGACGACGAGTGCCCGCTCCCCGCCCGGCCCGGCCGGGCCTGTGGACGACGCCCGGGCGGAGTGCGCGGCCGCCCCCAGACTGCCCGCATGGCGATCGAGGTGGTCCCTGCCCGGCTGTACGAGCTGGCGCAGGTGCTGGAGGCGGCGGCCGGGCAGGTCGGCCGCTCGGGGCAGGTGGTGCCCGCAGCTGTAGTCGGTGGGGCGGTGGGGCCAGCGGTGAGCGCGTACACCGAGACGCTCCGCACGGCGGCCGGGTGCCTGGCGGCCGAGCTGTCCTGGCTCGGTGGCGCCGTGGCCGCCGCGGCCGACTCCTGGCTCGGGCTGGACGGCTCGGTCCTGCCGGTGCGCGGGGAGGGCACACCCCGGTGACCGTCGGACTGCCGAGGCCGGTGGACCTCCCCGACCCCCCGGGGTCGGCGACGGCGCTCGGTACGGCCCTGGACGACCTGGGGTCGGCTGCCTTCACCGCCGGCCTGGCCGTCCACCTGCTCGGACCCGCCACGGTGCTGACCGGCTGGGAGGGCGCCGATGCGCGCGTCGCGGCTGGGGAGGTGGCAGCCGCCCTGGGGGTCGCCGACGAGCTGCACCGGTGCCTGACCGTGGCGCTGAGCCGACTGGGCGAGCACCACGACCTGTGGCTGGGCGCTCTCGCCCGGCTGGAGGGGTTGCGGGCGGACCAGGCCGCGGACTTCGCGCAGGCCCGTGCCGAGTTCGGGCGGTTGCTCGGCGCCGCCCACAGCGGCGACGGCACGGCCGAGCCGCAGGCCCAGGCGCTGGTGGACCGCCTCGTGGCCGCGGAGGAGGCCCGGTGCACCGAGCACGCAGGCCTGCTGGCCGACCTGGACGGGGACGCGGCCGAGGTCGCCGCGCTGGTGGCCGCCGCGAGCCACGGGCTGGGCGGCAGCGGGGGCGCCGGGTCGGCCACCGGCGTCACCTCGCACCTGGCCGGGCTCCTGCCGGGGTGGGGCCGCGGGGCGCTGACGACGATGGGCGTCACTGCGGCGACCGAGCTCACCGGCCCGGGCACCGCTGCCACCGTCCGCGACGCCACCGTCCGCTGGGCCGATGCCGTGGCGGTGCCCGCGGTGGCCGAGGCGTTCCTCACCGCCCTGGGCGCGGAGGGGCTCACCTTCCTGCTCGCGCTGCTCCACCAGCAGGCCGGCACGGGGGAGGAGGGGTCGCTCGCCGGGTTGCTGGCCACCGCGCTCACCGCGGGTGGGGCCGGCGGCCAGCCCGCTCCCCGGGTCCGCGAGGTGCTCGCCGCGGCCGCGCTGCCGGTGCACGACCGCGATCCGCGGCACGACGAGACCGCCGTCGCGATGGGGGCGGTGCTCGCCGCGCCCGCTGCCGGTCCGGCACTGGCGGGCGCGTGGGGCCGGCGGCTGCTCGATCGCGAGGCGGCGCAGGGGGAGCGCGCCGTCGACCGGGTCACCCCCGGGCGACCCGACCCGGTGGCGGCGGCGCTGGCTGCCGTGGTCCGGGCCGGGGACCCGGCGGCGGCGGGCCGGATGCTCCACGCGTCGTCCGCCTGGGACGTCCTGCTGCGCCGGGGCTGGGACGACGACGGCCGGGCCGCCGGAGCGCTGGTCGACCTGGCCGCCGACTCGGCCGACGCCGACCAGGTCGCCCGGAGCGCGTTGCAGGCGCTGGGGGCAGGCCTCGACCCGGCCGGTGGTGGAGCCGGGGAGCCGGACGCCGCGGAGCCCGTCGACCTCGGGGCGCTGGGCCAGCTGGCCGGCAGGATCGGGAGCCTGCTGGCGGGGCAGCCGGAGCTGCTCGGCCGCGAGCTCGCCGCCGCGGGCACCGGAACGGAGCTCTCGTCGGCGCAGGTGACCGGTCTGCGCGGGCTCGGGCTGCTGCTCTCCGAGCCGGCGGCCGAGCAGCGGGTGACCAGCAGTCTGGTCGGCGGGCTGGCACTCGGTGGGGAGCACCGGGCAGAGACGACCGGCGCCCTGGTGGCGGTGCAGGAGTACGGGCACCGCGCCCGGTACGCGCTGCGATTCGCGCAGGTCCTCGTCGACACCCGTTCCCGGGAGGGCGTCTACGGCCTGGTCACCGCCCCGGTGGACCTGGTCCGCCGGTCGAGGGTCGCCACCGGACTCGGCGTGCTCGTCGACGCCGGCGCCGTGCTGCTGCAGGCGGACGGGCGGATCCGGATCGAGCCCGACGACGGACCGGTCCGCACGGCCGAGGACGCCGGACAGCTGGCGGTCGTCGTCGTCACCGGGGCGGCCGGGGTGCGGCCGTCGGGGGTGGGGACACCGGCGGGCCGCGCCGCCGTCGACGCCGGGAGCGCGGCGTTCACCCGCACCTCGGGAGTCCTGACGCTGCCCACGTTGCCGGACCGGTACACCGGCAGCACGACGGGAGCGCTGGTCCACGACGTGGTGGAGGGGCTGACCTCCGACGCCCTCGGGCCTCCGTCGGAGCGGGAGCGCCGCCGACGGTGACGGTTCCCTCGATCGATGACGTCACATCGGTCAATCAGTGACTCTGTGTGACGACACTGCGAAAAGTTTCGACACGGTGGGGGATGGACTTGCTCGATCGAGTGACCTTCTGCAATGTGATCACTGCGGTGTGTTGCCGGACGACGCTCTGCCCCCGCGTGGGCCGCTGCCGCTCAGCGAGAACTGACAGAGCAGACCGTCATGCCCCGAGGAGACGCCATGTCCACCGCCATCACCCCGTCCGTCGCCCGCCCCACCGCTCCCGGCCGCAACTGGCGGTGGACGCGCAACTGGCGCTGGACCCGCTGACCCCGGTCGGGCGCTCCATCGGGCAGTCGCCAGGTGACTGCCCGATGGGGTGAGCTGCGGTCCGCAGCACCCCGTGCGCTGTTACCGTCGGCGACCGACCCCATCCCTCGACAGACAGGCTGACGTTGGCCGAGCACACGTCCCCTGGGTCGGGGGAGCTGTCACCCCTCCGCCGTCCGTGGGTGATCGCGGTCATGGCGACCGCCGTCGCCGTCGGCAGCGGGGTGCTGGCCCTTCCTGCGGCGGTGACCAGCCCGCCCGTGTGGGCCGTCCTCGTCCTGTTCGCCACCCTGCTGCTGACCGAGTCGGTCCAGCTGGAGATCGAGTTCCGGCGGCAGACCATCTCCCTCGCGCCGACCGAGATCGCCGTCGTCGTGGGGCTGGTCGAGGTGGGTGGCTGGTGGACGGCGGCCGCCAGGGTCGCCGCGCTCATCGCCGTCATGGGCGTGCGGCGCATCCCCCCGGCGAAGATCGTCTTCAACGCCGCCCTCGCGGTGATCGAGCTGTGCGCTGCTCTGGCCGTGCTGTCCGTCCTGCCCCCGCTGGACGTCGCCGAACCGTTGAGCTGGCTGTCCCTGGTCCTGGCGGTGGCCGCCACTGGCCTGGTCAGCATCGTCGGGGTCGGGGCCGCGGTCTCGCTGACCAACGGCTTCCCCGGCTGGCCGTTCGTCACCGCCGCGCTGACGAGCGCGGCGTTGGGTCCGCTGAGCGTCGCGGTGGCGGTCACCGCGATGCTGCTCATCGACCGGACCGCCTGGGCCTGGCTCCTCATCGTCCCGGTGCTGCTGAGCGTGGTCGCGATCTTCCGCCAGTCGGCGCGGGCCGCGCGGGAGCGGCGGACGGTGC
Organism: Modestobacter sp. SYSU DS0657; assembly: GCF_054050925.1. Lineage (NCBI taxonomy): Bacteria > Bacillati > Actinomycetota > Actinomycetes > Geodermatophilales > Geodermatophilaceae > Modestobacter > Modestobacter sp. SYSU DS0657. Next base: position 12,232 of record NZ_JBJHAG010000001.1, on the reverse strand, counting down.
AGCGGGTCTACGACTTCGCCCGCCGGGTCGAGCTGGTCAGCCCGGACGAGACGGGCACGCAGGAGATCGTGCGGGCGGTCCGGGAGCTGCTCAACGCCGACCGGGTCGCGCTCTGGCTGCCGCCGTACCTGGACGACGGGCCGGTGCTCCTCGTCGACGCCACCGACACCGACCTGGCCTGGTACGACGGCCCCGGCGACCCCGACGACCTGCTGCGGCGCCGGGCCACCGCCCCGGACGCGACCGGTGCGGTCCTCGTGTCGGCAGCTCGCGCACAGGGGGGCGAGCTCGCCGCGCTGGACCGGCGTGGGGCGCGCGAGGTGCTCGGCGCGGCCGTGGTCACCGCGGCCGGCGAGCCCGGGTACCTCGAGGTCTGCGACCGGCGCAGTGACAGCGTCACCTTCGCCGCCGCCGACCGGGCGGCGCTGGAGTCGATGCTGACCCACGTCAACGCGGCGATCCGCCAGCAGCAGCTCCTCGGTCAGATCCGGCACGACGCCGACCACGACCGGCTCACCGGCCTGCCCAACCGGCAGCGGCTGGCCGCGGAGATCGACGCGCTGCTGCAGGCCGAGCCCGAGACCGCCCGCGTCGGGCTGGTGCTGGCTGCGCTGGACGGCTACACCAACGTCACCGACACCCTGGGGCACGCAGCCAGCGACGAGCTGCTGATGGTGACCGCGGGGCTGCTGCGCGAGCACGCTCCGCCGCAGGCCGTGCTGGCTCGGATGGAGGGCGGCCAGTTCGCCGTCCTGCTGCCAGGGTTGTCGCTGGCGGCCACCGAGCGGGCCGCCCGACGGCTGCGGGAGGCCGCCTCCACCCGTGCCCGGGTCGCCGGGCTGGACCTGGAGGTCTCGCTGACCATCGGCGTGGCCGCCGCCCCGGTGCACGGCTCGCACGCCGGCGCGCTGATCCAGCGGGCCGACGTCGCGCTGCTGGCCGCGCACGGGTCCAGTGGGGTCGCCACGTACCACCCGGTGCTGGACCAGCAGAGCCTGCGCCGGCTCCAGCTGGGCACGGAGCTGGAGGCGGCGATCGCCGAGGGGCAGATCACGGTGGTGTTCCAGCCGATCGTGGAGACCCGCACCTCCGACATCGTCTCGGTCGAGACGCTGGTCCGGTGGGCTCACCCCCGGTACGGCGACGTGCCCCCGGACGACTTCATCGCCCTGGCCGAGCAGATCGGCCGCATCGGGTCGCTCACCGACCACGTGCTGGACCGGGCGCTCGACCGCTGCCGGCGCTGGCTGGACCAGGACATCGCGTTGTCGGTGGCGGTCAACCTCTCCGCCCACTGCCTCGCCGAGCCCGACCTGGTCGACCGGGTGCGCCGCGCGCTGCGGCACCACGGGGTCCCCGGGGAGCTGCTCACCCTCGAGCTCACCGAGGGCAGCGTCGTCGACGACACCGTGCGCAACAGCACCGTCCTGGCCGACCTGCACGCCCTGGGGCTGCGGCTGTCGATGGACGACTTCGGCACCGGCTACTCCTCGCTGTCCCAGCTGCGCGCGCTGCCCATCGACGAGCTGAAGATCGACAAGAGCTTCGTGCTGGGCATGTCGACCAGCCAGAACGAGTCCTTCATCGCCCGTTCGATCGTCGAGCTGGCGCACAACCTCGGTCTCCGGGTGGTCGCCGAGGGCGTCGAGGACGAGGTGACCCGCGACCTGCTGGCCCAGATGGGCTGCGACAAGGTGCAGGGCTTCCTGGTCAGCCGGCCGCTGCCGGAGGACCGGCTGGAGGGCTGGCTGCTGGCCCGCACCGGGGTGCGCACCGCCGCGCCGGGGGGCACCCACCGCCGGTTGTTCGTCCGAACCTGAGGAAGGACCTCCCTGCCCCCCACCGCTCGCAGGCTCGCGGCGGGCCCCTGCAGGGAGGCCGAAGGCATCAGGTACAGTTCTCCACGGCTCCTCGGAGCAGGCCCCTTTAGCTCAGTCGGCAGAGCGTCTCCATGGTAAGGAGAAGGTCTACGGTTCGATTCCGTAAAGGGGCTCGTACGATCGAGTACCGACCACCGGTCCAGTCGCGAGACCGGGCCGCACGGTCACCCGGCGGTGTAGCTCAGCCTGGTAGAGCAAGCGGCTCATAATCGCTGTGTCACCGGTTCAAGTCCGGTCACCGCTACTCCAGACGGACCCCGTTCTCGGGGTCCGTCGTCGTGTCCGGCACCTGTCGGGCGCGGGCACCACCCACTGACCAGAACAAGGCGAGGACACACTCATGGCCGCCACAGACGTCCGTCCGAAGATCACCCTGGCGTGCCAGGAGTGCAAGAACCGCAACTACATCACTCGCAAGAACCGGCGGAACGACCCCGACCGGATCGAGCTGAAGAAGTACTGCCCGACCGACCGCAAGCACACGCTGCACCGCGAGACCCGCTGACCCCAGCGGACGTCGAGGCGAGAGGGCGGGAGCATGGCGCTGGACCCAGGACTGGTCGGGCGCAGCTACCCGCCCTCTGCCGTCTACGAGGTCGGGCGGGAGAAGATCGCCGAGTTCGCCACCGCGCTCGGTGACCCCGACCCGGTCTACCGCGACCCGGTCGCGGCGCAGGCGCTCGGCCACCCCGACGTCATCGCGCCGCCCACGTTCGCGATCGTGCTGAGCCTCGGAGCCGGCAACGTCGTCGTCGAGGACCCGGACGTGGGGATCGACTACGGCCGCGTGGTGCACGGCGAGCAGCGCTTCACCCACCACCGCCCCGTCCGGGCCGGTGACCGGCTGGTGGCCACCGCCACGATCGACGCGGTCCGGTCCGTGGCCGGCAACGACATGCTGACCACCCGGGTCGACCTGGCCACCGAGGGCGGCGAGCCGGTCTGCACCACCCGCTCGATGCTCGTCGCTCGGGGCACCGCGTGACCCGGCTGCGCGCCGCGGACGTCGCGGTCGGCACCGAGCTCCCGGAGCAGACCTCGCGGGTCACCCGCGCGGACCTGGTCCGCTACGCCGGCGCCTCGGGCGACTTCAACGTCATCCACTGGAGCGATCGCGTGGCCGGCGAGGTCGGCCTGCCGGGCGTCATCGCCCACGGCATGCTCACCGCTGGTCTGGCGGCCCGGGCGGTCACCGCGTGGGCGGGCGACCCGGGTGCGGTCGTCGACTACCACGTCCGGTTCAGCCGGCCGGTCGTCGTCCCCGACGACGACGCCGGCGCAGAGGTCACCGTCCGCGGCCGGGTCGCCGCGCTGCTGGACGACGGTCGGGTCCGCGTCGACCTGACCGTGACCAGCGGTGGCGAGAAGGTGCTCTCCCTGGCCCGCGCCGTCGTCGCGCTCGCCTGAGACCGGCTCGGGGACGGCCGTGCGCCCCCGACCGCTGCAGCCCCCTTCCTCGTGACGGCGGCCTGGCCGGCCGCGGTCCGGATGGTGCGGGGGCACCGACCGCCCCGCCGTCCGGCCGGCCTCCGGCCCCGCCGCGGACCTCGCGCGGCCGCAGGTGCGGAGGTCGTGCGGTCCACCCCGACCTCCGCACCGCCCCCGCGGTCCTGTGGCGGCGGTGGCGTCCCTCGGGAATTCGCCGGGTGAGCGGCCCGGTGCCCCCGCCGGAGGGGGGCCTGCCCGGCCGTGTTGGCCACCGCTCCCGCCGGTCCCGTACACTCGACGACCTGGGGCCAGCTTGACCCCGCCACCGGCGTGCCCCGGGACCCTCTGGGGCCCGGCAGCGCTGCGGCGCGGACCGGTCCCGGGCGGGTGTTCCTGAGGGTGTTCCAGGTGTCCTGCGCGAGCAACGCTCGTGGAGGGCCGAGGGGTGGCCCGTGGGGCTCCTAGGGGTGTAGCTCAATTGGCAGAGCAGCGGTCTCCAAAACCGCAGGCTGCAGGTTCAAGTCCTGTCACCCCTGCCACCGACCGACGACCGGTGCCGAGCCGGCGCAGGCGATCCATCGAGCAGAGCGAGGCGTTGTGAGCGAGAAGGACGGCGAGCCGAACGGCGAGCGGCCTGACGCCGAGCAGTTCGACCGCGAGGCGCCGGGCGTCGACGACGCTGCCGAGCTCGAGGCGGCCGAGGCGGAGCTCGCCGACGAGGCGGAGACCGACGAGGACAAGGCCGTCGCCACCCCCACCCGCCGGCAGCGCGACACCGGCCGAGCGAGCAGCCGCCCGGCCGGCCGGCCGGCCGAGGGGCGCACCGGGGAGGGCACCCGTTCGCGGGCGGCCGCCGAGCGGGCGCGCGCCGAGGAGCTGCGGGACAAGCGCAGCATCGGCCGGTTTCTCCGTGAGGTCGTCGCCGAGCTGCGCAAGGTCATCTGGCCGGGCCGCAAGGAGCTGATCACCTACACCACAGTGGTGATCATCTTCGTGGCGGTGATGGTCGCGCTCGTCGCCGGCATGGACATCGTCTTCGCCCAGGGCGTGCTCGCCGTCTTCGGCTGAGCGCCCCGCGAGCTGCACCGAACCCAGGAGGAAGAGACCACGTGACAGACCCCCGCGAGCCCTTCGAGACCGACAACGCCGTCGAGGGCACCGACCTCGACGACGCACGGTTCGACGTGCGCGGCGCCGCCGACCTCGAGACCGGGGCCGACGAGCCCGGCGCAGCCGAGGGGTCCAGCGACACCACCGACCAGGACACCGCGACCGGCGTCTCCGACGTCGTCCCCGAGGTGGAGTCCGGCGAGTCGGACACCCTGGCCGGTGACCCGCTGCCCGCGCCGGCGCCCGACCACGACCCGGTGGTCGCCGAGTCGCTCGAGGCGGCCCAGGAGGCCGACGAGGACCCCCGGGAGGCGCTGCGCTCGACGCTGCGCACCCAGTTCGGCGACTGGTACGTCATCCACTCGTACGCCGGCTACGAGAACAAGGTGAAGACCAACCTGGAGTCCCGCATCACGTCGCTGGACATGGAGGACTACATCTTCCAGATCGAGGTGCCCACCGAGGAGGTCACCGAGATCAAGAACGGCAAGCGGACCCAGGTCAACCGCAAGAAGCTGCCCGGGTACCTGCTGGTCCGGATGGACCTCAACGACGAGTCCTGGGGTGCGGTCCGCAACACTCCCGGGGTCACCGGATTCGTGGGCGCGACCTCCAAGCCCTCACCGCTGAGCATCGACGAGGTCGTCAACCTGCTGGTCGCCGACACCCCGGTCAAGCCCACGGCGGCGGCGACCGAGACCAGCACGCCCGCTGCCGGCCCGGTTCCCACGGTGGAGTTCGAGGTCGGCGAGTCGGTCACCGTCATGGACGGCCCGTTCGCCACGCTGCCGGCCACGATCAACGAGATCAACGCCGAGCAGCAGAAGCTGCAGGTCCTCGTCTCCATCTTCGGCCGCGAGACGCCGGTCGAGCTCTCGTTCACCCAGGTCGCCAAGTTGTGAGAAGGACCCCGCTGCTCCCCACCGCTCGCAAGCTCGCGGCGGGCCCCTGCAGCGGGGCCGTCGAACTGAACTAGTCAACGCACACAGAAGAAGGAAGTCATGCCCCCCAGGAAGCGGTTGACCGCGGTCATCAAGCTCCAGATCAACGCCGGCGCGGCCACCCCCGCGCCGCCCGTGGGCCCGGCCCTCGGTCAGCACGGCGTCAACATCATGGAGTTCTGCAAGGCGTACAACGCCGCGACCGAGTCGCAGCGCGGCAACGTCATCCCGGTCGAGATCTCGGTCTTCGAGGACCGGTCGTTCACCTTCGTCACCAAGACCCCGCCGGCTGCGCGCATGCTGCTCAAGGCCGCTGGTGTCGAGAAGGGGTCGGGCGAGCCGCACAAGACCAAGGTCGCCACCGTCACCCGCGACCAGGTCCGCGAGATCGCGCAGACCAAGATGGCGGACCTGAACGCCAACGACCTCGACCACGCCGAGAAGATCATCGCCGGCACCGCCCGGTCGATGGGCATCACGGTCCAGTGAGGGAAGCCGCCGGTTGACGGCGGCGTTCCACCTCCGGGTCCGACGGGCCCGGACAGCAATCGTGGGAGGGCCTCGCCGGGCCCGCGCACCACGCGACCCCCGACCCGGGGGGAAGGAGCACCACCATGGCGAAGCACGGCAAGAACTACCGCAAGGCCGCCGAGCTGGTCGACGCGGACGGGCTGTACAGCCCGCTGCAGGCCGCCGGCCTGGCCAAGCAGACGTCGACCACCAAGTACGACGCCACCGTCGAGGTCGCGATCCGGCTCGGCGTCGACCCGCGCAAGGCCGACCAGATGGTCCGCGGCACGGTCAACCTGCCCCACGGCACCGGCAAGACCGCCCGGGTCATCGTCTTCGCGACCGGCGACAAGGCCGCCGAGGCCGAGGCCGCCGGCGCCGACGTGGTCGGCTCCGACGACCTGATCGAGCGGATCCAGGGCGGCTTCCTCGACTTCGACGCCGCGATCGCGACCCCCGACCAGATGGCCAAGGTCGGTCGCATCGCCCGCATCCTCGGCCCCCGCGGCCTGATGCCGAACCCGAAGACCGGCACCGTGACCCCCGACGTCACCAAGGCCGTCAACGACATCAAGGGCGGGAAGATCAACTTCCGCGTCGACAAGCAGGCCAACCTGCACCTGGTGATCGGCAAGGCGTCCTTCGACGAGACCAAGCTGGTGGAGAACTACGCCGCCGCCCTCGACGAGGTGCTCCGCGCCAAGCCGTCCGCGGCCAAGGGGCGCTACCTCAAGAAGGTCACCATCTCCACGACCATGGGCCCGGGCATCCCGGTCGACCCGAACCGCACCCGCAACCTGACGGTCGACGAGGCCAACGCCTGATGAAGGACCCCCTGCCCCCCGCCGCTCGCTAGCTCGCGGCGGGCCCCTGCTGGGGGCCAGACGGACGGCGTCACCTCTCGCGGGGTGGCGCCGTCCGTCGTTCCCGGCCCGTTCGACCCCGCCGGTCCAGGTCTCTGGCAGCGGGCCGTGACGAAGGCGGTTGGCGTCGAGGGCGTGCCATGACGTACAGTTGCCGCTGTTCCCCCCATGACCGCTTGGTCGTCGCACGTCCGCGTGCGATCGAAGGTCCGGATCACCGGACGGCCCGCGCAGGTGGACGGTTCGACGAACGTGTCGGAGCTCGGGTCGGCTGACCCGGGGCCACCGGCCTTTCTCGCCCCGTGCGCCCTGCGCCGGGGCGTTCCTCGTCTCCGGGCCCCGATCGTGCACGTGCGCGCACCGGCCGGTGGTCGCCCGACAGCGAGAGGAGGCCCATGCCCACGCAGGCCAAGGACGCCGCGATCCAGGAGATCACCGAGCGTTTTCAGGCATCCAGCGCGGCCGTGCTCACCGAGTACCGCGGGCTGACCGTGGCGCAGCTGACCGAGCTGCGTCGTTCCCTCGGTGCGGGCAGCAGCTATGCCGTCGTCAAGAACACCCTGACGAAGCGGGCGGCGGACTCGGTCGGTTTCTCCGACCTGGGCCCGCTGCTGAACGGCCCCACCGCGATCGCCTTCATCGAGGGCGACCCGGTCGAGGCCGCCAAGGCCATCCGCGACTTCGCGCGGGCCAACCCGTCGCTCGTCGTCAAGGGTGGCGTGGTCGACGGCCGCACGGTCGACGCCTCCGAGGTCACCCGCCTCGCCGACGTCGAGCCGCGCGAGGTCCTGCTGGCCAAGCTGGCCGGTGCGATGAAGGGCAACCTGACCAAGGCCGCCGGGCTGTTCCAGGCCCCGCTGTCCCAGGTCGCCCGTCTGGCGGCCGCGCTGCAGGAGAAGAAGCCCGCTGAGGGCGCTCCTGCCGCGGACGCAGCTGCTGCTGACACCACCCCCGAGACCACCGACGCTGCCGCGGACACCGCGGCCAGCGACGCCTGACCCACCAAGGAGACACCATGGCCAAGCTTTCCACTGACGAGCTGCTCGACGCCTTCAAGGAGATGACCCTCCTGGAGCTGTCGGACTTCGTGAAGCAGTTCGAGGAGACCTTCGAGGTCACCGCCGCTGCCCCCGTCGCCGTCGCGGCCGCCCCGGCCGCCGGTGGTGGCGGTGGCGAGGCCGCCGCCGTCGAGCAGGACGAGTTCGACGTCATCCTCGAGGCCGCCGGTGACAAGAAGATCCAGGTCATCAAGGAGGTGCGCGGCCTGACCTCGCTCGGCCTCAAGGAGGCCAAGGACCTGGTCGACAACGCGCCGAAGCCGATCCTGGAGAAGGTCGCCAAGGACGCCGCGGAGAAGGCCAAGGCCGCCCTCGAGGGCGCCGGCGCCACCGTCACCGTCAAGTGACCCCCTGCCCGGCGTCCTCGGACGCCGGGTACGTCACGGTGACGTGACCCCCCTGCCCGGCGGAAGCCGGGCGTGCACGACCCGACAGGGGCCGTCCTCCGCACGGAGGGCGGCCCCTGCGGCGTACCCGGGCGCACCGTCCGGATCCCGGCGTGCCTGCCCGCACCGAGCCGGGGCGCTGGCATCATCGACGCCCGGCAGCCCCGCCGGCCCACGCGGTCGGCGTCCCCCGACGCACGGCGTCCCGGCACGACGACGGGGACCGCGACGGCGCCGGGTACACCGATGGGTGTGTCCCGCGCCGCACCAGCGGCCCGACGTGGACACCGGCGCGTAGCAGGGGTAGGGTCTCCTGTTGCGCTGCCCTCTGACTGCCAGCCCGCCGAAACGGGTCACGAGGGGTGCCCGGGGAACGGCTCCGGGCGACCCCGTGTTGACCGTACCGACGGGGCCCGGCATCCGCGGTCAGCCTCGCCGACAACGACGACGACCCAGGACGAACTGCACCCACCGCCCGCACGTCGTGAGGTCCTCGAAAGGACGCATCTTGGCAGGCTCTCGCCCCACCAGCATCACCCCCGGCACCACCGAGTCCCCCAGCAGCACCCCGGCCGCGGTCGAGCTGCAGGCCGGTCCCCGCACCGGCGGCACCGACCACCAGAAGATCCCCGGCGCGCCGCTCCGCGTCTCGTTCGCCAAGATCCACGAGCCGCTCGAGGTCCCCGACCTGCTCGGCCTGCAGACCGCCTCGTTCGAGTGGCTGGTCGGCAGCCCCGTCTGGCGCGCCACCCTCCCCCCCGAGGAGCAGGCCGGCGCCGTCGGCGGTCTGGCCGAGATCCTCGAGGAGATCTCGCCGATCGAGGACTTCAGCGGCTCGATGTCGCTGTCCTTCTCCAACCCGCGCTTCGAGGACGTCAAGGCGTCGCTCGAGGAGTGCAAGGACAAGGACATGACCTACGCGGCGCCGCTGTTCGTCACCGCCGAGTTCATGAACAACACCACTGGTGAGATCAAGAGCCAGACGGTGTTCATGGGCGACTTCCCGATCATGACGAACAAGGGCACCTTCGTCATCAACGGGACCGAGCGCGTGGTCGTCTCGCAGCTGGTCCGCAGCCCCGGCGTCTACTTCGACAAGGCGCTGGACAAGACCTCGGACAAGGACGTCTTCAGCGCCAAGGTCATCCCCAGCCGCGGTGCGTGGCTGGAGTTCGACGTCGACAAGCGCGACACCGTCGGCGTCCGCATCGACCGCAAGCGCCGCCAGCCGGTCAGCGTGCTGCTCAAGGCGCTGGGCTGGACCGAGGACCGCATCCGCGAGCACTTCCAGTGGTCGCCGACCATGCTGGCCACCCTGGAGAAGGACCACATCGCCGGCCAGGACGAGGCGCTGCTCGACATCTACCGCAAGCTGCGCCCGGGCGAGCCGCCGACGCGTGAGTCCGCGCAGGCGCTGCTGGAGAACCTGTTCTTCAACCCGAAGCGCTACGACCTGGCCAAGGTCGGCCGGTACAAGGTCAACAAGAAGCTCGGCGTCGACGCCCCCACCGCGACGACCACGCTGACCGAGGACGACATCGTCGCCACCATCGAGTACGTGGTGCGCCTGCACGCGGGCGAGCCCGACCACGGCGTCGACGACATCGACCACTTCGGCAACCGCCGGCTGCGCACCGTGGGCGAGCTGATCCAGAACCAGATCCGGGTCGGGCTGTCCCGCATGGAGCGCGTCGTCCGCGAGCGGATGACGACCCAGGACGTCGAGGCGATCACGCCGCAGACCCTGATCAACATCCGGCCGGTCGTCGCCTCCATCAAGGAGTTCTTCGGCACCAGCCAGCTGTCGCAGTTCATGGACCAGACCAACCCGCTCGCGGGCCTGACCCACAAGCGCCGCCTGTCGGCGCTGGGCCCGGGTGGTCTGTCCCGTGAGCGCGCGGGCATGGAGGTGCGCGACGTGCACCCCAGCCACTACGGCCGGATGTGCCCGATCGAGACGCCGGAAGGCCCGAACATCGGCCTGATCGGCTCGCTGTCCTCCTTCGGCCGGGTCAACCCCTTCGGCTTCATCGAGACGCCGTACCGCAAGGTGGAGAACGGTCAGGTCACCGACCAGATCGACTACCTGACCGCCGACGAGGAGGACCGCTTCGTCGTCGCGCAGGCCAACTCCCCGCTGGACGCGAGCGGCCGCCTGGCCGAGGAGCGGGTCCTGGTCCGCACCAAGGGCGGTGAGGTCGACTACCTCGCCCCCGAGAACGTCGACTACATGGACGTCTCGCCGCGGCAGATGACCTCGGTCGCGACGGCGATGATCCCGTTCCTCGAGCACGACGACGCGAACCGGGCCCTGATGGGCGCGAACATGCAGCGTCAGGCCGTCCCGCTGCTGCGCAGCGAGGCGCCGCTGGTCGGCACCGGCATGGAGCTGCGTGCCGCGGTGGACGCCGGCGACGTCGTGGTGGCCGAGAAGGCCGGTGTGGTCGAGGACTCCACCGCCGACTACGTCACCGTGATGGCCGACGACGGCACCCGGCAGACCTACCGGCTGCTGAAGTTCCGCCGCTCGAACCAGGGCACCTCGATCAACCAGACCCCGGTGGTCGAGGAGGGCCAGCGGGTCGAGGTCGGTCAGGTCATCGCCGACGGCCCCTGCACCGACGAGGGCGAGATGGCGCTGGGCAAGAACCTGCTCGTCGCCTTCATGCCGTGGGAGGGCCACAACTACGAGGACGCGATCATCCTGTCGCAGCGCCTCGTGCAGGACGACGTCCTGTCCTCGATCCACATCGAGGAGTTCGAGGTCGACGCCCGCGACACCAAGCTCGGTGCCGAGGAGATCACCCGGGACATCCCGAACGTCTCCGAGGAGGTCCTCGCCGACCTCGACGAGCGCGGCATCATCCGCATCGGTGCCGAGGTCGTCCCCGGCGACATCCTCGTCGGCAAGGTCACGCCCAAGGGCGAGACGGAGCTGACCCCCGAGGAGCGGCTGCTGCGGGCGATCTTCGGTGAGAAGGCCCGCGAGGTCCGCGACACCAGCCTCAAGGTCAAGCACGGTGAGTCCGGCAAGGTCATCGGCGTCCGGGTCTTCTCCCGCGAGGACGGCGACGAGCTGCCCGCCGGCGTGAACGAGCTGATCCGGGTCTACGTGGCCCAGATGCGCAAGATCAGCGACGGTGACAAGCTGGCCGGCCGCCACGGCAACAAGGGCGTCATCTCCAAGATCCTCCCGCAGGAGGACATGCCGTTCCTCGAGGACGGCACCCCGGTCGACATCGTGCTCAACCCGCTGGGCGTGCCCGGCCGGATGAACGTCGGCCAGGTGCTGGAGACCCACCTCGGGTGGATCGCCAAGACCGGCTGGGAGGTCGAGGGCACCCCGGAGTGGGCGTCCCGGCTGCCTGCCGCCGCACGCCAGGCCGCACCGGGCACCCGGACCGCGACTCCGGTGTTCGACGGCGCCAAGGAGGACGAGATCATCGGCCTGCTCGGCTCGACGATCCCGAACCGCGACGGCAACCGGATGGTCAAGGAGACCGGCAAGGCCCGGCTGTTCGACGGCCGTTCCGGCGAGCCGTTCCCCGAGCCCATCTCGGTCGGCTACGTCTACATCCTGAAGCTGCTGCACCTGGTCGACGACAAGATCCACGCCCGCTCGACCGGGCCGTACTCGATGATCACGCAGCAGCCGCTGGGTGGTAAGGCGCAGTTCGGTGGCCAGCGCTTCGGTGAGATGGAGTGCTGGGCGATGCAGGCCTACGGCGCCGCGTACGCGCTGCAGGAGCTGCTCACCATCAAGTCCGACGACATCCTCGGCCGCGTCAAGGTCTACGAGGCCATCGTCAAGGGCGAGAACATCCCGGAGCCGGGCATCCCCGAGTCGTTCAAGGTGCTGCTCAAGGAGCTCCAGTCGCTCTGCCTGAACGTGGAGGTCCTCTCCGGCGACGGCCAGGCGATAGAGCTGCGCGACACCGACGACGAGGTGTTCCGGGCCGCGGAGGAGCTGGGCATCGACCTCTCCCGCCGCGAGCCCTCCAGCGTCGAGGACGTGTGATCGGCGGCCGGCCGGCCCCGGTTCCGGGGCCGGCCGGC